>CALCJP010000001.1 GCA_937967625.1 uncultured Saprospiraceae bacterium
AGAGGTCATTATCTTCATTTTGGCAACTGGTTAGGATCAAACCAAAACAAAGTGCCAGTAAACAGAGGTGCATTATCTTTTTCATCGTGTCTTTTTTGTGTGAGAAATTTTGATACGATGGGGTGGACGTATGATTTCACGAAAGTGGTTGGGTGAAGGTAAAGAATCAAGAGCGTCTTGTTTCTTATAGCGAAGCGGTCTTGTCTCTTGTTTCTTTTTTTTCGCCTTTCGGCAAATGGGGTTGCTTGTTTGCCATCAAGTTCATTTCCCGAAAGGGAGACAATCACTCGTATGAAGTCTTACTTCTTGAAGCGAAGCGGTCGTGCCTCTTGCATCTATTCAATCCGCACCCGCAAAATCAACCCAAACATCACCAAAAACAAACCCAACGTAAAACACAACCCAATCGACAATCCATACGCATCACTCAAAAAACCAATCACTGGAGGTCCGACGAAAAAGCCCATGTAGCCAATCGTAGTTGCCATCGCAATGCCGACGCTGGGACTAAGTCCTTCCATATTGCCGGCAGTGGAGTAGATGATAGGTACTACATTCGCCAACCCCAAACCAGCGATGAAAAAACCAAGCAAAGTCATGTAGGGAGTAGCAAAAAACAAAGCAGTCGATAAACCTGTGATTGCGGCTAAACAACTGTAAATGAGTATCTTACGTTTTCCGATTTTTAGTAAAATCGAATCTCCCACAAAACGAGAAATCGTCATTGCAGAAGCGAAACTCACAAATGCCCATGCACTAAAATCTTCGGTTTGTCCCACGACTTCATTCATGAATAACGCAGACCAATCATTGAGAGAACCCTCTCCCGTCATGCCGCAAAACGCTAAAATGGCAATTGGAAAAATCGCTTTGTTGGGCAAGATGAATCCTTTTGATTCTTCTTGCTCGCTTTTGTCTGGTTGATCATTGATGAGAAAAAACGAAGCCAATAAAAACATTAAAAAACCAAAAGCGGAAATGCTTGCTAAGTGGCTGAACAACGGCACCTCAAATCGCGAGAACATCGCTCCCGCCACGCCGCCAATCGCCGTCCCGACACTAAATATCGCATGAAAGGAAGACATGATTGGGCGCTCATACATTCGCTCCACGAAGACCGCTTGTGCATTCATCGCCACATCCGTCGCGCCAAACGAAAATCCACAAAAGAAAAAGAAAGGCAATACGTAAAGGTAATTGGTCGAAATCAACATCAGTGGTACCATCACCGCGCTCATCATTCCGAAAACCTGAGTGAGTCGATAGCTCCCTAACTTTACAGTCATCCAACCTGACAACGGCATGGAAATAATCGCTCCCGAAGAAATCACCAAGAGCAACGTCCCTAACAACAAATGGCTGATTCCGAAATGATCTTGGACCTCCGGCACTCGGGCAATCCAATTGGCAAATAAAAATCCGCAAAAGAAAAAGAAGGTGGAAACGGCAATTCGGTGGGTGCGCATTTGGTAATGTTTAAAAAAGCGCGAATTTAGCTTTTCAAATTCAAATTAGATATGGCTGATTGCATTTTAGTTATGGGGGTTTCGGGTTGTGGAAAAACAACTATTGGTAAACAATTGGCGGAGCAGTTGAAAGTGCCGTTTTTGGAAGGCGATGATTATCATCCTGAGTCCAATATTTCCAAAATGAAAAGCGGCGAACCGCTTACTGATGATGACCGAATGCCTTGGTTGCAAAATTTGGCGAAAGCCGCACAACAGCATGAAAAAGACGGCTTTGTGATGGCATGTTCTGCGCTTAAAGCAAAATATCGAAATGTACTTAAATTGTTGATAGACAGCGAGTTGAGTATTGTTTTCCTTGACGGAAAGTATGAAACCATCCTAAAAAGAATGGAAGCGCGATCAGGACATTTCATGCCTGCTGATTTGCTCAAAAGTCAATTCGAAGCCCTTGAGCTGCCTCAAAATGCCATGCGATTTGAAGTGACTGAATCACCTGGAATTATCATCGAAGGCATCATGCAAAATTTAGCGAAAACTCGTCCCGAACTTGCTTCGGGAGCGGAGATTTGAGTCATCGGTTTGGGCGTCATGGGCAAAAGTTTGGCGCGCAATTTTGCTTCAAAAAATATTAGAACAGCGGTTTACAATTTGCCATTCAAAGGCGAAGAAAATGTGGTAGCTGACTTTGTTGCTCAATACTCAGATTCGAATTTCCTTTCGGCAAATGACCTGCCTGACTTTATCCAAAAATTAGAAACCCCACGCTGCATTTTATTAATGATAAAATCTGGCGACCCGGTAGATGAGATGATTGAAAAATTATTGCCTCATCTCGACAGCGGCGATATGATTATTGACGCAGGGAACTCCTTATTCAAAGACACGATTCGCCGTTTTGAGGATTTGAAAGAAGAAGAAATTGAATTTGTTGGTATGGGCGTTTCAGGTGGGGAAGAAGGGGCACTCAAGGGCCCTTCGATTATGCCAGCTGGCTCGTCATTTGCCGAAAGGCGACTCATGCCTATGCTCGAAAAAATAGCCGCCCAAGCCGACGGACAACCTTGCGTGCGATGGGTTGGAAACGACGGCGCTGGTCATTTCATAAAAATGGTTCACAACGGAATTGAGTACGCCGACATGCAATTGCTCGCCGAAGCCTATGCCATCGGAAAGAATGTTCACAACCACTCCAACTCCCAAATCGCCGATGAATTAGAACAATGGAAATCGACGCTGCACAACAGCTACCTCCTCGACATCACGATTGATATTTTGCGCTACAAAGAAAATGGTGAATCGCTTTTGGAGCAAATTCTCGACGTCGCTGGTCATAAAGGAACGGGGCTTTGGACGGTGCAAGAGGCGTTGAGTTTAGGAGTGCCGGTGCCGACCATTATGGCGGCGTTGAATGAGCGGATTTTGTCGGGGCATGGAGCGCGGGAGTATCCCCCTTCGGAGGGGGTGCCCGAAGGGCGGGGGTGGAATTTCCACTCCAACCAAACTCCACCCCCTGTATCCCCCTCCGAAGGGGGACATGTAGCACTTGGTCAATGCTTGGGTCTCTTCCTCCTCGCCCGCCTAATCGCTCTCGCCGAAGGCTTCGATCTAATTAAATCCGCCGCCAAAAAATACGATTGGCAAATTGATATGGCAGCGGTTGCGCAACTGTGGCGAGGTGGCTGCATCATCCGTTCAGATATGCTCAAATTGGTCATCGAAGCATTCGAAAAAGAACCCGATGCGCCACACCTTTTGGCGACCCAAACCATTTCAGATTTTATTAAAAATGAAATCGGGGATGTGAGTGCGCCTTTCGGCGAAATTGCGAAAATGGGTGTGCCACTTCCTGCCCTCTCGGCAGCAATGAATTATTACAAAACATTGAATGCCAGTTACTTATCCATCAATTTAATTCAGGCGCAGCGTGACTATTTTGGGGCGCATACTTATCGACGATTGGATGATCGAGACAGTGCTTTTCATACGGAATGGAAATAAACCATATAAGGCATTTAAGAACATATAAGTTTTACCACTTGGATATTATATGCTCTTAAATGCCTTATATGGTTCAACAAAAAAACAATGGACAATACACTACTATTAGCCTTTTTCGGAGGCGTTGGAATTTTACTTTTCCTCATCCTCTTTTTGCGAGTCAACGCGTTTATCTCATTGCTCATTTCGAGTATAGCCGTCGGCGTTTTTTCAGGAATGGCATTTGATGTCATCATCGAAAATGTCATCAAAGGCATGGGTAATACGCTCGGTTTCGTGGCGACTATAGTTGGCTTGGGAGCCATCTTCGGTGCCATCTTGGAGCATAGCGGCGCAACGGAACGACTCTCCGATTTTCTACTAAAAAAGTTCGGAACTGAGAATGCGCCAACGGCACTTTCGCTCTCTGGTTTTTTGATTGCGATACCTGTTTTTTTCGATGTGGCGTTTATCATTTTGGTGCCTGTGATTTATGCTTTGCAAAAGAAAACGGGGAAGTCACTTTTGCTTTTTGCGATTCCGCTATTGGCGAGTTTGGCAGTGACGCATGCGTTTATTCCACCCACGCCGGGACCGATTGCGGTGGCAGATATTATCAAAGCTGATCTGGGTTGGGTGATATTTTTTGGATTCATAGTAGGGTTGCCGACGACGATTATTGCGGGGTTGATTTTTGGAAAGTATATCTCCAAAAAGATTCATGTTGAGGTGCCTAACATTGACTTGGAGACAAAATCAGTACCTGTCAATTTGCCGAACGTAGGTTTGGTGTTTTGCCTCATTTTACTTCCCATTCTTTTGATTTTAGCAAATACGGTAACAGGTGCGATATATAAAAATCAGGATGGCTTTTGGTTGGATTTGATAGGATTTTTGGGGCATCCGATAGTGGCATTGATCATCAGCACTTTACTCGCTTTGTATTTTTTAGGAATCAGATATGGCGCCACTAAAGACGAATTACAATCCATCTCCATGAAAGCCTTGGGACCTGCTGGTGTAATCATATTAATCACTGGTGCGGGAGGTGTTTTCAAACAGATGTTGGTCGAAAGTGGGGCGGGGAAGATGTTGGCGGAGCAATTCATTCAGTATAATTTCATGCCGTTGTTATCTGCTTTTTTGGTGGCATTGATAGTTCGCTTGCTGCAAGGCTCGGCGACGGTGGCGATGATAACTGCTGCTGGTATTTTATCTCCGATTTTATTGAATTTGGAAATTTCTTCGATGCAATTGGCGTTACTCACTTTGGCGATTGCTGCCGGTGCAAGTGGTTTCTCTCATGTCAATGATAGCGGCTTTT
Organism: uncultured Saprospiraceae bacterium; assembly: GCA_937967625.1. GTDB lineage: Bacteria > Bacteroidota > Bacteroidia > Chitinophagales > Saprospiraceae > JAGQWW01. The sequence goes on from CALCJP010000001.1 coordinate 4,771, forward strand.
GGTTGGTCAATCGGTACTTAGGTTTGACGGAAGTCCAAACCTTAAGAACTTGGACGGTGATGACGGGGCTGCTTTCAGTGGTCGCTTTTTTGATTATTTTTGCGTTGAGTTTGATTGTTACGTAACGTGGGATAGCATTCCGCGAAAGCGAAAGAAAAATATAAATTAGCGGAACACCATTCCGCAGTAGGTATGAGCACCCAATCTTTCAAAAAGTCAGAACGTCTCAAAAGTCGCAAAACCATCGGGCGACTTTTCAATCGGGAAGGGCAATCATTTGCCAAGTTTCCGTTGCGTTTGGTGTATATGGAAATTGAAGAAAGTGAGGTGCCGATTCAGTTTACGGTTTCGGTTCCAAAAAGGAAATTCAAACGCGCCGTCGATCGCAATCGAATCAAGCGACTCATCCGTGAAGCCTACCGTTTACATAAAGCTCCTCTTTTTGAAAAACTGATGCCTTCAGCCACGGCAGACAAGTCCGGCAAATGCTATGCTTGGATGGTGCTCTTTACGGGTTCAGAAATGCCTGATTATCAGCAAGTTGAGAAGTCGATGAAGAAGTTGATTAGTAAATTTTCAGAATGAAAACTATTGAATTTGGTAGGTGGGGTTTTGAATATGATGATGAAAGGACGCGGGTGGCTTGCGCCAAATTTTCGGATCCTTGCAGTTGTAATGGTTGTACTAATTTGTTTACAATTTTTAAAAAATCAAACCCATTTCCCGAAAGGGTAAAAGAATTTTTTACGGAAGTTGGAATTGATTATATGGCATTGGTAGAAGCGGTTCCTCATTACTTTGATAAGAAGCGGCAGCAATATTTTTACTCAGGCTGGTATCATTTTGTAGGAAAAATCATCGAAGGGAAGGATGGCAAAATTGTCACTTCAAGTCATAATGGAGTTCCAGATGCTTGGCATTATGATTATCAGAAGGTTACTGCCGATTTTTCAATTTCATTTCACAAAGACAGTTCCTTGGCTTATCTTTTTGAGGATGCAGATTTAGATAATTTAGTTCAGGTTCAGTTTACGCTTTGGACAGATTGGGTGGTAGGTGAAGTGGATGAATGGGATATTGTGTAACGAAATTCATCCCCCGTCCCCCGTGTTTAATAACTCCACTTGATTCGTAAAAATCCCGCCTGCACCGGAGACCTATATTTCATCCCATCATCATTGAAAAGAATTTGCGCCACGAAGTCCAAATCTAAATTTTGCCGAAGCGAACGGGTGAGGGTAGGTGTGAAGAAAACCGCATGTGACTCCACGGGCGAGTAAATAATCGCCCCTCCCAAATTGGTCAACGGATTGAGTGGATAGCCAAACTGCGTGAAAACCGTATATCGAAACGGATAGAGATTTTTTGCAGAAATCTCTAAAGTGAAAAGCTGACTCAAATCGCCTGCGGTAGCGCCGAGCGAGTTATATAAAAAACCAACATTCGCGTAAAGCGAATTTTTAAATTGATAATCGACATTGAAAGTAAGCGCGAAACTGGTGGCTCCAGTATCCACTGGTATGAAGGTGGCGAACTCCCCTTTCAAACTCGCATTTTTCAAATTACCAGCCCAACCGCCGCCGAAGACCCAATCATTTTGCGCGACACCTGCGAGGAGTTGAATGTCATAACCTTTTAGATTAAAGCCACCCTTGGCAGCAATGGTTGCTGCTTCCAAAGAATCCGCCATGCTCGCTGCCAATTCAATACTTGAACTATAATTGGGAAAAAATTTAACGCGCACTGCATCGCTCCCAGGTCGCTCCTCATAGTCAAAATCAGCAAAATTATACGCATTGAAAATATCGTTTGGATTCCACAAGGTGCTGATGCCCCAGTTAATTCGCTGGCGCCCCAATCGCACTTCCCAGTCTTCCGACAAATATTCCAAATAGGCGCGATCAATCATCGTTTGCAACGCCACACCACTTGGGTCTGACCACTCATAAGAAAGGTCGAAATAGTCATTGGCGGCGTCAAGTTGTTCTGCATAATTACCAATTGGCAACTGCGGCTGATCACCCCAAAAGAAGCGATTTCGCAAATCCGTTTTTAAAGTCCAGTTTTTATTGAGGAAGTATTTGAAGTTGAGGCGATTGTGGAGCAGATTGTCTGAGATGACTAATTTCTTAGAAGGATTGAAGGGGTTGATGTTATCTATTACATAGGCAGATTGCAAGTTTTTGATGTAACCAGAGAGTTCGTAAGGTTTTGGTTTTTCTGCTTCGTCTTGGGCGGTAGCTTTGAAGCACAAAAGGCACAAAAGAAGCACAAAAGAAATTCTACCAAAACCTTTTGTGTCCCTTATGTGCCTTTTGTGGTTCAAAAAAATATCTCTCATATCTACGAAAAATGCTTTAACATAATCACCTCCCGTTCACTCAAAAACCGAAACTGTCCCCTCGGCAAATCCTTCTTCGTCAAGCCTCCGTAATAAATTCGATCCAGGCGTTTTACTTTATACCCAAAGTGTTCAAAAATTCGACGAACGATTCGGTTTTTGCCCATGTGGATTTCGATAGTCACATCTTGTTGGTCTTTTTCATCGGTGTAGAATACCTTGTTGACTATTGCTTTTCCATCTTCCAGCTCTGGGCCTTCGGCGATTTGTTCCAAGTGTTTTTTGGTGACGGGTTTGTCCAAAAAGACCTGATAGATTTTTTGCACCTTTTTGCTGGGATGCGCGAGTTTTTGCGCCAACTGCCCATCGTTTGTAAAGACCAATAAACCAGTCGTATCTCTATCCAACCTTCCGACCGGGAAGATTCGTTCCGACACCTCCTTGCCGATGATGTCCATGACCGTCGTGCGTCCGCGCTCATCGCTGAGGGTGGTGATGACGTTTTTGGGTTTATTCATCAGGAGGTAAATGGTGCGCCCTTCGGGTTGGATGATATTGCCGTCGTATTCGATTTTATCATCTTTTTGAATTTGATAGAATGGTTCTTTTACTACCGCTCCGTTGACTCTTACCTTTCCTGCTTTTACCAAATCTGCTGCTTGCCGACGCGAACAAATGCCACAATGTGCAACATATTTGTTGAGGCGCATACCGACTACAGTTTGCTTTCCTAACATGCTTGCTACTTCCGATTTGGTGGTCAGTTTACCTTTTTCACGGAAGTTGATTTTGCCTGCCTTGTGATGTCTTTTTTTCAATCTATTTTATTTTTCACTTTCGTGAAATGTGCATATTTCGCGAAAGCGAGGAAAAAATACGTCTGAATTTTAAACCACAAAAGACACATAAGATTCACAAAAGCGCCCAATCTTATGTGGCTCTTTTGTGTCTTTTGTGGTTCAATAAAACACTGCTCCCCGATAAGCCGAATTCTGTCGAGCTCTGTCATTTATCTACGACTACCTTCACAAGTAGCCTGTAGCTGCCTACCCTTCGTGGTGCTCCCTCTCCCTTCCCACCGGTGGTGGGGTGAAGATGAAGCGTCGGTCAAGCGAACCTCAACCCACGATATATGTGACATTTCAACCCGCAAGGTTTATCCCAAAGACTGATTACCCAGCCGATGCGTGCGCTCTTACCGCACGTTTTCACCCTTACTATTTCAGTAGGCAGTTTTAAGTAGGCAGTTTACAGTTTGCAACGTTTCCATTGGAAACGACTGCCTCTGCTTACTGCCCACTGCCTACCGCAAAAGCGGTTATTTTCTGCGACACTTTCTGTTATCCGCCGAGGCGGACACCCAGCGCTTAACTGGTACGGTGCTTTACGTTGTTCGGACTTTCCTCACCTCCGATACGAGATCGGAGCCGCGACAGAGTAGGGAGCAGTGTTATTTCTTTTTGCCTTTCGGTAAATGAGGTATAAAGATGCAAGATCGCTTCGCTGCAAGATTCAAGAAACAAGACTTTTTTGTTCCATGATCTATTAAATCATTTGCCGAAAGGCAAAGGTATCTTTATTTATGGAAAGGTGATTAATCAAAGAAAAGTTGCACAGGTTGATCTTGAATGGTTACTCCTTTTTGCTCTCTGGTGACGGTTCTATCTAAATTGATTTTTTGGTAGGTGACGGTTAGGTCTACAAATTGAGGAACATTTAAGACGATGGTAGTATCGTAACCAACGGGTATGCCCCAGGCGTTAAAATTGTCATTTCCAACACAAAAGTTATCTGAACTTAGGGATAAGGAGATATTGGAAAGACTATCAGTTCCAGATTTAACATTGATATTCAGTAGTGGGAAAAACGGGGCTGCTCTGAGAATGGGGCGATAGCGAGTGGCAACTTTAATTCCTTGAAGTTCAAAACAATAATCTTTAGCCAAATTGAAATAGTATCGACAACATTGGTTATGAAAAAAGGCATATTCAAAATTTCCAAGCTCATCAGTCTTTACTGAATCTGAAGGAGGAGTGGATTGATCGACTCCTCCAGAAAGGAAACTTGTGCTACCTGTGATGATATATACTTGCTGATTGGCAAGAGGACTTTGGTTAATATTACTGACCAATTTTCCTTCTATAAAGGTGAGGTCGCCGGATGGCTTTTGATTGCATCCACAAAGAAAAATTAAGGTTAGTATGGGAATAATTGGTTTCATAATTTTAAAATTGATAGCCAAGAAACAATGATGCCTGAAAAGCAACTCCAATTTTGCTGCCTTCTAAAAAATTAGTGTCATTTCTGACAAGAGAGAGCTGGGAGTAAATGCTGCTCTCCATTACTCCTGAGCCAATGTCAGGACAATTGATGACGTCTTCTTGTAATGGCGCACGTCGCAAATTCCAAACCCGATAGCCTCCAATTTTAACCTCCTGACCAATAGTAATTTTCTTGAATCTGAGTTGATATCCAAATAGTCCACTTATGTTTAATTTGAGATTGGTATGGTTGAAGTTATTCCTTCCCCATTGGGTACATTTACAGATGGGTTCTGAGTCAAGTTGCTCTGAAGCTAGGCAATGGATTTGCTGAAAGGAAAGGGTGTATGCTCCTAAATGGGTGATGCCTCCCACATACCATTTGGAATTTGTTGGCGGTTTTATAGCATAAGAAATTGCACCAGATGGTCCCTTAAATTTTGGACTGTATGGTAATTGAAACAAACCTCCCTGCTCCATAAAGTTATAGACTATATCTAAACCAAACGAGTGGGTAAGCCCTCCTTTGGGCTGATAATCAAGTATGAAGCTGATGGCTGGATTTCCCCGTAAGGGGGCATTCAAATCAGTTTTTAAAGTAAACTTAGGTGATTGATTTTGAGTGGAATCAATTGATTGAGCACTTATTGGGTTTGGTAACCAAATGGTAATTACAATAAGCACTGAAAAAATAGTAGTTTTCATCTTGAACGCTTTGTATGGTTTTTAAGAATACGAATATACAGAAATTGGGAAAAGTCTTATGGGGATTAATACCATTAGTCCTCTGGCTGCTGCCTGCCGACTTTTTTGATAACTCAAATTGGGTATTATGCATCCATAAAAGACTATTTGGAGTAGAATGTCCGGGGTGTGGCATGACTCGTGCGGTGATGCATTTACATCACTTTGATTTTGAAAAAGCAATTGATTTCAATAGAGCAGTGTTAATAGTCTATCCAATTTTGGGATTTCTATGGTTTAAACTCACATATAAGTTTTTTTCCTAATGGAAATCAGTTACTTTTACATTTTAAAAAATGTAATACATTGTTTGTCCCAGCTCTTTAAAATTTTATAAACCCGGAACATTATGACCAAAACACAAACCATAGCGTTAAGCCTTTTTGGTGTTTTTGTTGTGCTTGCGGTACTTTTTGACCGCAACAATAATCAAACCTCTCACATGAGGGGGTATGTGACGGAAATTGAAAACTATTTACATCCACTTGAGAAGGAAGTTGAGGAGCATTTTTCCCAAAAGGAAGATTTATATCAGATGGTGTTTAGACCCACCCAACTTTCTGATGATGCTCAGAAAAGTATCTTAGAGGAACTGGGAGAATTGTCGGCGAAGCCCTATGGATTGTATGTCTATCAGCGAGATTCGATGGTTTTTTGGAGTCGTAATAATATTCTGCCGGGTGATTTGCGGAAGCTAAAAAATCGATTGGTAAAAGGCAGTGATTCTTTACTCAAACTTTCCAATGGATACTATCAGTATAAGGTTACGGAAGAGGACGCTGATGGGCGAAAATTGGTCGCACTGATTCCTATCAAAAATGAATTTAGGCTGGAAAGTGATTATCTCGAAAATTGGTTTGCAGCGAGTGATTACATTCCATATCAGGTTCATATTTCCTCTGCTGACTCAGGCCATAAAGTGAATGCCCTTGACGGAAAACATTTGCTCACTCTTTCGGCAAACAAGAGCTTCAAAGACGCACCTCAACAAAAGTTTATTTTATTTTTCTTTCTCTTGGCGGCATTGGCTTTGTGTGTGTTTATCAATAGCATAGCACGGCAAATCGTGCAGCGGTATCGACCCTATTGGGGGGCTGCTTTTTTGATAAGTTCAGTGGTGGTTTGTCGTCTCTTATTGAGCTTTCTTAACTTTTCACAGAAGTTCAATAACCTCGAAATTTTTGCAAAGACTTTCGAAACGCCGGTGCTTAGTTACAACCTCGGCACCTTGCTGATTGATATTTTGCTTTTGCTTTGGATGATGGTGTTTTTTCACCGAGAGTTTAAAGTGAAGGAGATGATCCATATCTCCAAGACGCCTCAGTTTTTGTTGACGACGCTCAACTACTTTTCCATTATTTTGGGCATAGTCATGGTGACGAGTGTTTTTAAAAGTCTTGTGCTTGATTCAGGGATCACCTTTGATTTTGATAATATTTTTCAGCTCAGTATTTATAGTGTCTTGGCAATCTTAGGAATCATCTTTTTGCTTTTCGCTCTATTCCTTTTTTGCCATCGGATGATGCTGACCATTAAGAAAACAGGACTCGAATATAAGAAAAGGGTCTTGGCGCATTTTTGTGCTTTGGCGGCTGCGATTCCAATCATGTATGCCACTGATTTAGACATCAATATCGCTTTGCTGGCATTGGGAAGTTCGCTTTTTGTTTTTGCTTTTGATCTCTACATCAAAGTCGAAAACCCAACAGTGATTTGGTTGGGGATTTGGCTATTGATTTTCTCTTCCTCTTCGGCAGTTTTGCTCTATAATTACAATGAGGACAAGGACCTGATGCGTAGATTTAGTTATGCAGAAAAGCTATCTGTTTGGCAAGACAGCTCCGCTGTTGATAATTTAGAATTATTTATAGATTCTCTTTCTAAGGATGTTGTATTTAATGAAATGCTCTTTCGAGCAAATGAGTCTGACACGCTGCGACAAAATCAGATTCAGCGCCGTATGGAGGAGATATACTCAGAGTTTGAGTACTTGTTTAATATCTATTCCTTTTCCTACTCGCTGGCAGGAGAGCAAGTAGCAACCTCTGGCGTCAATCTACAACCCACTTACAAAAAAAGGGTATTTAAGATAGATGAGCCAAAACGCATGTACAGTTTTTTAGGACAGTTGGAAGTCAATAATCCAAACGTTCAAGAGGAAAAAGTCACTTTAAGTATAGAAGCCAAAAAGCGACTTCGCCGAGAGTCGATGGTTTACACGGAGTTGATTTTAAATCAAAATTTCAAAGATTTAGATTTTCTTGATTTCTACGATTATGCCGTCTATCGCGATAGCAATTTAGTGGAGTCAAGCGGAAGTTTCTATGCTTCGAGGGCAGATGATTTTCACAATATTTTGGCGACAGCCAAGAAAAGTTCGATGGTATTGGAGCCAGAGGGAAAAGATTTCACGGAAGTGGTCTATCAATCTGAAGATGCGCGGTCGCTGGTCGTGTTGCGCAGGCAGACGCCCGACCTGTTTCGTTCGATTTCGCTCTTTTCTTATCTCTTCGTTTTGTTGGGGTTGACGATTTTGGTTTTGGCGATCATCAACACTTTCACGAAGATGTTGCCAGAGGTACTTCAGTTGACGATCTATCAACGCCCAACCTTGCGTAGCAAAATCCAAATGGCAGTGATTTTGACCATTTTGGGTTCTTTCATTGCGATTGGATTTGTGACGGTGGTTTATTTTAGAGATACCTCCGATGACTATCATGAAAACCGCTTACGCAGAAAATTAGGCTCAGTCGTTTTGGATGCCAAACGCGAGATTGAGATTGAAGTCAAAAACGGAGGCGACCCCGAAAAAATCAATTGGGACAAACTCGTTAAAGCCGTTTCGCCCATTCATAGGATGGACATCAACGTCTTTGATCTGCATGGCAACCTTATCACTTCCACTGAAACAGATATTTTCAAAAAAGGAATTATTGCGCCCAAAATGGGAGGGGTTTCCTACCATGCGCTCGTGCGTCAAAATAGAGGTGAAAATATCCAATCAGAGAAGATTGGGGACCTCGAATACAAAGCTGCCTATGTGCCGCTCAAGCAGCCTGACGGCAAAATTTTAGCCTTCCTTGGTTTGCCTTATTATGCCAAGCAGAGGAAACTAAAGGATGGCGTTTATGAATTTATGGGCACGCTGCTCAATGTATATGTACTGCTCCTTCTGGCTGCCGCAGCGATTGCGATTGTAGTCGCCAATTCGATTACGAAACCGATTGCGGTAATTGGAGATCGCTTCCGTCGATTCAAGTTAGGAAGCCCGGAGCCGCTGATTTGGGAAGGAAAAGGAGAGTTGGGCGACTTGATTGATGACTACAATCGAATGCTCGAAAAAGTAGCTGCCTCTACCGAAATCATCAAAAAATCAGAGCGAGAAGGTGCTTGGAGAACGATGGCGCAGCAGGTAGCTCATGAGATAAAAAATCCGCTCACGCCGATGAAACTGAGCATTCAGTATCTCCAACACGCCTCAAAGGTGGACCCCGATCCGGAACGCGTCCAACCCCTCATCGAACGAGTTGGAACGACACTTACCGAACAAATCGAAAACCTCGCTGAGATAGCAACTGCATTCTCCAATTTTGCGAAAATGCCGGTGCCCGAAAATACCCAACTCGAACTCAACGAGTTGGTAGAATCGGTCTATCTGCTCAATGTCGAAAACCAAGATGTTGATTTTTCACTTTTCTTGCCGGAAGGCGTTTTGACCGCTTTTGCAGATAAGAGCCAAATCAGGCGCGTGCTCAATAATGTGGTAAGTAACGCCGTGCAAGCCATCCCAACTGACCGACGCGGGAAGGTGGATATTTCCCTTTTTGAAAAGGACACGATGGCTGTTATCAAAGTCAGTGACAACGGAAAGGGAATTGCGGAAGACATGCAAGACAAAGTCTTTCAACCGCATTTTACCACCCGAAGTTCGGGTATGGGACTCGGTTTGGCGATGTGTAAAGACATGATCGAAATGGCAAACGGACGCCTCTATTTCAACACTGTGGTGGGCAAAGGCACCGACTTTTTTATCGAATTGCCGAAGATGAAAGTTCGCAAAGAAGTACCGCAAGAAGTAGGTGCAGAATAGAAAGCGACCGCCCTTTTTTAGATGATACTTTTTCCCCCTTTCGGGAAAACGAAGTCTCGCATCGTCCTCTTCGAGAGATAATGACCTTAATATTTGACGAAAGTCAAAAGAAAAGACCTAAAAACAAGAATGCCGAAGTTTCAATTTGAAACTTCGGCATTCTTGCTTAGTTGCTCAATAATCAATAATCAATAATCAATAATCAATAATCAATTCCTCACCTCACCCTTTCCTGGTCTTACATTGATTCGCATATTGCTTTTAGGGCTGGCATCATCTCCCAATCCAAAAACAAATTGAGTGCTGGAGTAAGACGTCCCAAAATTTTCAGCCAAATTATTCACTTGGTGGAGCGCATTGATGAAATGCTCCGGCGTTAACTCATTAAATGGATGCGTGAAAACACTTATCACGAGTCCCTCATAAATAGCATACTTTGCGTCAAGCGCAGATTGGAAATTGGCGCGAAGGAGCATTTCCATTTCGCCTTTTCCAAGTTTTTCAAATTCAACCACATAGGTGAAAATCCGCAATCGATTGGCGGCATCATCACTGACGATCAGGATAGGTCGTTGGTCAATAACGGCCTCCCATCCACCTTCATTTCCTTCCAAATGAATGGCATGTTTCTGAAGAATGGCATCGATTTTTTTGTTGGTCATGTTTTGCCCAAATGAGCAGAAAGTGCTCATCATCGCGATTAAGATCAGGAAATTTTTCATGTGTTTGTTGTGTTGTCGGAGGGCGATGACGAAGGGTAGGATTAATAGGGTGGCAAATTTTAAGCCACAGTTCTATTGTTTTTCAAAACAAAATATTAAGGTTGCTCTAAGAAATGGGTATTTTATTTCCTGAAAAGCAAAAAAAACAGGGTAGGAGTCACGAGTTCACTCGCTGCATTTTGATGTATTTGATTTTTCGCCCATCAAGCAAATGCATTTTTTCGTAGTAGGTTTTAGTTTCCAATTCAGGAATAGGGAGCGGCTTAGTGTAAATGTCAAAGTCTGAATAAACAATCTCAAAATCAGGATGCTCTGGAAGCACTTCTTCCGTAAATTCATACAATTCTGGCGAATCCGTTTTCAAATGAATCACCGCATCATCAGGAAGGATTTTTTTATATCGATCCAAAAAAGGATGGCTGGTCAATCTTCGATTCGCTTTCCTTGTTTTAAGAAATGGATCAGGGAACGTAATCCAAATTTCAGCGACCTCACCTTTTTCAAAAAAGTGATCTAAGATTTCGATACGGGTGCGAAGGAAGGCGGCGTTGGTAAGATTTTCATCTAAAGCCGTTTTAGCACCACGCCAGATTCGAGCGCCTTTGATATCAATACCGATAAAGTTGCGATTGGGATAGCGTCGCGCCAAGTCGAGGGTATATTCGCCGCGACCACAGGCGAGTTCGAGAGTGATAGGGTTGTCATTTTTAAAATGCTCGGCAGCCCATTTACCTTTCAAATCGACCTTAGCTCCGTTTTGTCCTATCAACTGCGGCTGACTGACCACAAAGTTTTCGAAAACGTTCGGAAAGGAAAGATTTTCTGCGAATTTCTGAAGTTTGTTGCGCGTGCTCATTGCCTATTTTGGTTGCGAGGCAAAGCTACTGAATTTTCCTATGAACAGATATATTATCTGCCCATGAATGAAATTCATAGGTTGCCGAAAAGAGAGACGGCAACCCACGAATTTCATTCGTGGGCAGGGTGGGAGTGACTACTGCACCACTACTCGCTCCACCTTATGGCTATCACCACTCTTGACCTTAATCAAATAAGTGCCTTTCGGCAAATGCCCTAATGACAACTCCATTTTTTGCTGACCATTGACAGTAAGTTGTTTGACTTCCTTGCCCAGCAAATCAGTTACTTGCACCCGTGCATTTCGCAACGATTGATGAAAATCCAAAACCACTTTATCAGTAGTAGGATTGGGCGAAAGCTCAAATAGACTTTCGTCAAATACGGTTGCAGTTGCCGAAGTCAGATTAAATGTTTCCGCGAAAGCGGTAGAAGTAAACTCCTCTCCATCAAGGTAAATTCCTTTTGCTTCTGGAATGTTGATAGACAAAGTCGGAGGCAATGGTAATCGAACTTTCAAATAGAAACGTCCAATTTTACCTACGTCAGTTATGCCTGCTCCATCATTACGAACGATGGCAGTGCGGTAGGTTTTTTCCGAAAGGAAATTTCTTTGAATCGCGATGAGGTCATTATTGACCTGCCCTGCCCATGAGCCGGAGTAGTCCACGTAGGCGGAGTCTTTATTTATCAGATCGGAGTCATAGAGCAAGTCAAAACTAATTCCGTAGAAATCCTCAATCACTGCCGCATCACTGCCCAAAAGGAGGTCAAAAGCTGCCCAGCCGTTGGGGTTGACAAAAGCCAATTCAGCACGGAGGTTTTCGACGATTCCGATGGGTTTGGTCTCTGGTGCTTTTGGGTGAATCATCCCCCAATTGTTATGAATCGCAAAGGTGTCGATGAAGTCAATATCGCCTGAAGCGTCGGTGTCGCTATATTTGAAATCTACGCGCCCATTGGTGCGTCCCCAGTTGAGCGAAGGTTGCGCTCGGAAGACCATGTCGCCATTGGGTCGCACTGGTCCGTTGGTGCCAAATGCAAAACCAATTGGAAAGAGATCTTCGCCATCCACGTCGCCGTCATCATCAGTATCGCCTGGCCAAACTGGATCAACTTTGATAGTGATGTGATGGATATGCGTCTGAATATTGTCACACTCATCGAATGCGTCATAGTGGCGATTCATAGAGATGATTTCTGGCAAGGAAAAACTGCTGCCGATGTATTCTTCAAATTCAATATTGGTAACATCACCGCAATTGTCAGTCGCCGTCGGTTGCCAAACGGGTGGGATTGGTTCCCCCGCTGTTTGGTCAATAGTCACTGATTGCGGCAAAGGAGCATCAAACATCGGCGGCTCAAAATCCATATAAATCAAACTTTGCTCATCGGTAGTCATTTCACCACACTCATCGGTTGCTGTCCAAATGCGAAGGATTTCGCGATTGCTGCAATCGGTGTTGGTAACGGTTTCTGTAAAATCAACGGTGAAGTCCAATCCACATTCGTGAGTGAATTCAGGTGGGTCATAAGTAGTCGTGTCGCCGCATTGTAGATCAATCACAGGTAAGGAGGGGTGCATTAAAAACGGACCTTCGTTTTCGCGTTCGATTTTTTGCACGTAAGTGCTGGTATTGTCGCAGACGTCTCTCGCGGTCCAAGTTCTATAAATGGTTACGTTGGGGCAATTATCGAGCGATTGAGCATCATCATAACTATCATAAACGATGAAGCCGCAGTTGTCTTCCCAAACTGGCTCTGTCATCGGAATTGGCTCGTGGCAGGTGATTACCAAATCATTGGGTGCTTGAAGAAGGGTAGGTCCCTCGTCGTCAATAGATTCTATTTTTTGCGTAAGCTCTAATCGGTTGCCGCAACGGTCAGTGAGTATCCAAATCCGATAGTCGATACGATTGCTGATGCAATTGCTAACGACCATTGAATCACGAAAACCGATATTCACATCGGTACTCAATTGACAATCAGAAATCGCCTCTATGGGTTGGAAAAATGGCTGCCGCGGGCAGTAAATGACTTTATCAGCTTCTGGCGGAACGGTTACAGTAATGCCAATGGTAGAAAGTGGTAACACCTCCACGTGATAGTAAAAAGTATCACACAAATTCAGCGCATTACAAAACTCCACAACGAATTCGTCACTGCCTGCCATCGCACCTCGATATTCGAGGACTTGGTTGGAGGGGTTGTAGGTGAACTCTACGTTATTGCCATTGCCCGGAGGGCTGTAAGCTGGATTGGTTACGGGGTAGCGGATGTTGGGCGACCAGAGGAAATCTGTTTTTGATTCATTGACCTCGATGGTGTCATAGACATGTTGTAAGCCATCAAAATTGGAGCAATTGATTTTGATTTGTGAATTCATCTCAAAGTCGAAATCAGGAAACTCGACTGCAAAATCGTATTCGCCATGAGGCAGATTGAGGAAGGCGTAATCGACCCAGCCTGTTTTTAATTCTGGTTGGACGATTAAGGTGTCGCGAGTTATTAAATCAACGACGACCATGTCGCCAAAAGTGTCGCCATCGGTCGCGCCCTCAATTCCCCACGAACGGGTCGTCCAACTGCGGTCGGCAAGCAGGTAGTCCATCCATTGTAACACCTTTGGGTAGTGGTGAAAAACGAATCCCGAATAGGTGTCATTGTTGACCTCCCAAGAGAGGACTTCGAATGGTCTGGGGGAGTTCCAAAAGAGCTGCCCGAAAGTATATTTGACCATGTCAACTTGAGCGCCGCAGGTGTCGATGGTGGTTTGGTAATCTATGCCATCAGCTTTAATTTCCCAGTCAAATGCTTGGAAATCTGCTCTTAGAGTAGGCATGCAGTAGCTATGATAAACGCCGTAGCAATTATCTATCGTGGTGTCAATTTGTGCAGGCAATTGGAATTTGCCTTGGTCGAAAACGTTGACCGTGATTTTTTTGAACTCGCAAAACTTACCGTCAGTAGTACACATTTGCAAAAGCACTTCTTCGACGCCATGTCGCTTGCCCGTGAATTCGAAATGGTGAGTCCTTTGCGAACTGCCTGTGTACTCGATGTCCGCGTATTTCTCCGAAAGGAGGGTCAAATTAGTGAAGATAGAGTCTGCCTCGTTGGCTACCGGAAGGTCCACTTGTCTGGTTTCTCCTTTTACGATGAAATATTCCAATTCCAAACTGGGGAAGTTAGTGACCAAAAAGCTGAAAATGTAACGCCGCGAAGCGTTGTTGCCATCTAAGTTGACATCGACGCAACAGGTAGGGAATGACACATTCGTAGTAGTATATTTCAATCGGTAATCAGCGTCAATAGAAACTTGATCAATGATATCAGAAGCTTGTGTAAAAATCTCAGCTACCGCCTGTACATCACCTCCCAAACCAGAAGTATCCAATTGGAAGTATCCTTCCGAATTGATACCTGAGATGATGGTGATGGAATCCGCTTGCGCGAAAATGAGGTGGGTTTGAAAAAATACAATTAAAAGTAAAGGAACAAGACGTGAACTTAAATTCATGGGTACAATCGGTTTGATTTCTAAACATTTTTCTTAATTATGCAATATTGATTCAATTGGGAAGAAAAGTCAAGTATTTAAGACGGCTTTCGCCGAATCAAGGGTTTGGAAAAAGTTAGAGAATACCTCATTATTTGAAAGGGAGAACAATACAAAAAATAGAGAGGAAATTTAGGAAAATTCATCAAAGAAAATTTTCAATAATATTGATTTTTTTTATCTGAAAGAATAGCGAATTATAGGTATTGATTCCGCGTTACCTTATTCATTCATCTTAGTCTTTAAGAAGCACATTAATTAGAATAAACTAACATACATTTATGAACAAGACGTTATTATACATCCTGATCTTGCTCCTGATCGGATGGATTATTTTAGGAGCTTTTCTATGTTGTCGATTTTTAGGTGGCATTGGCTGCGGGGATGAAGACAACACAAAAGAACAAACCTCTTATCTCTGGTCACTTGCCGATGGAAACAGTTTCCGGAGTGGCGCCAACGACCATTTTGACTTTATCAATTCTGGCTATAATTATTTACCAATCGGTGCCTCATTGGCAGCCTTGGTAGATACTTCTGCGAGCTATTTGAGAGGTCATTCAGACCGTTCATTAGTCATCACAGGGCACTATGATGACGATGAGACGAACAACAGTATCTTACCTACCTTAGGACTCGCAAGAGCCAATCAACTGAAACAGCTTTTTGTAAACAAAGGCGTGGATTCAAAGCAAATCAGATTGGCTGATATGTTGGTGGATAGCACGATGGCAGAGGGCGATACCTTATTTAGAGGAATTGCGTTAGGGTTTGAAGACTTCACCGTTGCTGACGAAGATCGAATCCCTCGCCTCAGAGATGAATTGGTTGGAAAACCAATCACCCTTTACTTCCCTACTGGCGAACAACGAGTGGTGCTATCTGCTGAGCAAAGAAGCACGTTCTCAGACATCATCTATTATCTGGACAATGTCAGTGAAAGTAACCTCTCCGTAAGCGGTCACACAGACAATAGCGGCAGCGAGGCAGGCAACATCCGTCTCTCAAGAAAACGTGCGGAATTTGTGATGGAATACCTGATTGCCAATGGCATCAACGGTGCGCGCCTCAGCGCCAAAGGCTTAGGTCCTAATAGTCCTGTGGCAAGCAACGATACAGCAGAAGGCAAGGCGCAAAATCGTCGTGTTGAAGTGGTCTTGAACTAAATTTTTATCGCTTTCGCGAAATATCATTTCGCGAAAGCGATAGTTGTTATTAGTTCTTTCGAACAAAGTTAGATCAGGGGTGCGCCTGCATTCCTACTTATCTCTAAAATATAAAAAACAAATAATATGTGTTTTTGGTTACCCTTTTTATTCTTATTAGGAGCCGCACTTTTAGGTGGCTTAATCGGATGGCTTTGGCGCCAATTCCGAATCAAATTTTTGGAAACTGAATTGTCAGGTGAAAAAACAAGATATGGCGCTCTCCAAACAACCTACGATCAGTCAGTCACAAACTATGGATTGTTGGAATCAAAGCATTCTTCTTTAAACTCCAACTACCTAAATCTGGAATCAGAAAGAAATGACTGGCGCTCAAAATATGAAAACAGAGATACCGAATATCTTTCTCTGAAAAGCCGCTATGGCGAACTTGATTCTGATTACGCTACCTATAAATCAAGCGCTACTCAGGAGTACAGCTTGCTCGAAGCGAGCTTCGGAAAGTTGGAAGGGGAGTATGGTTCTTTGGAAGGCAATTATTCTGGTGAGCAAAAAGCACATGCTGCTCTAAGGGCCGAATATGATAAGTACAAAACCAATTCTGAAAAAGAACTCAAAACGCTTAATACCAATTGGAATACCTCCAAAACAGAAGCGGCAGATTGGAAGAAAAAGTATGAAGATCTCAACATGGAGTGGACGAACAAATACAGTTCTGTTGAATCTCAATTGAGTGAACGCGACGCCAAAATCGCTGAATTAGAAACCACTATCAGCAATTGGGAATTGAACTTCAACAACTTGCAGGGTGAGTACAGCACTTACCAATCAAGCTCCAAAGAGTCCTACGATGGCATCGTATCAGAATGGACTAATAAGTATGGTACATTAGAAGGACAGGTGGGCGAACGTGACGCAGAAATAGAAAAATTGCGTAGTCAACTTGGCACTTGGGAGCTGAATTTCAACAACTTACAAAACGAGTACAAAAGCTACAAATCTGAGTCAGACTTGGAGCAAGAAGGCATCGTATCGAGTTGGACGAATAA
>CALCJP010000002.1 GCA_937967625.1 uncultured Saprospiraceae bacterium
AAATATCGGAAGCAATGCCATGATTATGAATACGGCAACGTTGATCAGAATGAGTCTGATGACCATGTTTCCTTGACGGAATGCTAACTTTAGATCTTCCCAAATGGATTGAAACATTGGATAAATAAATTAAGACGCAAAAATAATTAAAATTACGAAGTTAGGGCTTCAACTGTTTCGTTTTGGAACCGGGTCATGATAATCATCTTTATTCCAAGGATGACATCTAAAAATTCGCTTTGTCCCCATCCAGATACCTCTAATCACCCCCCACTCCTCAATCGCTATCATCATATAGTTTGAACACGTGGGCGTAAAGCGACAATTTGAACCCATCATTGGAGAAAGAAATCGTTGATAAAAACGAATCGGTAGAATAAAAATCGACTTAAAGATTTGATTAATCATTGGTCATATCTATTTCTTCTTCTCGATGACCTCTGAAAAACATTGCATCCCACTTTTTGTTCTCGCTGCGAGTGATAGTTAACATGTTTTGTTGGTCATCGAAAATGTCTGTCAAAATCGAATTTTTGATTTTCAACTTTTCTGGAAACGACTCAATTGGAGCTTCAAAATAGCAATAAATAGCAGACCAATCCTTTGATGCTTCTTTTCCAATAAACTCATAATCAAGCAGTTGGGTGCCATTTGAGATAGCTAAATGCTGGTTCAGATAGTCAATCAGGAGCGAGTCCACCACCTTTGCCTCTCTTCGTGTTGCGATTCTTAAAGGCTTTGGATAAGCGTCTTCCAATGCCAATTCGATGTCGTCTATAAACAGATGAAGTGTGATTTGCATTGCTGTTTCTTGGTCATTGAAATCAATCTCACATCGACTTACGTGAAATGGATGAGTGAAACCTAAAAGCAAAACACCAACGCATAGGGAGAAAAAAATCCGTTTCATAAGTATTTTCATTTCCGCAAAGGATTTAAACCTGAATAATAAATCAAAAACCATTCACCATCCGATTTGGCAAACCGCCGCACAATCGCTAACTGCTTGCTTTTATGCTTGATAATCTCCGTAATTAGACTTTCGTCAAATACCACAAACTTTATCTCAAACTCTTCGTCATTCATTTTTTTATGAATCAGCCAATCCTCCTTTTGCCATCTGAATTTTGAAATATCTTCCTCCATTCCGTCTGCATAAGAAGGCATTCCTTCCAAAGGAAAACGAATGTGCGACAATTGGTAAGCAGTATCTGCATGAAATTGCTCATAGAATGTCTCAAAACCACTCACTACAATAACAGGCGGCTCTTCAACTTCCTCTTTTGAAGCATCTCTACATCCAATAAAAAGGAGTAGCACAAAAAGACTGACAACTGCAAAATTTATTTTTTCAGAAAGGTTCATCAAGTAATTTTTATCTAAAACTTTAAGCTACTATTCAAATGTAAATAATATTAATTTGTTTTGCCGAAAGGTAATCTTTGTCCAAAACAGGCAGTAAATTTTCAGTATTTATTTTTTATAATTTTATGAAAAATTAACTATCAGCAAGTTATACATATCAATAAAAATCAATTAAAAAGTTGGACTTAAAAAAAGACCGTTTTCTTTACAAAAATCACATTAATTGCCATTCACTTACCAAAAGTACCGCTTTCTAAGCGAAAACGACCGTTTTCTTAAGCTCACTTAACCAATCCTAATTCTGCCGAAATATAACTGAGATGTGGGCCTATCTTCGTTTCAGTTTTCTCATAGTATGTTTTAGGTCCTACACCTTCGTCCCTTCTAAGGTGTAGGAATTTTTTTTTTAAAGAGGCTATTCCACACTCCGGCAAAACCCAAAAATAGAACACCATCCAAAATAAAAAACGCAAAGGTATCGAAAGATTCTTTGCGTTTTTTGATTTTAAGTAATTACTTCGGCACTCAATTCCATTAAAATTTAAGCGGATTCTCTACTTCGATTTAAAGGTACCCCTCAATCAAACTAACCAACTCCTGATTTCCTTTCAGTTGAGCCAAAGACAAAGGCGTGTGGTCGCCCCAAATCTCTTTTACGATTGGATTCGCCCCATTTTCTAAAAGTAGCTGAGCAATTTCGAAATGTTCCTGTTTGACGCTTTCAAGCAAAAAGGTCGTCATGAATTCAGGGTGTTGATAATTTGGATCAATCCCCATCCGCAAATGGTACGCAACCAATTCCTTATCGTTCTTCTGCACTGCTGCAAACATATCTTTCCAGTCTCCTCCTGCCATGATTTATTTTTTTGGTTCTTAGACAAAATACGTGGAGCACAAAATCTAAAATTTTTTCATCAAAGATTTTCGAGTTCGAGAAATCGTGATTTCGAGACGTGTTTTGTTCCCGAAATCTCGATCTCCCGATTTCTCGAATTCATTTTTCATAAGTTCCATGAATTTTGTCCAAGAACCATTTTTTATAAGCACCCGAACTACTAATCCAAGACATTTCTGCCATAATTTCTAAATCCAAAGGTCTAAAATGAGACAACTAAATTTCTAAATGAAAACGAATTAAAATCCAAAGTGTATTTTAGTAGTTGACTTTAAGACCCTTATGAAGAAACTTATCATCATATCTTTTTTACTTTTTCTTTTAGGTCAGATAGCTGCTCAAACCTGCTGTTCGGGAGGCGTTCCTACTGCCAATAATTTAGGCTTACCCACTGCCGAGGCTAAAACCATTCAGGTTTCCTTAAACTATGATGTAAATGCCTTGAACACCCTAAAATCAGGAACAGATAGAATCGAAAGTGGTACTCGGTCTCGCCTCACCCGTACACTGATGCTGCAAACTGGTTTTTCTGTTACTGACCAATTAAGCTTTGATGTTTTTGTGCCTTGGATTAGACAAGAGCGAGAGATTCGATTTTTAGGACAAGTTTCAGATCTTACCAGAACCAATGGCTTAGGAGATTTGGTGGTCTTAGGCAAATACATTTTGCACCGACAAGAAAACAAAGGAAGAATCATCACAGGTGCATTGGGAACTAAACTCCCCACAGGCTCATCAACGAAATTAAATAACAACAACCTTCAGCTCAACGCCGACTTGCAACCCGGAAGTGGGGCCTGGGATGGGATTTTCCTTTTAGAATTCCAACAATCATTGGGCTTTCGCCCAACCACGTCATTTTTCGCAAGAACGATTCTAACTGCAAAAGGGAAAAACAACTCCTATTTGGGAAACAATTCCTATCAATTTGGAACAGAGTGGCAAAGCTACTTTGGATTATCTGATAAAATCCTAATTAGAAATAAACTGGTAGAACCTGCTTTAGCATTGAGACTTCGACAGGCAGCTCCCGATAGATTTAATGAAGAAAATCAAACCGGAACAGGCGGAAGGTGGGCTTTTCTAAATCCTGCACTTAATTTTTGGGCGGATCAAAATCTATCCTTTTCAGTGAGTGGAGATATTCCGGTTTTTAGCTACGTAAAAGATACTCAAGTCACCCCTACCTATAGAATCAATGTTGGATTGTTTTATAAATTATCGCTCAAAAACAATCAAACAAAATTACCTGAATTTAATTTTTAAATATTTATAAATCACTAATAATGAGAAAGTTGAATTTCTTTTCTTTCCTAATTTTCTTTGCTACTTTACTCTCTTGCTCAAAAACTAACATTAATGGCGCATGGCTTATTCCAGAAGACCAAGTTTTGGATGGAGGTCCAGGAAAGGATGGTATTCCATCCGTTGATAATCCTAAATTTACTGGCGTAGCTCAAGTAGAAAGCTATCTGCTCGATACTGATTTGGTCTTAGTAGCCAAGGTTGGCAATGAAGTCAAAATCTATCCGCATCCAATTTTAGATTGGCATGAAATCATTAATGATGGCATCCAAGATGAAAAATTTGCAGTGACTTATTGCCCCCTCACCGGTACCGGTATCGGATGGAATCGAGTCATTGATGGAAAACAAACCACATTTGGCGTAAGCGGACTTTTGTATAATTCAAACTTAATTCCCTTTGATAGAGAAACTGATAGTAACTGGTCGCAGATAAGGTTGGATTGTGTCAATGGAGATCTCGCCGGAAGAACAATTGAATTATTTCCACTACTCGAAACAGAATGGCAGACTGCCAGAAGCATGTTCCCCAATGCACAAGTAGTAAGCACAGATACAGGCTTTAATAGGACCTATGGGAGGTATCCCTACGGAGGCTATCGCACCAATGGATCCATCAATTTTCCTGTAAGTAATCAAGATGAACGACTTCCTGAAAAAGAAAGAGTTTTGGCTTTAATTGACGAAGAAAAATCAGTCGCCTATCGCTTCGCCAATTTCAAAGGAGGAGCAAACGGCGTTATCAATGACGATTTCAAGGGCGAACCAATTGTCGTTTTTGGAAATGAATCAAAAAATTTCATGGCTGCTTATAAGGCAACTTTAGACGGCCAAACACTTCGTTTTTCTGCCCTTGATTCCAATGATAGCTCCATCGTAGCGACTGATGAGACTGGCTCACAATGGAATGTAATGGGAGAAGCAATCTCCGGAACTCATCAGGGCAAAAAACTAAATTCACTCCAGCCCTCTTTTATGGCATACTGGTTTAGTATTGGAGCATTTTATGAAGGTGCAGAGATAAAATGAGAATCAAACACTTTGTTATTTTTTAGTTCCGTATCTAACGATATGCAAAGAAAAAATGCCTCGATCAGAACACAAAAGTAAGCAAGCATTTATTCTATGTTTACTTTTGTTCGAGCACTTACTAAATAACCCTTTTAGCCACCAATGCCCAATAATCAAACATAAATTCCTTCTTTACCAAAACCCTCTTGTCCACTTTAAAACCACGCTCGGCAAGCATTGCCTCATATTCCCCTCGGTCAAATTGATGAGGATGAAGCGCATCCCACATCAGCAACCGAAGCGCATGTTTGAAAAACTGCCAATTGTGCGCATCGATAGAAAGAATCATCGTCCCGCCCGGTTTGACGGCATCACAAATCTGATCCATCGACTTTTGGATATCTGACACATGATTGATGGCATTGAGACAAAAGACATAATCATAGGTATCTAAAGTCGCCTCCTCAAGCGTTGCTTTTTGGAACTGGGTCTTTTTATTTTCCCCTTTCGGGAAATGCGAAAGCTGCTCATACTCCCCCAACAGCGGGTCAACTGCCATCACTTCATTTTTAGGAAACTGAATAAAAATGCCTGCGGGGCCGCAGCCTGCATCCAATATTTTCGCGGAAGCGGGAATCGATAAGCCTAACTGTTCAAGAAATTTTTCCCAATATCCTTTTTTCCATTGGAGATATTGGTCAGGAGATTGGGTTTTGAGATAACGACGCCACCAGCGGATTTCGAGCCATTGGGCTAACTTCCATTTGTTGGTTGGTCTTGACATTAATTTTTCCAATCGAGGATATTGATTTTTGAGTCACAAAAGTCAAAATCTTCTTCGACATTACTGGCAATGATCAGGGTTTTATTTTTGGCAAATTCTTTTACCATCTTCTTGTACCAGTTCATGCCACGCTGATCGAGGTTGGTGGTAGGTTCGTCTAATAGTAGCAAATCAGACTCCGAGCAAAGGGTCAATCCCAATTTCACCCGTTGCTTCATCCCACTTGAAAAAAATCGAATTTCTTTTTCAGCAGATGACTCTAACTGCATGACTTTCAATAAGTTATCGGTCGTCAATTCATTTTGCAGCGGTTTGAATTTTTGATGAAAATCGACCATTTCCCGTAAGGAAAATTCTTCTAATAACTCAATGTAGGGAGCAGCGAAACTGAGGTGCTGAAAAACGGATTCGACGGCAAGGGTTCGATTTTGATGTTTGAATTTGATGGTACCTTTGGTGGGCGTCAGGTGAGCGGAGAGAATGCGTAGGAAGGTGGATTTGCCACTGCCATTGGGTCCGCCAACGGCATAGCTATGTCCTGATTTGAATTGATAATTTACCTTTTTAAAAATCCAATCGTTTCGGTATCGTTTACTGATGTTGTCTAAGATCAGTTCCATTCAAAGTATTTTCCGTAAGGAAATAAAAAGGTCTAATGCTTACCATTCAATTGGCGAAAGCCACGAATCAAGCCTCGGTTGTCGCGTGATTGTTTGACGAAAGTCAAAATTTCATCACGGTCGGTGTTGGCTTCCAATTCGTTCTCAATCTTTTTGATGGCTTGCGAGACGTTGTTGTTATTCACGTATAGAATTCGGTAGGCATCCTTGATGTGATTGATTCTTTCTTTAGTGAATCCTCTTCGGCTCAATCCAATCGAATTGATACCTGAAAAACACAATGGCTCACGCGCTGCTTTGATAAACGGCGGCACATCCTTTCGCACCAACGAACCTCCGCCAATCATGCAATGCTTCCCAATTTTCACAAATTGATGAACCGGCACCATGCCTCCGAGAATGGCATATTCGCCGATTTCGATGTGACCTGCGAGGTTGACATTATTGGCAAGAATCGCGTTTTTGCCGATGATGCAATCGTGTGCGATGTGGACATAAGCCATCAAGAGACAGTTGTCATGGATGACCGTTTGGTGCTTATCCATTGTGCCTCTGTTGATAGTACAATATTCTCGAATCGTCACATTGTTGCCAATCTGAACGATTGATTTTTCTCCATTAAATTTCAAGTCTTGAGGGATGGCTCCGATAACTGCACCTGGGAAGATTTTGCAGTTTTTGCCAATGCGCACGCCATCCATGATGGTTACTTGGGGTCCGATCCAAGTGCCTTCACCTATCTCTACATCCTCTGCTATGGTTACGAAATTATCTATGGTCACGTCATTGCCGATACGGGCATTGGGGTGAACGCTACGAAGACCGTTATATCTCATTGACGCTTTCTTTGGGTTCAAAACAAGTTTAGTACTCATAGGTTCGTGTAATTTCTTATTGGTGATTTAATTTTTTTCGATTTCGCGAAACTGAGTATTTAGGTGGTTGCAATGAAGCTACTCCTCCATCTTAGATATCTGTGCTGTTAATAATGCTTCAGATACTATTTTATTGCCAACGTAGGCAGTTCCTCTCATAATCACGATGCCTCTTCTGATGGGTGCCTCCATCTCCAATTTAATAATCATCGTATCGCCCGGCACGACCATGCTCTTGAATTTCCCTTCGTCAATTTTCAAAAAGTAGGTATTCCACTTGCCGCCGCCCATGCAGTTGATGGCAAGAATTCCTCCTGTTTGCGCCATCGCTTCGATTTGCAAAACACCAGGAAAAATGGGATTGCCCGGAAAGTGTCCTTTAAACCAAGGCTCATTAAAATTGATGCTTTTTACGCCGACTATCTTTTTGTCAGTCATTTCGATGATTTTATCAACCATCAAAAATGGATGCGCATGAGGCAACATTTCTTGAATCTGGATAGTGTTTAAGACCGGAGTTTTATTCGGATCGTAATTGGGTTTGCCTTTTAATTTCTTTCGCTCACGGAGTTGCTGCTTCAAGAGCTTTGTGAATTCGACATTGACTGCGTGACCAGGTTTAGTAGCCACTATTTTGCCCTTGATAGGGACTCCTAACAACGACAAGTCCCCTATGACATCCAATAATTTATGTCTTGCCGGCTCATTCTCAAAATGCAAATCTGTGAAATTAAGAATGCCTTCTTTTTCGATTTTGATGCTTGGCTTGTCCAACTTTTTGGCAAGTTTTTTCAAATCTTTATCAGACATCACGCGGTCGGCAATTACGATGGCATTGTCCAAGTCGCCTCCTTTTATCAAGCCCTGATCGACCAGTTGCTCCAACTCTCTCAAAAACACAAAAGTGCGACAAGGAGCGACCTCCTTTTCGTACTCCCCTATCTCAGACAATTTAGCGAACTGTTTCCCTAAAACTTTTGAATTAAAATCGATCATGGTCGTCACCTCATATTCATCAGAGGGAATACCGAGTATCTCAGATCCAGTCACCTCATCTTTGTAGGAAATCGGTTCGGTGATTTCGAAATATTCAATTGGCTGGTCTTGCTCTACCCTTTTGGCCTTCTTGAGCGCTTTGACAAATGCAGCGGCACTCCCGTCCATAATCGGCACTTCGGGTCCGTTGATTTCTACCAAGACGTTATCTATGGCTAATCCTCTCAAGGCACTCAGCAGGTGCTCGACGGTACTGATTTGGGCTTCTCCGTTTTTGAGGGTGGTGCCTCGATTGGTAGATACTACTCGACTCACGTCAGCTGGGATGATAGGCTTATCATCCAAATCGACTCTTTGGAACTTCACCCCATGATTAGGGTCAGCCGCCTTAAATTTTAATTTTACTTTTTTACCGGTATGCAGACCAATTCCAGAAAGCGAGACGTCTTTTGAAATAGTATGTTGATTCATCGGCAGGTTTGAATTTTGGCGCAAAGGTAATTTAACATTTGTGATGCTTGGTAAGCGATTCGTCTATTTTTTTCCCCATTTCTTATAAAGTTCGGGTAGCTTTTTAAATACCGCGTAACTTCTGATAAAATCACGGTAGTTAATAGCAGGAGAACCAAAGTAGGCACCGTTAGGTTCATTTATGCTTGAAGCAATTCCAGATTGCGCCTGAAATTTAGAGCCATCAGCTATCGTCAAATGCCCGGCAAATCCAACTTGTCCACCTATTTGGCAGTTTTTTCCAATTTTCGTACTTCCAGCAATTCCTGCTTGCGAGGCGATTACGGTGTTTTCTCCTATCTCCACGTTGTGGGCAATCTGCACGAGGTTGTCGATTTTCACGCCCATTCGCACGAAAGTGCTTCCCATTGTGGCGCGGTCTATAGTGGAGTTCGCTCCTACTTCTACATTATTTTCTAAAACAACATTACCAACCTGAGCAATTTTATTATAAACACCATTGTGGTCAGCTACAAATCCGAAACCATCGCCTCCTATCACCACGTTTGCATGCAAAATGCAATTATCTCCAATCACGCAATCATGATAGATTTTCACTCCTGGATAAAGGATACAATTTTTTCCAAGAGTTGCATTTTTTCCAATAAAAACTTGCGAATGGATTTGTGTTCCCTCTCCTATCTGCGCTCCTTCTTTGATGACTGAAAAATCACCGACCCCCACATTTTCAGGTAACTGAATCGAATTGTGTATAGCGGAGTTTTGAGCCACAATGGTTTGCTTTGTGCCGCCGTTTTCTCCAAACTTATTTAATAGAAAACCGATGCTTTCATATACATTCTCCACTCTTATCAGGGTTGAGTTGACTTTCCCTTTCGGGGAAAAACCTTTCTCGACCAAGAGAATGGAAGCGTCGGTAGAATACGCGTATTTTTCATACTTTGGGTTGGCTAAAAATGAAATGGAACCAGCACCACCTTCCTCAATCTTAGAGGGGCGATTCACTGCTACGTTTGGGTTGCCCTCCACCGTTCCATTTAACAAAACGCCTAATTCTTGAGCTGTTAACTGCATAGCGCAAATGTACTTCTTTCAATGAGTTATTTAGAAATTAATCTTCCGTGATTGAAACGTGAGGATACCCAGATCTGCTGTGCTTCCAAAAGATTTAATTGTAAAATGAAATTCATTTCCTACCTTTCGGAAAAATCGAAATCACCAATGCCTAAGACTTTTTACACCATACTTTTCTGTTATATTTTTAATAGCGCTTTCGCGCAAATCTTCGAACAATCAGATCAATATTACCTGCCAATTGGGGTTGGTATTTCCTTTTTTCAAGCAAAGGATGATTACAATTCGCCACTAAGGCATCGAGGATTCACCTCAAAATTTTTGACTGGAATAGAACATCAGGGAAGTAACTACTGGTCAAAAAATAACTTCTCCATGCAAACCGCCAACCTAAAAAACGGCGTAAAAGGAAGCAGACTCATAGATCTCAATCAAGCAGTGTTTCGAGGGCATACCATGTTTAGAACCAATTCCGCCACTGATTTAGATTACTTCGTTGGTTTCACTTTGAAGGTTAATTTCAATAGCCGCAATTCCAAACGCTTTGTCTCTTACAATGGAAATGTGTCATTAGGGCTAACTGCTACCCTTGTCTATCAAAACGAGGAAATTGGTGATGATTTCTTTTTTGACGCCACTGCAAGTCTTCCTCTGATTGGATGGGGATTTGGAACGCAATATGCCTCTTTCAGACATGAGGGAGACCTTTCGAATCTAAAGGCGACAAGTAACTACATCACTTACCTTCCCAAACTTTTCGACCTCGATTTACAATTTAATTGCACCTACTCGCTCAATAATGGGAACCAATTGCGCCTTTCTTATTTCTGGTGGTATTACAATGTGAAGCACCATCATCGCATTCGGATGTTGGAGAATGGAATGGCGTTTTGGTTGGTGCCTAATTTGAATTGAGATTTCTCTTATGACGGTTTGGAACGCGGATGACGCTGATTGTCATGATTTGCCCGGATCAGCGATAATCATGATAATCAGCGTCATCTGCGTTCCATACTATCTAATTTGAACCAGTTGGCACTATCCCCAACACCCCTTCAATAAACGCCGTCGTCTCCTTCATCACAACCCCCAAGTCCTTAGAATGCGACTCGCAAGCCATCACATGGTCGCCAACACTCCCTATCTTTTTAAAAACCTTTTTGGAAGGCTCCGTTCCCAATTGACCAACCATCTCCTCCATCGCCGAGACTAACACAACAGGATCTTGCTTTTCTTCATTTTCATAATATCCCAAAACCAAAACGGGTTGAATCACTTTTGAAAAGGTTTCTTCAGTCATCGTTTTGTCCAACAATTCGCGTAAAGTGACAATAGCTTCTAACGAGTATTCATTAGTCCAATGCTTATAGATTGAGGAAGGTCCATCAAATTTATGGTATTTGCTACCGACTATATATTCCGCTAAATCTAAACCAAAGGGGCGACGCATTAGGTGGGTGTTTTGGTCAACGATGTCGATGTTTGGAGAATAGAAAATACCTGCTTCAATTTCTGGATCATGTGCCATTGCCGGCAAGGCAACCGTTCCTCCAGTGGAGGTGCTGAGTAAAATGACTTTTTCGCCAATGGCTTTTCCAACAGCGATGGCGTCCATTGCGGAGTCCATCAACCCATCTGCGGTCAATCCATCAAAAGCGTTTTTTCCTTTGATGCCATGATGTGATAATCGAGCGAGGAAGAGATTCATTCCATACTTTTCTGCTAATTGACGATGGGTTGGAAAACCTTCATATTGGCTTGCGCTAAATCCGTGGAGATAAACGAGGCTGTATGGCGTTTTTTCTTTTAGGCTATCATTTGCCCAAACGATTCTTGCCTGATTGTCAGGTCGAAGGTCTTTTACTTTTGCTTCTGAGTCATTGATTTGCTGATCCAATGCCGCCAAATCAGTTGGCAAAGTTGGATACTCTAAAGTAATCGGACCTGTGCTTTTTTTGGGAAAGATGAAGTAAGAACCAATCAGTAGGAATAGGAAAATCAGGAATCGTAAGAGGTATTTCATTGAGTTAGAATTTTGACTCAAAGATATTTATCTACTTTACCAATTCGAATTAATTCCTTTCTTTCTAGGATAGAATCTGGGTGATTTAGCTGGAGATGTTTGATGGTTGCTTCGCCAATTTTGGATTTCGGTTCTAATTTGCCATTTCCCGAAAGGGAAAAATGGTTTTTCCAAATATCGCTTCTTGGATGAAAAAATCTTACTGGAGTATCACCTGTGGAAGGTAAAATCGTTGCAATATCAGTGCCTTTGTTTTGGTTACAAATCTGACAACTAAAAGCAAGGTTTTCAAAAGAGGAATCTCCACCATGCCTAATACTGATGATGTGATCTATATGAAATTTATAAAAGGAAATTGATTCTGGAATGAGGCAATACTCGCAACAATTATCAGCGGCTTTCGAAACTTGATTTCTTAATTCAGTGGAGATATACCGACTCATATTCTAATGAAGCGCTCGAATTTTGGCGAGTCGAATTAGTCTTTCCATAACAACATAATGATTCAATTCATCGCTTTCTTCAGGAGTCAACTCCTCGGATTTTGACTTTTCAATCAAAAGTTCCATGCGCTCTTGCAACTCATCGGAAGCCTTCAAATTGAGCAAGGCATCTTTATCAGGATGAGCTAAAAGGTTTGCAACTTTATCGTATAATGAGTAAACTGACATACTACAAATAAAAGGATAACTAATTGAAAATCAAAAGGTTCCAAATATATTTAAGATTTCATCTTACTCCTTTTCACCAAATACGCCTGCAAAATCGACCGATACCCCGCATTGATATCTGCCTCCACAAAATCAACTCGATATTGAAGACATTTCATTTTTAGCTCTTCTGTGAATTTTTTGACTTGCTCCACGTAAAACTCTTTTACTTGATTGGATTGGAGTTTTACTGATTCGCCGGTTTCCATATCTACGAATTCATAGGGGCGATTTTCGAACTCAAAATCTAACTCACGTGCCTTGTCCGTCACGTGAAATAGGACCACTTCGTGCTTGTTGTGCTTGAGGTGTTGCAATGCAGAAAACAACTCATCTGCCTGCTCTCCTTGCTCAAACATATCGCTAAAAATCATGACCATCGAGCGCTTGTGGATAGAGTCCGCGATGCGGTGCAATGCGTCCGTGGCAGAGGTCTTTCGGTTGCGTTCGGGGTTGTTGATGAGTTTATCCAGATGCATCATCATCAAGCGATAATGAGTAGTGCTCGACTTGGCGCGAGTGTGAACATTGACCGCTTCATCAAAAATCGAAAGCCCAAATGCGTCGCGTTGTTTCTTCAACAAATTCATCAATGCCGCCGCTCCCAAAGCCGAAAACTGCAACTTGTTCGGAATGCCTTTTTTATTAAGATTGTCTTCTGGAAAATACATCGAAGAGCTACTATCAATCACAATCTGACATCGCAAATTTGTCTCCTCTTCAAACTTTTTGACAAACATCTTATCGCTTCGTGCATAGACTTTCCAGTCAATATCTTTGGTGCTTTCGCCGGGATTGTAGAGTCGATGCTCTGCAAATTCCACCGAAAATCCATGAAATGGACTTTTGTGCAAACCGATGATAAATCCTTCCACCACTTGCTTAGCCAATAATTCTAAATTGCCTAAATCACGTACTTCGATGTTGTCTAATAATTTCATCTGTAGATATTTATTGTTGTTGGCTTTGGCTTCGCTCAGCCAACAGTTTTGGAACTTGCACCGTTCCCTGAGCGAAGTCGAAGGGTACAGTCAAAATCTCAAACGTAAATATGGCAATTCTGTTGCCAATAGAAAAAGCAGTGAGATATATGATCTAAAAATCCCGAACCTCCATAATAGAGATTCGGGATTTCATATCCATTTGCCGGAAGGCAAAAACTATCCTAAAGCAGCAGTAATCTTCGCTTCCAAAGCAGCTTTGGTAGTCGCACCCACCTGCTTATCAACGACCTCGCCGTCTTTGATAATCAAAACGGTGGGAATACTTCTCACGCCGTATTTGAAAGACACCTCAGGGTTGTTGTCCACATTGACTTTTCCGATCAATGCTTTGCCGTCGTATTCAGTTGCTAATTGCTCAATGATTGGTCCAATCATCTTACAAGGACCACACCAAGGAGCCCAAAAATCAACAACCTGAACGCCCTTTGCATCAGTGACGTTTTCTGCGAAGTTGCTATCTGTGAATTCAAATGCCATAATAATTTTCTTTTCTGATTTTAAAATGTGTTCAAAGGAGTAACCCTTCAAATTTAATATAGTTGCAAAATTAGGTTTTACTTTCAACAAAACCGTCCTTTTTAGGACAAGTTCTTACTGTAAAGTAACAGGTTGCAAAAGTGCTAAAAGTTCTCCTTTTGAGAGGGGCAAGTCATATTGAAATTCAATTTCATCACTTTTGCTTCTCACCAAAATCTGAGCACGCTTAGGATTTTCAATGCCCAATTCTTTGAGAGGTCGCTTCAATAAAAATGCCTCACTCGCCAAATTGTTTTTTCTTAGGAAAAGATTAACCGATGCCTCGTCCTCTGCATTTATGAGGTGAATCAGCTTGAACGCTCCCTCAAAATCGATTTCTAAACTTTCCAATGTTTTGAAAGATTGCAAGTCAGTTGGTCGGTTGAGATGGAAAACGACGACCTCATTTTCCGAAAGGAAAAGATTGAAATTTGATTTAGAAAACGTCCTCGCCTCTCTTCCTTTGGCTTTCGCCAAATCTCCCAATTCCTCTTTCGAGAAATGGGTGTGTTGCTCCGAATCCGGAATCGAATCGGCATGGTTTGGCTCATCGGAGCATGCTGTGAAAATTGAAACCGAAATGAATAAAATTAAAAATTTCATGATGGGATTATTGCTAAAAATATGCCTATTGAAATAGAAAGATTCTTTCTTTTTAAAAAAGCCAAGCTTGGACATCAGTAGTGTAAGTAAGAGAGCAGTATCAATTTTGCTCGTATCCTAATTTTTGATTTATCAGCTATGTATTTAGTATCCGTTAAGAACAAAATCAAAATGCAAAAAACCTACTCCTCGTCCTCAATCATCATTTTCGCACCTGCCAATTCTCCCTCCGCGTGTTTGTCGCCAATTTTTCGAGCTACCAAAATACCTGACTGATAGATTGCAACAGCTTTTTCAGGAGCAGATTGTCGTTCATAAATTTTACCGAGATGATAGTAGGTTCCGATGTAATCAGGGTCGGATTGGATGAGGTTTTCGAAAAGTTCAGTGGTCTTTTCGAGTTGACCTAATTTTTCGTACTCTTTTCCTAAAGCATATTTTAGGAAAGGATCCTTCGGATTTTCCGAAAGGAAGGAAAGGATGGAGTCAAGTTTGGATGAAGGCATTTTTTATTTTTATTGGAGAGATTGGGATTTCGGGAGAGCGAGACTTCGAGAAACGCAATTGTGCAATTCTCGAATTCTCGAAGTCCCGATCTCTCGTTCTCTCGTCTATCGTATCAAAGTAACATCACCAGTTTCAATCACCTCAGTGCCATCTGGCAGTCCGATAGTGATTTGGTAAATGTAAACGTCTGTGGGTTGATTGAGTTCGCCGAGGTTGCCGTCCCAGCCAGTTTCGTTGTCATAATTATCATATATCAACTGCCCCCAGCGATTGTACAATTTCATGCTGATGATATCGACCGCTTTCGCGGAAATGGGTTTGAAAAAATCGTTTCGACCATCGCCATTGGGAGAGAAGATATTTGGGATTTTATATTCCAATTCTTTCACCTCAAAATCCGAAATCCAAATCTGCTCACACCCTCCATTTTGATTGACTTTTAACTCGAGAGTTTGGTTACCAATCGTTTCAAATTCGAACACCAAAATAGAATCCGTACCGACCACATCGCCATTCAACATCCACTCAAAGTTTAGGTCTTTAATCCCAGCCGGAGCAATCTCTGCCTCAAATTGCACTTCACACCCCACAAATATCGAATCTATCGCTGGCGTCATCATCAAATCATCTATCGAAAATGCCATGCCTACACCCACAAAAATAGATTCGCTCAAGGTGTCACAGTTATTTTCGTCGATAAAAGAGACCTCATAAACAACTGATTCAGAAGGAGTTACACTAATCATTTCGTCTGTCTCACCGGTGTTCCAAAGAAACGAACCATTGACGTCAGCAGTCGCCATAAGCACTTCAGTTTCGCCATCACAAATCTCAATCGAATCTTCAGAAACAGACAAGTTAGCAGCCGGAAAAACATCTAATTCCACCTCCTGCTCAACAATAGGACAATCTGCCCCCGACTCAATTTGAACCGTAATCGTCTGAGTTTGATCCAGTGTAATCGTTGGATTGACATCTGTGCTGACGACCATTCCAGAGTCATCGAGCCAAGTATAGGTAAGGTCGAAATTACCATTAGGATTTAATTCAAAAATCAAGCCTTCGCAACCTTCCAAATCAACCAGTGGTTGTGCCACAGGTGGTGCAACAATTTCTATGAAAACACTATCAAGCAGGTTGCATTGAGTGGAGCTTAGATTGAGATAATACCAAGAAGAAACTGCTGGTGTCACTATCGGATTAGCGTCCATTGAAATCAGTGAGAAGTTCGAATCCCTCCAAGAATAGGAGAAATTTGGGTCAGCAGCTCCACCAATTTGGATGGAGTTGCCCTCGCAAATTTGAGCATTATCAATGATGTAATCAGGAGGCGCGACAAAGTCTTCCACCTCAATTGTGATGTCATCAGAAACCTCACAATCTCCTATTTTCACCTTGACGGAAAATGTATATAAACCCGCCTGGCTTGGTAAATTGACAGTTGGGTCAGGACAATCATCGCAGCTCAAATAGCCATCAGGATCATCCCAAGTTATGACAGCATTTCCGGAAGGAAAATTAGAATTAAGTGTGGGCGCGACGCCCTTACAAACCGCAAAATCATCTCCTAAATCGACTGAAGGTGCCGTGACATTTACCGTCAAGGTATCAGCCGAACATATACCATAAATAGCTACTTGGTAGGTGGCGTCACCATTAGGTGTGGCAATGGGATCAGCGCAATTCACGCAACTTAAACCATTGGGTGTCAACCACTTATATCGAAGTCCACCTGTCGCTTCCAGTTGAATACCATTGGTTCCGCAAGCAACTGTATCGGGTGTCACCGCAAAATTTTCTTGAGGAGACCCCAAGACCTCTGGCGTCGTTGGCGAAA
>CALCJP010000003.1 GCA_937967625.1 uncultured Saprospiraceae bacterium
GCAAATTACGACCGCTTTAACAGAACAGTGTTAGAATATTTTGACGAAATTTGGAACTATTTTTATAACTTGGCCATTTTTTAAATTAAATTATTTTTTAATAATGTTCATAGAACAACATTCACGTTGATAACAAGTTTAATTTTGTTAGAAAGTCATGTGACGATTGTTGCACCAGGGACGAGTTGTCGCCATCAGATTGGAGACGGAGTGGGGAAGGAGGCGATTCATCCAGTGGAGGTTTTGTGGGGCGCTCTCAAATGTTAGCATCAGTTCTTACTTTTTTGCTTCGCGAAACGATACAGGGCTTTCCTATGGCAGCTAAGTAGTAAGACAGTAGGCAGTTTGCAGCAACTCTTGGGTTGCCACCAAACTGCCTACTGTCTCACTGCCTACTGTCTCACTCTTTCCCACCTGATTCTTTCAACTGCTTTTTAGCGGCTTCAATTTGTTTTTGAATTTCTGCCAATTCTTTTTGAGCACTAACTTTTTGGGAACGGATGCTTTCTATCTCTCCATGTAGAGCAGTCTTTTTCGACTCTAAATCTGTGACGGAAGTTTGAGCATCTTTTAGTTTGTTCATTTGCTCAGCTATTTTGGCAGAAGTTTCTTCTTTGACGCTCTTGATTTGCTGTAATGCTTCTTGCTTGGCTTCATAGATAGCGTCAGAAGATTGCTTTTTAGCGGCATTGATTTCGGCTAAGGATTGCTTACGTGCCTCCTCTTGTTCTTTTTGGTAAGTTGCTTTTTTATCAGCAGTTTCTTTGATGGTAGCGTCGATTTCTGCTTTTGAATTTTTGCGAGTTTCGGCGATTTTTTCGCGAGACTCTTTTTCAGCTTGAATAGCTTCAGAAGCAAATTGCTCCACTTTTGAGTCTCTATCTTTCTTTGCAGCGTTAATGGCTTCTGCTGCTTGTTTTTGAGCGGCGGCAACTTCTTGAGCGGCAGTCTCTTGTGCTTTTGCGATTGCCCCTGCGGACTCTTCTCTCGCTTTCAAAACGTCAAGTGCCAATATCTCTTTTTCTTTAGCGGCATTTTCTTTAGCCGTTTTGATTTCGTTGGCGACTTGCTCTTGTGTTTTTGAAATTTCAGATGCACCTTTCTCACGAGCAGCGGCGACGTCGGCAGCGATAGATTGCTTTTTGTTTGCTGCGTCTTCTTTCAATTTGCCGATTGCTTCTGCTTCATTTTTTTGAATTTCAGCTACTTTTTCAGAAGAAGTTTTCTTTGCCTCGGCAATGTTATTTGCTGCCTCTTGTTTTGCTTTTGCAGTTTCTTGCTTTGCTTTTGAGATTTCTTCGGCAGCTCTTTGTTGTGCTGCTAAGGCTTCTTGATTTGCTTTTTCTCTTGCAGAAACGACCTCCTCCGCACTCATTGATTTTATCTCTTGCTCTTTTGCTTTTGCAGCAGCGATATTGTCAGCTGCTTCTTTTTGAATTTCAGCAATTCGAGCCTCCATCGTTTTTTGAGCATTAGCTACTTCTGCTGCGTAATCAGATTTTGCTTTTTCTGCTTTGGTGCTTGCGGATGATACAGAAGATTGGGCTTCCTGCTGCGCTTTCATGATTTCCTCTTCTGCTCGCTTTTTAGTGGCAGCAACTTCCTCGGCAGTTTGCGCTTTCATTTTTTGCTCATTGGCTTTAGCGGCTTCTATTGCGGCAGCAAGTTCTTGTTGAATTTTTTCAATTTCGAGTTTCGCTCTTTCTCTTGCTGACTGTACCTCAGTAGCGATTTTTTCTTTTTCGGAAGTAGAACGAGTTCTGATTTCCTCAATTTTTTGCGCTTCGGCTTGATTGATTTCAACTATTGATTGGCTTGCTTTTTCCTTTGCTTCAGCAACTTCGCTTGCGAGTTCAGATTTCTGAGAATCTGCTTCTTTTTGAGCTGCTGCTATCTCTTCAGCAGTTTGTGCTTTGGTAGTGGCTACTTCTTCGTTTGCTTTTGTTTTTTCGGAAGCAACCGATTGGCGAGTACGTGCGATTTCTTCTGCGGCTTGTTGTTTTGAAGAAGCAACTTCCAAGGCAGATGCTTCTTTTTCTTTTGCGATGTTTTCTTTCAATTCTGCCAACTCAGCAGCATTGGTCTGTGCCAAAAGGGCTTTTTCTTCTGCAGATTTTCTTCTGGCTTCCGCCAATTCGAATGCAAGTTTTTCTTTTTCCAGAACGCCATTTTCACGAATCTGAGCGATGTCTTCTGCTGTTTTTTCTTGAATTTCTAAAATCTCTTGGGCGGCGGTTTTTTTCGTGCCTGCTACTTCTTCAGCAGTTCTGTTTTGTTCAGATTTGGCAGTTTCTCTTGCTTCGCGAATTCGTTCGGCGGTTTCGCTTCTAATCTTATCAATTTCGGCAGAGGAGTTTTCTCTTGCCTCGGCGATTTCATCTGCGTACTGCAATTTCGATTGCTCTAACTTTTCTTTGATTTCAGTTAGCTTTTTGGAAGCAGATTCGCGCGCGACGGCGATTTCTTTTGCAGACTCGGTATGTGCATCCTGAATGGCAGCGGCAGCTTTTTGCTTTGCCTCGACGACGGTTAGGTTGATTTTTTCAATTTGAGTGCCTGCATTTGCTCGTGATTCTTTTACCAATTCTGCAATTTCTGCTTGAGCGACAGCCATAGCCGAATCTGCTCTGGATCTTGAGGCTAACACATCTTGGGCAATTGCGGCTTTTTGTGCTTCTCCATTTTGCCTTGCGATAGCAACTTCTTGCTGTATTTGCTCTTTAATTTGCTGCGCCTTATCTCTTTCTAACTGTATCTCCTCTCTGAGTTGAGCTTTCATTTCAGCTAATTCTTTTTTCAAATCTGAAAACTCTTGCTTATCTGCGTCAGAAACATCTCCGCCTCTATTGCTACGTCCTTTAGCTCCTGGTGCTCGTTTTTTTGGAGCAGTACTTTTGATAATGCTTTTTGTTCCTGCGGAAAGTTCTCTTCCAGCAGAATAGTTAGCATTAATCATTGATTTATCTAAGGTGCTTTCAAAACATTTACCTAAAGTCAAAAATTCAGTTTGCCGACTGCCGTTTACTGTAAATTTTCGAGCAGTATTTTTAAGATTGTTTTTGATATATATGATTGCCATTGGGGTTGATGAAAACCACTTGATGGCTTGATAATCCAACTGAATATCATTTGTAAAAACGGGTCTTCCTTTTTGCTGCTTTACTTCACCCATAGACACAAACTTGTAACTACGCCTTCTTTGACTTTTGTCAATGAAAATGACCTCATCATCTGGATTGAATTCTACTCCATTTTTGGAATACATTCTTCCTATGAATCCTTTGTTATCATGGATTAACTCCATACTGTAGGAATAATCTCCTCTCACTACCAGAACTTGATTAGCGCTTTTGAGTAGATGCGTGTTGTTCAATTTACGATTGTCGGTGATGGAGTTGCCGCAACTTTGGCTGTAATTTGCCGAAAGGCATACAAAAAAAAGGATAGTGCTGAGGATCGTCGTTCGTATCATGGTAAGCGTTTTTATTAAGCGGTTTTGCGAAAATTTGAGTCCAACAGAGCGCAAACTCAAATCATCACTAAAATTAGGCATTTCAATGTTTTTCAAGGACTATTTAACACAAAAAGTGAATTTTCTTAAACTTGGGTTGCGAATGAGTCGGTGTGGTGAGAAGGAATTCAAGGCAGATTTTTTCGCGAAAGCGAGAGTAATTTAAAAACTAAGATAATACTAATTTCGCTTATTTGCCAGAAGGTATAAAATTGCCATCCGAATGGCAACACCGTTTTCAACTTGTTGCAAAATGATGGAATGATCGGAATCTGCAACATCACTGGTCATCTCTACGCCTCGATTAATCGGTCCGGGGTGCATGATTACGATTTCCTTTTTTAAAGAATTGAGTAGCTTTTTGTTGATTCCAAAGTACTGAGAATATTCCCTTAATGAAGGAAAATATTTGATGTCCTGCCGCTCCAATTGAATTCGCAATACATTGGCGACATCGCACCAATTCAGTGCCTCTGTTACATTATGGCTTTTGATGACTCCCAGTTTTTCAATATGCTTTGGAAGCAACGTTGGCGGTCCGCAAACCATGACTTTTGCCCCTAATTTGTTGAGGCAAAAAATATTGCTCAAAGCGACTCGCGAGTGGAGGATGTCTCCAAATATCGCCACTTTTTTTCCTCTCAAATCACCCAATTCCCCTCTCATAGAATACGCGTCCAAAAGCGCTTGGGTTGGGTGCTCATGTGTGCCGTCGCCTGCATTGACGACGTTGGCATCAATGTGTTGAGCGAGGAAATGAGGAGCGCCCGGCGCCGGATGTCTCATCACCACCATGTCCACTTTCATGGCGAGAATGTTATTGACGGTATCGAGAAGGGTTTCTCCTTTTTTGACTGAGGAAGAACTGGCTGAAAAATTAACCACATCTGCCGAAAGGCGTTTTTCTGCCAACTCGAAAGAGATGCGGGTACGAGTAGAGTTTTCGAAGAAAATATTGGCAATCGTCGTGTCACGAAGCGAGGGCACCTTTTTGATAGGGCGATTGATGACCTCTTTGAAATTATCGGCTGTTTCGAAAATCAATCGAATATCATCAGCCGTGATGTTTTTAATTCCTAAAAGATGTTTCGTGCTAAGTGTGGACAATTTTATTTATCAATTTTTTGTGGAAATAAAAGAATGCGATCCTTTCCGTCGATCTCGTTCCAATCGACCTTTACATAAGCTTCGTCGAGGGCATCAATTGTGATTCCGATGTAATCTGCTTGCACAGGCAGGTGTCGATTAAATCGTCGATCTACCAATGCCAATAATTCTACTTTTTCAGGTCTGCCAAACTGCTGCAATGCACTCATCGCCGCCTGAATCGTCCGACCTGTGTAAAGCACATCATCAACCAAAATCACTTTTTTATCATCTATCAAAAAGTTGAAATCAGTAGAATGAGCAGTCAACGGTTTGTCTCGATGTCTGAAATCATCACGATGAAAAGTGATGTCTAATTTGCCATATTCGATGGCATCTGTGCCAATAATTTCGGAAAGTCGCTGATGGAGTCTATTGGAAAATAGCACCCCTCGCGGCTGAATGCCAACGAGGCAGGTATTCTCAAATTGGTCGTAATTCTCAATCAATTGATGACAGATTCGGTCAATAGTCAGCCGAAAATGATCCTTGCTTAATATGGTACGACCTTTTTGCATTGCGGCAAATATAAACGGAAAGTGAAAATAAAAATGAAAATCAGAATGAAAATGAAAATGAAATCATCTTTTTGCCTTTCGGCAAATGTAGTCTCGAATTAGAATCCAAGTTGAATTCAACTGTTTTGTTCCCAAATTTAAGTTACCGATTCCCACAAAAACTGTCCTCCTTTGGAGGAGGTGCCCGAAGGGCGGAGGTGGAAAAGATCGAAGCCTATTCTTCTTTAATCAATCCAATTAAATCCTCTAATTGAAAAGCATCCTTAATATCATACTCCCCAATCTTAGTCCGTCGAAGCGCAGTCAAATGCGCCCCCGATTCAACCGCTTGCCCCAAGTCATGCGCCAACGAACGAATATAAGTCCCCTTAGAGCAATCCACTTCAAAATCCACATTCGGCATTTCGACTTTCGTCAAATCAAACTTCGTAATTTCCACTTCGCGAGTCTTGACTTCGATAGTAATTCCTTTTCGAGCCAGTTTATAAAGCGGTTGCCCTTTGACCTTAATCGCTGAAAACATCGGCGGTCGCTGGTCGATTTTACCCATGAATTTTTTCCTTTCGGAAAATAGTAATTCTTCAGTAATGTGCGCTGTCGGAAAGGTTTTATCCACTTCAGATTCAGCATCGTAACTTGGCGTTGTTTCTCCCAGTTTCAAAGTGCCATGATAAGATTTGGGAAGTCCTTCGAGGTGGAACAATTGTTTTGTCCATTTGCCAGTGCAGATGATGAGTAGCCCAGTTGCCATTGGATCGAGAGTACCAGAATGTCCAACTTT
>CALCJP010000004.1 GCA_937967625.1 uncultured Saprospiraceae bacterium
CTGCATGAATTATCGCTACATTCATGCAGTGGAGCAGTTCAAACAGTTTTTTGCCAATGAGCAATGGATTGCCGTCGGCGAAGATGTGTTCGAAAATCCGACCGACAAATTCTACCTCGAACTTAAAAATCAATGTGTCAATTATGGTTTCGGTTTGATTGAAATCAAAAAAGACTTGACGCCACATCTTATCATCACCCCCGCGCGCGAGGAAGTTTTCAAATCGAAACGAAAGCTATTTCCATTCATGGAAAAGATAAATTTTCCTTCAATGAATTTGGGGAGTCGCTACAAAAAGATGTGGGATAGTTTTTACAAATCTGTTCCAAAAACAGACGTGACGGGCATCTGGCGCTTTCGCAAAACCTTTTGGAAACAATGGGCGGTCATCGGTTCTGCCTTCTTTATCATCGGATTTATCTATTATAAAGAATATCAGAAGCAACCCATCGCCTACGTGGACACCGTGGACTTCGAAAAAGACCTTCTCGACAAGCGAGTCAATGAGCCACCCACTATCGAACCGCTTGAGTTTGAGGTGGATTCTATTCATGGGATTGAGCCGCAAAAGGACGCGGCGCCCTATCTGCATTTGGTAGAAAAAGGACCTTCCAAAACGGTTTCGGATTCAAAAACAGAAATCTATCTCACCACCGGAGGCAAAAAAGTAAAATACGACTGCGCCCGGTTTTCAAACCTGCGCGGCGAAAAATATATGCTACTCGAATCTGATTTCACCTCTTTCGAGGAAGCCGAAAAGCGGCTTAATCAACTGCAAAAAAGCGGTATGGAAGCAGGAGTCGTTTGGTCAGGTTGTTTTAAGGAATTGAAGTCGCGATATTTGGTTTATTTGCTATTATTTTACGAAAGTAAAATTGAGGCAGAGCGGGATGCAGAAGCAACGACGAGGATTTTGGCGCAGAAAAGTTTACTGAATAAGCCAGTAATTGTACTGCCTTTGCGCGTTAGGTAGCACCCAAATTTATTTGGGTGTAAAATACGCTATAATTTGAACCGCAAAAGCACATAAGCGTCACATAGAAGTAATGGAGGCGAACCTTAACTCGGAGTTATGTCTCCCCCCCCTTTTTTTTATTGCTACACCTTCTTTAAATATTCACTTCTAAAATTGGAATTTTAATTTCGACTCGAGTCCCCGTTCCAACTCCCTTTTCATCAGTCAAATCAATGATTTCTACAAAGTCTGACCCTTTGCTTTTGAAAAGCACGTTCAATCTATCTCTGGTAATAACCGTCCCCCTTGAGCGATGGTTTTTATAGCTTGGATCTTCGGATTGAATTCGACCTGCTTCTTTTCGACCTACTCCATCATCTTGGACAATGCAAAGCAAAGTATCGTCATCCAACAACTCAAACTTGACTAATATCATCCCTTTCGACCTTCGTCGAATGCCATGCTCTATGGCATTTTCGACATAGGGTTGAATAATCATAGTAGGAATTCCACAGATGTCTTCCTCCACATCTGGTCCGACTTTTATTTCAAACTCCAACTTGCTCTCAAACCTCAACTTTTGATTCAAGGACAAGTACTCGTTTAGGAAGTCAATTTCTTCTTCCAGAGAGATCACTTCCAAATCCGAGAACTCCAAACTCTTCCTCATCAGCTCCGAAAAACGTGCTAAATAGGATGAGGCATTTTTAGCGTCTCCAAAGGTGATGTAGGTCTGGATGGCATTCAGGGCATTATGCATAAAATGCGGATTCATCTGTGCCCGCAATGCCTTTAATTGTAGCTTAGTGGCTTGTAATTTGAGATGTTCCGTCTCTTGTCGTTTTTTCTCAGTTTCGTAGCGAATATCCAACTCCATGATACGTTGGTCTTCCAACTGGTCGAGGTGTTTTTTGAAAAACTGCTCTCTGAGTAAAATATGATGATAAGCATTTTGAAACTCCCCTTCCTCCGCATAGGAAGAAGCTAAATTTTTGTTGATTTCGGCAAGACGTGAGTAATCCTCAGCCTCTCCTGCCTGATGGTAGGCCAGCTTGTTGTAAACAATGGACTCTTCAATATCTCCCATTTCGGCGAAGGTTCGTGCCATCCAGATATTAAGCTGCGCTAAATTGCTAAAGTCCTTTTGCTCTTCCTCCTGCTGAATCGACTCCGCTCTTTCGAAAAGTTTTAATGCCTTTTGATACTTCTTTTCGCTCAATGCCATAAAGCCCAAATTCCCAATGGCTGACGCTCTCGATTTGCGACCACTGTCTTCTGGACTCGCAATTGATTTCTCAAAAAAATATTCCGCATTATCAAAATCATCAATGGACATATAGGCTTGCCCAATATTGAGATAATGCCAAGAAAGCCGAGAACGCATACCTGTGGACTCACAAAGATTTACGGTGTTGAGCTGGGCTTTAATGACCTTTGCATGTTCATTGGTGGCGAGATAGACAAATCCTAAACCACTATTTATCAGAGTCAAAAAATAGTAATCTTTGATTGCTAATTTGTCAAAAAAGCCACCCAAAATCGTTTCTGCCTGATGGAGCAATTCTAATGCTTCCCCAAAATTTTTATAGTACAATTGAATAAATCCATTTCGACAATGAATTCTTGCTTGTAGATTTTTATTTGGGAAAGCATTGATAAGTCTTTGAGCTTCATCTAAATGAAACTTTGCTCCTTCAATTTCCTCCAAATTAATCAGTGTTCCTGCCAAATCAATTCGAGCCTCTGCTTGCTGGGCAATATCTCCATGTTCCTCCAAAAGCTTTAGCGAAAGCAAATAAAAATCTTTCGATTGCTTGTAGTGATATTCTTGATTTTCAATGAATCCTGAATAGAGCAAGTAGCTAATCTGAAAATCAGGAAGTTCTTCGGTTTTGAGAAACCCTTCCATTTGATTCAACAAACGTCTGGCTTTAGGAATATTCGTAAAAGAAACTTTCGCTAACTCGATTTCAATTTTTTTCATTTGAAGAGCGACATCGCTCATTCTGCTCTGCTCGATATCCAGCGATTTTTCTTTTGACATCTGATTAATATTTGTAAGCCTTTTTTCCCTTTCGGGAAATGAAAATTGAGTAAACCGATTGAGATTCGAATTTACGAAATGTTCTATGGAACGATAGAATAATACGTTGTCATTTTTCCGAAAGGAAAGAAAAGCAAAGAGGCTATCTGAATATGTCAGATAGCCTCTTTTCGAAAGGGATAGATTATGTTCAAATGACAATAACTTATTGAGGAGGAAGATTCTTCATCCCATCATTATTATCGTACTTAGAACGATTTTTTTTCTTGTTAGAACGTCCACCGAAAATTCTAGCGAATTCGCCCCTTTGAATTTCCTGAATATCTCTTTCTATCACCTTGTCGATAGATTTGTTAGGTTTTTTTGAATTTCTCATAGATCCGAAGTCAATTAAAAATTTCATAAGTAACGTGTTTCATGAGTTATTAACCAGATGTTCGTATAAGTCAGTTGTAAAGATAATTGTTTTGCATCTTAAAAAGGGAAAATACTCCACAATTAGATACATATTTATTTTTATTATTATAGATTATTTAATGAGAATTAAACTGTTGCATGCATTAGCTTCAGACGCTCAAGGAAGGAAGCCCTCCTCCTTCTTCCGACATCTATCTTTTTGCCATCCTCCATCACAAGGTATCCACCATCACCTTTGACGTATCTATCAATGTAATTTAAGTTTACGATGTGTGATTTATGTACTCTGTAAAAATTCATGCCTTGCAGCATCTTCTCATAAGACTTGAGTGTCTTACAGACTGTTATTTTTTCTTTGTTGGTTTTATAGACGTGGGTGTAGTTATCTTCTGCTTCAAATCTCAAAATCTCGTTGAGGTTAATAAAGTACATGCCATCAAGTGCAGAAATAGTCAGCTTATCGAAAGCGCCTGGATTTTTGACGACATTTTCGAAAACCTCCAACCGTTTTTCCATTTCTTCAGGAGAATTGGTTTTTGCCTTCTTGACGGAGTTGATTAATTTTTCGGGATCGATTGGTTTTAGAATATAGCCAATACTAGCGAAGTCAAAAGCCCTAACAGCGTATTCATTGTGCCCTGTGACAAAGATGATTTCGAAAGAGATACTATCCAAATCTTCCAAA
Source organism: uncultured Saprospiraceae bacterium (assembly GCA_937967625.1). Taxonomy (GTDB): domain Bacteria; phylum Bacteroidota; class Bacteroidia; order Chitinophagales; family Saprospiraceae; genus JAGQWW01. The sequence continues at coordinate 4,102 of CALCJP010000004.1, forward strand.
AGTTGGAAAGCCAATCCATCAGGTAGATCAATATCCATAAAGGCGATGTCAATCTGACCAACTGAACTGTCGTTCAATATGGCTTTACATTCCTCAATATTGCGCGCTTCTGCTACAATCTCAACATCTGGACAATGTTGACGTAACTGAGTTCGGAGATTCAGTAAACTTTTGACTTCGTCTTCGAGTATGATTGCTTTGTACATAGTAAATTCTCGTTAGGGGATTAAAAAAAGTGTTTGTTCAGCGTGTTTTTTAGACAGGTGGCCAAAAATAGTAATTCTGGCGTTAATCTAAATTTTTTCCAATATGTAAATTACTTAATATGTGTCTTGCAGTCGAACAAATAGGACAACAAAATAATCTATCTCATTGACTTTCAATTGGTTAGCAACCAAGAGATTATACAAAATAAAATATGAAATATTTAGAAAGTGAGCTTGGAGTCTAAATTGAATAATTCTTTAGGCGAGACCAAATTATCGATAAACCAAACGAAAAAAGAATGTATTTAAGTATTATTGCGTCCTAAATTTTTTTTTTGGCGATGACCGAAATAGATAAAAACAAATTAAAAGATCAAATTCACGAGATAATATTTGAAGCAGATACCCCTATGGGCAAACTCTTCGATATTATTTTACTAATTCTAATCATCGCGAGTGTTTTGGCTGTGATGCTGGAAACGGTTCCAGGTTTAGAAGATCAACACAAAAACCTCTTCTTTATTTTTGAGTGGGCTTTCACCATCATCTTTACCATTGAATACAGCTTGAGGCTTTACTGTGTAAGGAACCCTAAGAAGTATGCCGCCAGTTTTTATGGTATTATTGACTTGGTTTCAATTCTTCCGGCCTATTTAGAAATTATTATTGGTGGTAGTGCTCATAGTCTGATGATCATCAGAGCGCTTCGATTGTTGAGAGTATTTAGGATATTCAAATTAGGGCATTTCATGTCTGAAGGGAATCATATTATTAACGCCCTGAAAGCAAGCCGAGCCAAAATCTCAGTCTTCCTTTTCTTCATATTAATAATGACTACCATCATGGGGTCGATTATGTATTTAATCGAATCGCCACAGCGTGGCGGTCACCCTGGGTTCAATAGCATTCCGAATAGTATTTATTGGGCTATCGTTACACTTACGACGGTTGGATATGGAGATATTTCTCCTATCACCCCATTGGGAAAATTTATTTCTGCTTTAGTTATGATTTTGGGTTATTCCGTAATTGCAGTACCAACCGGTATCGTTTCTTCAGAATTGACCAATGGAAGTAACGTAGATGCAGACATTAAATATCACAACACACAAGTCTGCCGCTTCTGCGCAAAAGAAGGTCATGATGATGATGCGGAATACTGCAAGTACTGTGGCGAAATTTTGAATGAACAGGAATACAAAAAGCCAGAAGCTCCAAAGGAGGATAAACGTAAAAATAGTAGATGGGATTTTTAGTCATATAGGCTGAATTGTTAAATGGATGAATGGCTTTATGGTTAGAAAAACGGTTGAGGTAAACATATAACTATATAGCCATGAAACCATTCAGCCATTTAACCATTCAGCCATTCCTCTCGCCTTTCGGCAAATGATCGAAACCGAATGTAATAAGCGAATTTCCAACGTCCCCACCCTTCCCGCCACATTTGCCGAAAGGCAGATCCTTCCAAAAATGAGACAGAAATAAATTTTTAAAAAAATTTAAAAAAAATCTGTTACTTCTTCAAAACGTCGTATTATTAGGTTTGAAACAGTCAGAGGTATTTAGGAATATCTGAAGTCTGTTCGACTTTTGATTTTTCCTCGACTTGAGGAATCGCCAAATCGGCAGACTTCGATATTCATTTTTTTTTGAACCAAACTCACGCTGTTTCTATGAGTCAAAATCTTAATTTGCAGCAATCGGACAAAAACGAAAAAGGTAAAATCAGATACCTGAAAAACGTCCTTTCCGATCAGGAAATGCAAAGCGAGTGGGAAGAAATTCAAGCGGCTCAAAAAGACCCAAGGGCATTTGCCCCGATTTACAATAGACACTATACCTCGATATTCAAGTTCTTATTTGCAAGAACCGCTGACGAAAACTTATCCTCTGAAATCTGTTCCCAAGTCTTTCTTAAAGCCTTAAAAACAATAAATTCATACGAATTTAGAGGTGTTCCCTTTGCCTCATGGCTTTTTAGGATTGCTTCCAATCAATTGGGGCAACACTATAGAAAGACCAATAAAATGCGCGTCGTCAATATCGAAGACCAAGCCTTTCCTGAATTAAGCGTGGAAGGAAACTTCGAATTGGATGATGGAACCAACTACGAAGTGCTAAAAGAAGCTCTTGTAGAAACACTCGACGAACTCAAAGAAAAAGACCTCAAGGTCATCGAAATGCGATTTTTTGAAAAACGACCTTTTAAAGAAATCGCCGAAATTTTAGAAATCACCGAGAGTAATGCGAAAATGAGAACTTACCGCATACTCGAGAGAATGAAGAAAATAATTTTAAAAAAGAAAAAACAATAGGTTAGCAAAATGTTAGCCTCGAAGTGGATGGATGATTTTTTTTAACATCCTAAAGCTATTCAGTATGAAGCATAATTACGATTTTAGATTTAACATGCCAACTCCCTCAGACAAAGCCATCGAAGGGCATAAAGACTTCGACGCTTTGATGAAGGAATTTGAGAAAACAACCACGACTGCCCCACTCGCCCCAACTCGTTCTATTTATAGGACTTGGATGGCTCGCGCGGCAGGAGTCGCTATCCTTATCGGTGGCTTAGTTTGGGTATTTACCCAGTTTAATTCTGACTCTTTCGAGAAAAGACAAGACGCTCATTTCGCAAGTCAAGAATTTGTCAATCCACCCATCAAAGGATTTAAAGACGCACCAACAGAGGCTAAATTAGTAGCAGAAAAAGGAGGTGCCATCAGAAGCGAATCAGGTTCAACTTATCAAATAGCAGCCAACTCATTGCAAACGCAAGATGGACAACCCGTCACCGGAGAAGTGACCATCAAGTATCGCGAAATGCATGATTACGTAGATTTTTTCCTTTCAGGAATTCCGATGACCTATGACTCAGCCGGTACTACATATCAGCTCGAATCAGCAGGTATGGTAGAAATCTACGCAGAGCAAAATGGCGAAAAATTAGCCATCAGCCCTGACCGTCCTATTCAAGTGGAGTTGATTTCGAAACTGCCTCTGAAGAAATCCGAAATCGTTCCTAAATTCAATATTTACCAATTAGATATTCCAGCACGTAACTGGAATTTCAGAGACGTTGATAATGTGCAATTGGTTGAAAGAGAAGAAGATGAGAATAGTGAAGGGCAGATATTGAAGGATTTTGCAAAAAAAGAAAGAAGCGCAATAGCAAGTGTAGAGTCCGAATTTCCGGAACCTAAGTCCCCATTAAAGCCTCAAAAAGCCAATGGAAATGATTTTGTCTTCAATCTCGACTTTCAGGGAGATCAAATTCTTTCCTCAAATTCGGTAAGTGCTGATGAGAGCAAAAAGCTTTTTGAAAAATATCAGGAAGCAATGTGGCAAGTCAAACCAGGCACTGGAGTCTCTGCCAACGATTTGAGGCAAGCATGGGACGACGCGCAAATCAAACCACTTTCTAATACTGATTTCGAGTTGTCACTGATTAAAGACGGACAACGACTGAACGTCATCGTCAACCCAGTGATGTCAGGTGAAGAGTATCAAAAAGAATTAGAAAATTATCAAGCCCTTTTGGCTGAATACTCCAAACAATTAGAAGCACGCAACAGTAAAGTAAGTGCTGCAATAGCAGAGGTAAAAGATAAATTCTCCAACCAAAAAGAAGAAGCCTTAGCTAATTTAGAAGCCTTGGTTGACGACGCTTACTACCCCGCCACAGTCATCAATCGCTTTGCGGTTACTGACTTCGGAATTTGGAATTGCGACCGACCTTATTTGCCGAAAGGCGAAAAAATTGCCGGCTCATTTGTAGATGATAAAAACAATAAATTCGATGACCACACTGCCTTCTTGGTAGATAGAAATCGAAACACCGTCATCCGTTATTATGCCACTGAAGGCACCAAAGTGAATGTCAATGAGAAATCTGACCACCTGCTTTGGATTGTAACTAATGATGAAAAATTGGCTATCTTCAGACCTGAAGACTTCGCCAAATTGGAGAATACTGATTTGGAAAAAACTTTTGTGATGGATGTGATTGATGCACCATTGGCTTCTGAGGCAGATATTCGTGAAATTTTAGCGTTTTAGACAAAACACTCACAGCAATTAACTAACCTATCTATAAATGCCCGCTCAGTTTTTGAGTGGGCTTTTTTTATGGATTCCAATTGATCTGGGAAACGAGCGAAACGAACCCTACGGATTTTGAACGGATTATTCTCTCTTCTCTCAGCAAAGCAGTCTCTGCTCTCTCCTTTCTCTTCCTCAAAAAAAATCAAAACTGCTCCTTCTTCCCTCCGCAAACTTCGATAGCATGCGCCATCGCCTTTTTGATTCTTGTCAGTAAGCCTTTCGGCAAATATTTAGGATCGTAAGGTCCAAAAGCCAATGTAGATTGATAATAGTCAGGAAAACCAACTTGCCGCTGTTTGATAACCTTAGCATTATTGGTAGTAAAGAGACGAAGATAAACCTGCCCTTTTTCGCGCTCAAAAATTTCGATGGTCTGTGGATTCAAATCACTGAATGAGAAAACAAAGTCGTGGGTGTTTTCAAACTTAAAAGTCTCATAGCTATAGGTAAAATCATTCACCTGACAGTCGCACCCCAATAGTTGCCTAATCTCAAAATACTGCTTGTCCTGCTCATCAGTTTCAACCGTTCGCAAAGGAACGATTTTGCTATTAAGCCATTGTAGGGTTTCGTAAAATGTTTGGGTTTTGCCGGAAACGATTGCGCAAAATAGGAGGAGGATTGTAATACTTTTTCTCACTTGGAAGGTGCGTTTGATTTAGAAATTTTTTGGTAGCAACTTATACTTTCCTCAACCAATTGAGTTTCAGTTTCAAGTCTAAAAAAACACCAATTATTGAATTAAAAAACTAAATGCCAATGGCTTACATATTTAATTTTTATGAATTTCACTTTCGTGAAATATTGTTTCGAGTATCAACTTTAGGGTAGCCCTATTTCTTTTTGTCTGATAAAGGAATCCAATTTACAAATCAAATTCTAAGTCATGAAAAACCTTCAACTTTTCGCGTTTTTCCTGCTCCTATCTTTCCTTTTCGCCTGCCGAGGAGAAAGAATCCAAACCCAAAATGAGAACGAAGTACTCGACCAATTACCAGGAAGATGGAAAATCAATCAAGTGCAACTCAAAGCTATAGATGACCACTACACTCGTTTAGCTGGAATTGATTCTGACACCACCCTTTTCGCGTTTGGGACAATTGAAATTGACCTATTTGAAAGAGATTCCAATCAGATCACAGGACTTGAAAGGAATATGGCTAACGTAGCATTAACTGCCCAAAATGAATCCTTTGATGCTCGAATTACTTCTTTGATTTGTTCAAATGAATGTGTCATCCACTTGCAAGACATCAGTGGTAATAGCCAAAATACAGATCTGGGAAATTTTATAGAAAATACTTTCTTGATTCGTCAAAACTATGAGGTGAATTTCCTGAATCGAGATGAATTGGAATTGACGGCAATTAATGAAAGGGCGACGCAAAAGATTATTTTGGAAAGGGATTAATCCTCCATCAACCCCTTCAACTCATTCAACTTCATCATGCACTCAATCGGTGTCATGGAGTTAACATCAATATCTTCGAGGGCAGCTTTGATTTTACCTGCAGTTTCGTCCACCGTTTCAAAAATGGAAAGCTGATAAGCGGGAGAAATCTGCTCTGTATTGGGCTGATTAACCGAAGGGTTCAGTTTTTGATTTTCATTTTCATTTTGATTTTCATTACTCGACATTTTGGTTTCGATTTGTTGCAAAATCTGAATCGCACGCTCAACCACAGGGCGCGGCATACCCGCCAATTTTGCGACATGAATACCGAAACTATGATGACTGCCTCCGGCAATCAACTTTCGTAAAAAGATAATTTTTTGCCCCACTTCTTTTACTGCAACATTGAAGTTTTTAATGCGGTCGAAGCGACTTGCTAATTCATTCAATTCATGGTAGTGGGTGGCGAAAAGCGTTTTGGGTTTGGCAGTGCCGTTGTTATGCAAGAACTCGGCAATCGACCAGGCGATACTAATGCCATCGTAGGTAGAAGTCCCCCGTCCGATTTCGTCCAAAAGAATCAGGGAACGGTCGGAGATGTTATTCATAATACTCGCCGTTTCGTTCATCTCGACCATAAAGGTGGACTCGCCGCTCGAAATATTATCACTTGCACCCACGCGCGTGAATACCTTATCTACCAACCCGATTTCCGCGGAAGCGGCAGGGACAAACGAACCCATTTGAGCCATCAAACAAATCAAAGCAGTCTGCCGCAAGATGGCAGATTTACCAGACATGTTCGGACCCGTGATCATCAATATCTGCTGATTTTCGCTATCTAAAAAGACATCGTTTGGCACATAATCTTCGCCCAAAGGCAGTTGCGTTTCGATGACGGGGTGGCGCCCTTGTTTGATGTCAATCACCAAAGATTCATTGATGTTGGGACGGCTGTAATTGTTGCGTTCGGCGATTTTCGCGAAAGCGAATAAACAATCCGAGCGCGCTATCAAAGAGGCATTGTGCTGAATCGGCTGTATGAAATCCGCCAAATCCAACACCAATTGGTCATACAATTTCGCTTCCAATGCCAGGGCTTTTTCCTCCGCTCCTAAGATTTTGGTTTCGAGTTTTTTCAACTCGTCGGTGATGTAGCGCTCGGCGTTGGTGAGGGTTTGTTTGCGCACCCACTCTTCGGGCGCTAAGTTTTTATGCTTGTTGGTGACTTCGAGATAATAGCCGAACACGTTGTTGAAACCAATCTTCAAATTGGTGATGCCTGTTCGCTCCGCCTCGGTTTGCTGAATGCCCAAAAGTAGGTCTTTCGCATTTTTGATGATGTTGCGATATTCATCCAATTCGGCATTGAAACCATCGGCGATCACATTGCCTTTCGCTAAGTTGACCGGTGGCTCTTCAATGATGGAAGTTTCGATTCGTTCGCACAATTTTGGGCATGGATTTAAGCCTTCGGCGACTTTCGTCAAATGCCCTTCTGCGGTGTCATTCAGCAAGTTTTTCAGCTCGCCAGTCGCTCCCAATGCTTTTTGCAATTGACGGATTTCGCGTGGATTGATTTTGCCCAAAGGCACTTTTGAAATCAATCTTTCGAGGTCGCCAATCAATCGCAATTGCAATTCAAAATTACCAGCAAACTCCTGATTATCAATAAAATACGAAACGACATTTTGTCGATTCGTTATTTCTTGCACAGATTTTAGCGGCAACACAATCCACTTCTTGAGCAACCTACCGCCCATCGGCGTGATGGTTTTATCCAACACTTTTATGAGTGGCGTTCCGGTTTCATGTTGTGCATAAACCAACTCCAGATTTCGTATCGTAAATCGATCCAGCCAGACATATTTATCAGGCATTATGCGACCGATGGAGGAGATGTGTTTGAGGTTATGATTTTCGGTGGTTGCTAAATAATGAAGTGCTGCGCCTGCAGCGATTTGGGCAAAGGTCATGTCCTGAATTCCAAACCCTTTTAACGAACCGACCTCAAATTGTTCTATCAGTTTTTCATGCGCGTAGTCATGGGTAAAAACCCATTCGTCGAGCGTGAAGGTGTAGAACTTGTCTCCAAATTTTTTCTCAAAAGCCTTCCATCTATCCTTCGAAAAAATCACCTCTGCCGGCTGAAAACTTTGGAGCAGTTTATCAATATAACTCTCACTCCCCTCGCTCACTAAAAACTCACCCGTGGAGATGTCTAAAAAGGCAACTGCATTTTCATCCTTCTTTCCAAAGTAAACTGAGGCTAAGAAATTGGAGGTTTTATGATCAAGTAAAGATTCAATCCCAGTCACCCCAGGAGTGACGACCTCGGTGACGCCTCGTTTGACGATTTTCTTTTCTTTGCTCGGCTTTTCTAATTGCTCACAAATCGCCACCCGATAGCCCGCCTTTACGAGTCTCGGCAAATACAAATCCATCGAATGATATGGAAAACCGGCAAGTGCGATTTGGCTGCCGCCATTGTTACGAGCCGTCAGAACGATGCCCAATACTTTAGAAGCGGTCTCGGCGTCCTCGCCAAATGTCTCATAAAAATCGCCTACGCGAAATAACAAGATCGCTCCCGGGTATTGCTTCTTCACTCCAAAATATTGCTTCATCAAAGGAGTGACCTTTCCGATTTTACCTTTTTTGGCGGTTGCTGCCATGAATGGATTTTCTCTTTTTGTCTTAGGAAAAATGTGGGCAGCGAAGGTAAGGAAAACCAGTGTGGCAAAGAAATTGACTTAACATGAAATATACCTCCATATTTTTGCTGGCACCCCGATAAACCATAAACGATGCTCACATTTTACGAAAAGGAGGTAGAAAAATTATTTATCAAGATCATGAAGGTGATCTTTGTCCTCGCCATGTTGGGCATGGCTGCACCACTACTCAACCCTCAGGAAAATTATCTCAACATTCTTTCCAATCTCACTTTTGCCAGTTTCGCCTTATTTTCAGGATTTTTGTTTCATTTAGGATTTAAACAATTCGCAGTTCATTTTTTTGCTCTTTGCGCACCACTCCTATTTTTAATTGACGTCTTGATTCTTGGAATAGAGTTTTCGGCGCTGTTTATGATTTTTCCATGCGCTATCATTTATAGTTTTATTTTCTTCCGAAAAATAACTGTGCAAATCTTCTACTTAGTCATTGGACTAATTTCGCAATACATAGCTGTTTACCACATAAACGACGGACTCAATAACGGACTATCTGATTCTATTGCAGAGGAATGGAATTTATACACCGTTTTCAATGTAGGAGTTTTTGGATTTTGCTATTTCTTTATCTCAAATCTAAAAAGGTTTCGAACTGACCTATTGCAATCAAAAGAAGAATTGGAAAATAATAAAGCTGATTTAGCTCTAAAAGCTAATGAATTAGAAGATCGAAATCTACAAATCCAAAAGTTCATTGAAGCAAACAAAAAACAATATGAATTCGAATCCTTAGTAATTGAAAGGCTATCACCTATCAGCAATAACATTGAGAATTTTCTTGAAATGCATCGCTTACAAGTAAATAAAAAACTGGATGAAAGAGAAACCGAACTGCTCGATTTCGTTTCGAAAAATAGCCATCATTTAAATAAATGTATCTGTGGTCTCTATGAGTTCAGTTTTGCATTGAAAAAGAATTTGAATTTAGAGACATGCCAAGTTTCAAAATTGATTCAGGAAATAAAAATTGAAAAATTTGATGAAATCGTATCTAAAAACACTTACTTCGGCTACAATGGAGGAGACCTTAAATTGGTCGTAGATCAATCCCTTTTTAAACAATTGCTCAACTTACTTATCGAAAATGCGATTCACTTCTCCTTCCCCAATATTCAAACTCAGATTTTAATTCATGCTTCAGAAAATGCCCATTCCTATGATTTTAAAATTATGGACAATGGAACTGCTATACCTAAACAATTTTGGGAAGATGTTTTTAAAATATTTGCTCAATTAGATTCCAAAAATCCGAATGCAGGAGTTGGTGTTGGTCTTTCTATTTGTAGTAAAATTATTGAAAGGCATAAAGGAACAATATGGATCGAAGAAAGCAAATTAGGAGGCACTTGCATTGCTTTTCAGATTCCTAAATTGGAGCCAACAATGAAAACTAATACTAATCAAAAAAATAAACCTGCCTTATTGGTAGCCTAGTGAAGTTTCAAAAATAACTTACCCTAAATAACTCGTCTTTTTTGCGTCTAAGAAACAGAAAAAATGACTCCATAGCTACGGCTATAAATTAATTTTTTCAATTCCTTACACACAAAAATTACTTCGCTCTTTGGAGTAACTTATTCTTGAAACTTCACTTAAATATTGTCCGAAACTCTTCTTTTCTTTGCGCTTCAATTGAACATTTGCCGAAAGGCAGCATTAATTCAATAATGAAAGAAGAGAAAAAAGAATTCAACCTACTCGGCAAATCTGTTGATGCGACGCCAACAAGCCCAACCGAATCTCCATTGGACACCTTTCCGAATCAATTTACCGAAAGGGATTATTTGATTCAATTTGAGGCGCATGATTTTACCTCGCTTTGTCCGATTACGGGTCAACCTGATTTTGCGAAAATCAAGATTCAATACACGCCTGATAAAATGTGTGTTGAGACCAAATCTCTCAAGTACTATCTCCAATCCTATCGAAATTTTCAAGGCTTTAATGAGAAGGTCATCAATACGATTTTGAATGATTTGGTTGCCGTTACTAATCCAAAATGGATGCGCGTGCATGGTGAATTTGCCGCGCGTGGCGGCATTACTTTGACCACTGTCGTGGAATATCCCGATTTGGATTTACAACAATTGAAATCAATTCAATGAAAATGAAAATGAAAATGAAAATCAAAAACACACTCAAACCAATTAAAACATTAAACAGCCAATTGAACCCATTTTATTTTGATTTCAACTTTCGTTAAATGAAAGGTTTACCAAACTTATTTTTTAAAAAACTCGAGAATAGAATTATTGAGATCAGCCCATTTAGCGAAAACTTGCCCCATATTTTAATAGGGAGCGAATTTTAGTAAACCCGTGTTTTTGTGCGCCCATTTCGATTTCGATTTTCATTTTCATTTTGATTTTCATTTTGATTTTCATTTTGATTTTCATTTTGATTTTGATTTTGATTTTGATTTTGATTTTGATTTTGATTTTGATTTTGATTTTGATTTTGATTTTAATTTTAATTTTCATTAAAAAATGCAAAAAGTAATCGTCCTACTCAGCGGCGGAATGGACTCCGTCACAGCGCTCTATCAAGCAGTCAAAGACCACGAAGTCATTGGCACCCTATCGTTTGATTATGGCTCCAAACACAACCACAAAGAAATTCCTTTCGCAAAATACCATGCTGAAAAACTCGGGGTCCCACACCAAATCATTGAAGCCAAATTCATAGAAAACCTTTTCGATTCTGCCCTACTCAAAAATGAGGAGGAAATCCCAGAAGGTCACTACGCCGATGAGGTCATGAAAAAAACAGTCGTTCCTTTCCGTAATGGAATTATGCTTTCTATCGCCTGCGGTTATGCAGAAAGCATTGGCGCTCAGGGAGTTGTGATTGCCGCGCACTCCGGCGACCACGCCATCTACCCTGACTGTCGCAACGAATTTATGGATGCGATGGCAGCTGCCATGCGCTTAGGCACTTATGAAAATATAGAACTCATCTGCCCATTTGTGGATATTGATAAAACTGCCATTGCCCGAAAGGGCGCTGAATTAAAAGTGGATTATGGCATGACTTGGTCATGCTACAAGGGTCAGGAGTTGCATTGCGGCGCTTGTGGGACTTGCTATGAAAGAAAGGAAGCATTTGAGTTGGCGGGCATAGAAGATCCGACAATTTACGATGGGAGTTCTTAGAAAATTTTCTTAGCGGCTATAAAAATGATCTCATTATTGAATGGTTTTATGGTCATTCAGCCATATAACCATGAAGCCATATAACCATCAACCCTTGCCTGTTTACACAAACTTAATATATATCTAAATCGCAGTTAACTACCTCCCTCTACATTTGCCGTCAGAAAGAGAAAATCATAAGTTCTTAAAATTTAAAACCTGACGATGAAAAATTACTTCTACACTTTATTAGCTATCATCTTTTCAGCAAGTATTTCACTTGCGCAAATCACAATCAAAGACGCCGACCTCGAAGGAGGAAAAACCTACACTTGGACAAACGACAATGTCTATCTCTTGGACGGTTTCGTATTCCTTGAAGCGGGCGGCAAACTCGAAATCGAGGCAGGAACAGTCATCAAAGGAAAGGAAGACCCAACCACCGGTGAAAATGCTTCCGCATTGATTATCTCAAGAGACGCCCAAATCTTTGCGAATGGAACAGCTGACGCGCCCATCATTTTCACTTGCGAAATCGATGACACAGCTGTCAATGATGAATTAGATGACACTGACAAAGGACTTTGGGGCGGACTCATCATTTTAGGAAATGGAATCATCGGCAACAATACACCTGAAACCGCTGTCGAAGGAATCCCCGCAGGCGACACTCGCGCCTTGTATGGAGGAAATGACGACGCTGACAATTCAGGGTACTTATATTATGTCTCAATCAGACACGGTGGTGCAGAACTCGCACCTGGTGACGAAATCAACGGTTTGACTCTTGGCGCAGTAGGCTCAGGAACGACCATCGAAAATGTAGAAGTTTTCGCAAACTCTGATGATGGTATCGAATTTTTTGGTGGTGCAGTTAATGTAAAAGGTGCGGCCGTTGCTTTCTGTGGTGATGATTCTTTTGATTGGGATTTGGGATGGCAAGGAAAAGGTCAGTTTTGGTTTTCGATTCAAGCTGAAGATGATGGTGACAACGGTGCCGAAATGGATGGCGCAAAACCAGATGATAATGCTCGATACTCAGCTCCTGAAATTTTGAATGCAACCTACATTGGCTCTGGCCCAGGCGCTTCCGCGAAAAATGAGCACGCCTTACTTTTCAGAGATGGCACTGCTGGAAAATATACCAATTCTGTTTTCACTTCATTTAAAGACAAAGCCATTCAGGTAGAAGATTTGGATTCTGGTTTGGATTCAAGACAACGCTTGGAGGATGGCGAATTGGTACTTGCCAATAACATCTGGTGGGAGTTTGGCTCAAACAATTCTGTTGCTGAGGTCATCAACCCAACTATGCCTGGTGGCGATATTCAATTTTTAGAAGATCACCTGGTTAACAATGGCAACACAATCGAAGATCCTGGTTATGTGATTGATAGATTCATGGATGGCTTACTGGACGTTCGTCCGAACGCTTCTGTTTACGCAAACCCATCGGCTCCTTCTGATAGCTACTATACGAATGCTGGCTACAAAGGTGCTTTCTGCGATGACGGCGCTTGGATTGTTGGTTGGACTGCACTTTCTCAATATGGCTACTTAAGCAGCAACCTCGCTTTCGCTGACCTCGAAACTTGCGATGTAACCGTCAGTGTCAATGACATCTACGCAGAGCAAAATGGATTCGTTTTGGCTCCAAATACGCCAAACCCAGTTCGTGAGTTCACGAATTTCAATTTTACGATTCCTCAAAGCGCAAATGTTTCTTTGACTGTTGCTGACGCTAATGGAAAAGTTGTCGCTTCTGTTTTGGATAACGCAAAATTGATTGCAGGTGACTATGCTGAGCGATTTGAAACGGTTGGTCTTCAAAGTGGCATTTACTTTTATACTTTGAGTGCGGAAGGGGTTCAGTTGACGAAGTCGTTTGTGGTGAGTAAATAATGACATTTTGCCTTAACCAAATAGGTTAGATATAGTGA
>CALCJP010000005.1 GCA_937967625.1 uncultured Saprospiraceae bacterium
TTCTGAACCAATTACTTTCATGATGGCGCATTCGATGGCATATTCTTGAGCAGATTCGAGCGTCGCTTCGGCGAATGATTTTCCTTCTTCCATCAGCGCTTCTTTCATGTCCTGAATCAACTGAGAGGTTCTATACACTGCACTTTCGACCGCATAAACCTGAATGGCTTGCTCTGCTAATTTATGTTTAATCGCTCCGAAATTGGCGATTGGTTGTTTGAATTGGTGGCGTTCGTTGGCGTATTTGACAGACATGTCTGTTGCTTTTCGTGCGCCGCCGATACTCATCGCACCTAATTTGAAACGACCAATATTCAATACATTGAAAGCGATTTTATGTCCTTGTCCGATTTCTCCTAAGATGTTTTCGGTAGGTACTTTTACGTTTTCGAAAAATACTTGTCGAGTTGAAGATGCGTGAATACCCATTTTGTCTTCCTCTGCGCCGAGCGTCAGACCAGGTGCATCTCCGTCGATGATGAAACCAGTAAACTTATTTCCATCCACTTGCGCGAAAATGATAAACGTATCCGCAAACCCTGAATTGGAAATCCACATCTTCTGACCATTGATGATGTAGTGTTTGCCGTCAGGCGTCAATTCAGCGCGAGTTTTTGCGCCCAATGCGTCTGAACCTGAACTTGGCTCAGTCAAGCAATAGCAAACCTTTTTCTCTGCTGAAATGGCTCCGGTTAGATATTTTTGCTTTTGTGCTTCGGTTCCGAAATAGAGCAAAGGCAACATGCCAATACCAGTTTGGACAGCGTAGGTTACTGTGAATCCATTTCCAACGCCACCGAAGTAGTCTGTGATGACGGTGTTTGTATTGGTGTCCATTGCCAAACCTCCATACTCCTCAGGCATGTGAGTACCGAGAAGTCCTAACTCTCCTAACTTGTCCAATAGCATTGTATTCAAGCCCTCTTCGAGTTTTTCCATTCGGTGGGCGATTGGAGTGATTTCGGTGTCGATGAATTCATTGACAGTTTGAGCGATCATTTTTTGATCCTCATTCATTTCTTCAGGGATGAAGGTGTCGCGGGGGTGAGACTCTTTTATGATAAATTCTCCTCCTTTGAGATAGCTTACCTTTTTACTAATTTTTACCATTTGAAATATTATAGTTTGTTTTTTAGCGAATATTCGCTGTAAAAATACAGCTTTAATGTGAGTAAGTAAAGCATAGTCAAGTTAAAGTTAGCGAATATTCGCTATTTTTTTCTTCCTTTCGGAAAATGCCTTCTGTCAGATGTTTATTTGAACACAAAGTAAATAGGTTGAACTTATTTAGTTATAAACTATTCTAATTTCGCGTCATAACATTTCCCGAAAGGGCTTGTTCCGAACTCGCTTCGGGAGAAAAAGAAAAAACATCTAAATATGTTCACAGGAATCATTGAAGTTTTAGGAACTATCCAATCAGTCAAAAAAGAGGGTACTAATGTTCACTTTACGATTAAGTCGAAAATTAGCAATCAGCTAAAAGTAGATCAGAGCGTCAGTCATGACGGCGTCTGTCTCACTGTCGTGAAATTGAAAAACGGCACCCACACCGTCACTGCCATCGAAGAAACCATCAAAAGAACCAACTTAGCATCATGGAAAAAAGGTAGAATCGTCAACCTCGAAAGAGCGACCCAATCGAGTAGCAGATTGGATGGACACATTGTGCAGGGACATGTCGATACGACTGGTCGAGTGAAAAGCATTCGAGAGTGCAACGGAAGTTGGTATTTTACTTTCGAATTCAAAAAACAGGAGATTCCGCTACTGGTAGATAAAGGCTCAATCACGGTCAACGGTGTGAGTCTGACTGTCATCAAGCCCAAAAAGAAATCTTTTTCAGTGGCGATTATTCCTTATACTTATGAGAACACTTGTTTCAAGCAATTGAAAAGAGGGGATACTATCAATCTTGAATTTGATATTATTGCAAAACACTTAGCGAAGATGTTGAAGCCGTATCTGAAACGGCTTGGAAAATAACCTCTTTTTTTACACCATCTCTCGATGAGGACGATGCGTTCAATTGTACCGCATCGTCCTCATTCGAGAGACGATGCTCGACTTTTAAAATAAATTTCAAAAAAAAATCTGAATTGGTGGCACCTTTTCAATTTTCGGTGGGTTAACTCTGACATCACAGACAAAAGAACCCGATTATGTTGAATCTTTACCGCGAATCTTTTAGTGGTCTTTCAAGAGAAGTTTGGTTACTGGCAGTTGTCAATTTAATCAATCGTGCTGGCACGATGGTGATTCCTTTTTTGACTATTTTTCTGAGTACAGAATTAGGTTTTACCATGGAAGACGCCGGATGGATTATGTCTTTCTTTGGTCTCGGCTCGGTAGTCGGCACTTTCGTCGGCGGACAAATCACCGATAAGTATGGCTATAGAGGCATTATGTTTTGGTCGTTGCTCTTGGGCGGATGTCTTTTCTTCAGCTTGCAATTCGTGACTACCTTTTGGGGGTGGTGTTTTATGATTTTTATGGCGAGTGCAGTGGCAGATTCTTTCCGACCTGCTTCGATGACAGCGGTTGCCATTTTGAGTAAACCAGAAAATCGAACGCGTTCCGTCTCCTTGATTCGATTGGCAATTAATATGGGTTGGGCAGTTGGACCAGCAGTGGCTGGAATTTTAGCTGAATACGTTGGCTATAATGTCCTCTTTTGGGGAGATGGATTAACTTTTATTGGAGCAGCTATTTTTTTTATTCTAACCATTCCAGTCAAAATCAGCATCAACTCAGATGAAGAAGAAGATGATTTGGTAACGACTTCTGACGCAAAATCAGCTCATACCGATTTCTCATTTATGGCATTCGTTGTGTTGTTGTTGATTTCTGCGATTGCGTTTTTTCAGTTATTTTCAACGATTCCACTCTATTTTGAAAAGGAATTGGGACTTAGTAAAGCATTGATTGGTGGCTTGATGTCTATCAACGGAATTCTTATTTCTATCGTAGAGATGCCCGCTGTTTTCGTATTGGAGAAAAAGTATAAATCACTTGCTCTTTCAGCGATTGGCTGCATAATGATTGGGGTATCTTATTTGGTTTTGAGTTTTACAGCATGGGTATGGATTGCTTTGATTTCAACCATTCTCGTTAGTCTCGGTGAGGTGTTGGCAATGCCATTCGCAAATGCTTTTGCTCTTAATAGACCTAAACCAGAGAACCGAGGTCGCTATATGGCGCTTTATGGGATGTCCTATTCCGTTGGCTTTATCATTGCCCCTGTCTTGGGAACTCAAATTGCTGCCGATTTCGGCTGGGATACGATGTGGATTTGTATCGCTATGTTTAGTTTTGTGGCGGGTGTTGGGTTATGGTATCTTTCGAAAAGGGTAGAAAGAGAAAAGGAAATAAAAATGCTCAAACAAGAAGCTGCGGCTGAATTGGTATAAAAACACAGTTCATCCCATATTTTATTTTTCAAAGTCCAAGGAATTAAGAGTGAGCGTTTTGTTGCGAGTTTCGGGTTGCGTGTCGAGCGCTCTCGCAACCCGCAACTCGTAACACGTTGATCAACTTTTGATTTTTCGTTTCCCTTTGTTGTATTTGATGATTCGAGCGTCGTTTGACTTCGACTTCACCACGTTCTCGTAAAACTTTCTTACTGATTTCAAATCAGAAAAAGGCGTTTGAATCAAGTAGGAATATCCACCTTCTTTCAGTTTGTGGTAGTATATCTTTCCAAATTTTCCATAAATCGGATGACTCTTTTGCACTGGTAGATCAGAGGTCGCTACCTCGATCGCAAAGCCAGTATAAAAAGCAGGTAGTCGCTTTTGCAGGCGATAAACTTTTGTGACCTGTTCTGTAGGCACATAGGCAGTACTGTTGTCAGCGAAATATTCTTGAGCGGAAAGGTCAAGAGAAAAGGTTGCCAAAACGATGGCAAAAAGGAGGATTCGGAGGAGTGGCATATTAGATTATGTTTTTGTCTAATATGACTTTTGAAAAAATTATGCCAAATAGCGTTAAACAACTATCGTCACAGTTTATTTGTATTGCTACATTAGCAAATTCAAAACAGATATCAACTATGCGTTATTTATTTATCATCCTTTTAGGATTCATTTCATTTGGGAGTATTGGGCAAGAAGAAGCTAAAACTTCCCTTTCGGAAAAATTAGAAAAGTATAAAATTCAGCCTGTAGCTGCCATGCAAATTTGGTCAACCTACACCATGGGAACGGAGGTGTTTAGTAACAATGCTTATCAAGAAGCAGGAGATCGCCTCAATATAGAACTTCATCGAACCCGATTTGGCTTCAAAGGTCAACCTTATGAACGCATGAAGTTTAATTTTTTAGGTGCCTTTGACTTCGTTGGGCGCGATGTGCTGGCAGGTACAGTCGGTGGCTCAAACAATGGGGGCAATCCAGGTATTAGGCTTTGGAATGCCTTTGTTCAATTCAAAGCGAGCAATGACGAGTCTTTCAATATCACGGCGGGGTATTTTCATCCACAGCTTGCTCGTGAGGGCATTACGCCTGCGTTGCGCGTCCCTTCTATGGAAAAATCTTGGGGGCAAAATTATTTGCGCCGACATCTTTTGGGAGTGGGGCATGGGCGCCGTTCAGGGGTGAATATCGGTGGCTTTTTTGATTTTGGAAAGTCAGGTTTTAAATATGATGTAGGAGTCTTTACGCCTTTCATTGGTGCTTTTGGAGATAATTCGCAGGGGCTTGCTGCTTCACCGATGGTGACAGGACGCTTTGCATTTAATATTGGTGACGCTGAGTCAAAGACCTACACAACTGGCTATAAAGCTAACTATTTCGGAAAACGAAATGGTGTGACGATTGCACTGGTGGGAACCTACCAAGGCGAGACCGATATCTTTGATGAAAACTATTCTTTAGGAGGAGATTTGCTTTTGAATTATGGACAATTCAACTTAGATGGGCAGTGGAATCAGCTTTATCGTTCGAAAGAAATAAATGGAGTTATCACCACTACATCTGAGGCGAATGCCGCTGTTGGGCATGTTCGCTTGAGTTATAATTTTGGATTAAAGTCTGGGAGGTATTTGACACCTTATGTGATGCTTATGCAGTTTAATGGTCCACTTGAAAACCAGGGGGAGGCATTGGCTATTGGTGGTTTTGCTGGCGAAGATCAGGACTTGAGTTTTGGGTTCAATTATTTCTTCAATCAAAACCTTTTCTTGACGCTTAGCTACACTGCAAGAAGTGGTGATGCGGGCGATATTGGTGAAGGGTTTACTGGTAATAATTACTTCTTTCAGTCAGGAGTTGGTGCTTATAAGCGAGGAGATTGGTTAGGACTTGGATTGGCGGCGATATTGTAATTTTATCTTTTTTTCACTTTCGTGAAATGCGCTTATTTCGCGAAAGCGAAATAAAAAAGGCGACACATCAAAATCGATGTGTCGCCTTTACTTTTTTGTCCCTTTCGGGAAATATTGGATCATTTCCCGAAAGGGATAAAATATCAACTACGCATTGGCGGTCTTTCGACCAAATATGCCACCCAATCCGCGCTTCAATCTTACAGCTAACCAAAACATCACGGGGACAACAATCAAGGTCAAAAACGTCGCGAATATCAAACCGTAGATGACCGTCCAAGCCATCGTTCCGAAGAATGCCGCGTTGTCACCTCCGAAATAGATATTGGGCTCAAGGTCTGAAATCAGGGTCGCGAAGTTCATATTGAAACCCGTCGCCAACGGAATCAAACCGAGTACGGTCGTGATGGCAGTCAGCAAAACCGGACGCAAACGAGTCGCGCCACCATAAACGATGGCTTCTTTGATTTGGGCATAATCCATTCCTTTTCTTCCCGCCAGACTCAACTCTTCGCTCTTTCGAGCAATGGTCAATTTGATGTAATCAATCAGTACGATGGCGTTGTTTACCACAATTCCCGCAAGGGAAATGATCCCCACTCCGGTCATTACGATTTCAATGTCTCGACCAGTCATTACATAACCATAAAGCACGCCGATGGTACTGAAAATCACAGAAAGCAAAATGATAACTGGCGCAGAAACGGAATTGAATTGCGCGACCAAAATTAAAAGAATCGCAAACAAAGCCACCAATAAAGCGGAACCTAAAAATGCCATGTTTTCTTGCTGCTCCTGCTGCTCGCCTGTGAATTCATAAGAGTATCCTTCCGGAAAATCGAACTCATCCAATGCCAATTGAATGCCTTCAATAATTTCATTCGGGTTGTATCCTTCAACTACGTTTGAGAATATGGTAACCATTCGCTCTTGATCTTTTCGTTTGATGGCATCGAAAGTAGAGGTGTAGCGTTTTTTTACCAATGCCGAAATCGGCACCTGAACAATCTGCCCAGAAGCCATGCTTCGGAAGGTAATCATCTGATTCAACACCTGATCAATATTATAACGATAATCTGAGCTTGCTCGAATCACAATCGGATGGTCGTCATCTCCATCTTTGAATTTAGAAATTTCTTTTCCAAAAACAGAGGTACGCACCGCGTCAGCAATCGCAAAGGTTGAAATCTCAAATCGACGTGCTGCTTCGCGGTCGATGTCGATGATCATCTCAGGTTTGCCTAAGTTGATGTCTTTTTTTAGTTCTTCAATTCCACCTATATTTTGAGCATTGATGTGCTTGATGACATCTTCGGAAAGATTTGCCAGTGTCGTCACATCATCGCCTTGAATTTCGATGTTAATTGGATTTCCGGTTGGAGGTCCGGCAGCATCTTTGGCTAATACCATTTTCACTCCAGGGACGCCACTTAGTCCTTGTCGGATTTCATCCATGATTTCCCAAGTGTCCTTTCCGTTTCGATCTTCTGCTTTCACGAAAGTGACCGTCAGACGTGCCTTTTGTGGCGACGCGGAGAAGTCGGGACCTGCATTGGGGTCGGAAGTGTTTTCGCCAATCTGCGCTAAAACTGCTTCGACTACATCACGGTGTGGTTCGATGATTTTGACGACTTCTTTTTCCAAATCTTTCATGATTCGATTGGTCGCTTCAATGTCTTTTCCCATTGGCAACTCAACGAAAGCGTTGATATAGTTTGGCGGCGGATCTGGAAATAAAACCACTTTCGGTGGAAAAACGCCCATGAGCACAAAAGAAGAGAATAACAGACCAATCGTTCCTAAGAAAATTACATACGGCATCACGCCTTTTAGCGCAAAGCGAATAAATTTATCATACCCTCTTTCCAAAATCGGTAAAAGTCTATTTTGAAAAAAGAAGGAACCGGGACGCAGGACAAAGTGATTGATCAGCGAGATAATAGCAACGAATCCTAAAATGTTTCTCAACCAAAGGATTCCTGAAAAATGTGCTGCAATTGCTAAAAGAATCATTACTAATGCTCCGATTATATTATTTCGATTCTTGCGTTTTCGCTCAGCGGGAGAGTCTGCTTTTTCATCAACTTTCATCAAAGCAGATGTCAAAACTGGGTTAATTACCAAAGCCACAAAAAGTGAAGACGCCAAAACGATAATCAACGTAATCGGCAAATATCTCATAAAGGAACCCATGATGCCTGGCCAAAAAGCAAGCGGTACAAATGCCGCCAAAGTCGTTGCTGTCGAAGCAATAATGGGCACGGCTACCTCACCGGTTCCATACTTCGCTGCTTCGGGTCCGGAGTAGCCTTCTTGCATGTATCGGTAGATGTTTTCTACCACTACAATGGCATTATCCACTAACATTCCGAGTGCCAATATCAGTGAGAAAAGCACCATCATATTCATGGTGTAGCCAATAGCTTGTAGCACTACAAAACCAATCAACATCGAAAGCGGAATCGCTGCTCCAACAAACATTGCATTACGCAAGCCGAGGAAAAACAATAAAACTAAAACCACCAAAATTACCCCAGAGATAATACTGTTCTCAAGATTGGAGTTTAGACTTTCTGTTTGAATCGAGAGGTCATTAAAAAGCGTAATACTCAAATCATCAGGCAATGCACCACCTTCTGCCTCTGCGATAATTTCTTTAATTTTATTGGCTGCAGTGATTACGTTTTCTCCACGTTTTTTGATTACGTCAAGCGAAATAACCGGTAATAAATCAGCACGCGCAATGCTCGTCCGGTCTTGAAAACCATAAACTACTTTTGAGAAATCTCTCATGTAAATCGGTCGTTGGCGCTCTGACTTTACGATAACATCACTGATTTCAGCAGGGTCTTCAAATTGCCCAACGATTCGGATATTTCTTCTAAACTCATCACTTAAAATTTCACCTCCTGACATGGTCATATTCTCTTGACCGATGGCTTGAGCAACATCTCCGTAGGAAACTTTTAGTGCCTGCATTTTTTGTAAATCGACCTCGATTTGCACCTCTCGTTCCATGACTCCTTTCATGTCCACTTTCGAGACTTCTTTCAAATCTTCGAATCGATCTTCAAGGTATTCAGCATAATCACGAAGCTGCTCATTGTTATAGTTACCAGAAACATTGACAGACATAATCGGCGCGTCTGCCATGTTGATTTCGATAACTTCGGGGTCACGGTCGAGGTCTGTTGGTAACTCATTTTTTGCTTTGTCAACAGCATCTTTCATTTTTCTGACTGCGTCATCAAATTCCACATCTGAGTTAAACTCGGCGACAATCATAGAGTAATCCTGACTCGAAGAGGAGGTTACTTTTTTGATTTCAGAAACGGAAGCCAATTCTTTTTCAATCGGTCTTGTGATCAAACTCTCAATGTCTTCCGCTGAGTTTCCGAAGTAAACCGTATTGACAAATATTTGAGGAAAATTTACCTCAGGATACGCCTCCTTAGGAATATTGATATAAGAGCTTACGCCAAATACGATTACCATAAAGGTGAGTATGAAAATACTCGTGGCATTATCGACAGCGAGGCTCGTTAAGCCGAATTTTTTTAGTCCTTTTTTGATGATGTTTTCTTCACTCATCTTATTCTTTTTTTATTGGTACACGGTTAAAGGTGCACGGCACACGGTGTCCACTCTGGAGTGATCAGGAACGTGCTTTGATTAAATTTTTTAGTGAGGCATTTATTTTCCTCGTTCGTTCTTCTAATATATCAAGCGTTCTTTTTTCTATGTAGCCGATGTTATGAGCAATATGAAGTTGAGTAATTACTTCAGCAGAAGAACCTTTTGCAACATTGAAAAAATAAATTGATTCCTTATTGGTTCCACGTTCATCGCCTTCAGCAATATTGGAAGCAATAGAAACTGCTGCTCTTTGGATTTGATTACTCAAGCCATAATCTTTACAAAAAGGCTCTCTTCGTGTCATTTTATAGACATCGGTCGGCAACTGAACGCCCTCTTGCCAAACTCGTAATTCTTTAAAATTTCCCATAGTTGTTTTTTTATAGTCAAAAATTATGAGGTACACGGTACACGGTACACGGTAAAAGGTACACGGACGCCGTGTACCGTGTACCTTTTACCGTGTACCGTTTTTAACCTCAATTGCCTCGCCGTCATTGACAAACCTCGCTCCATCTACAATCACTGATTCTGAGCCATCAAGACCTTTGGTTACGATGATTTCACCTTCTGAGCTTTCACCCGTTTCGATGATGACTTGCTTGGCTTTGTTGTCTTCTGCGATATAAATGAAAGTTTCGCCGGAGGTGTTTTGCTGAACGATTGCCAGAGGAATGGTCACGGCGTTTTTGACCGTCAAATCATTAATTGACATTAATGCCAGTAGATTCGGTTTGTAAGTACCGCTTCCGTTGTTGAGGTTCACTTCGACTTTGAAAGTTCGATTCGATGGGTCAATTGTTTTCCCGACAAGGGAGACTCTTTTATTGATTTCTTTATCAATAGCAGGGAATTGGATTTTCACATTGTCGCCTCTTTTTACCGCAGCGAGATACGATTCAGGAACATCAGCGACGACCTTAACTTTTGCAGTATTCAAAATCTGAACAATCGGCATGCCTGGGCTTGCCATCTCTCCTGCTTTGGTAATCACTCGCTCTGCTATGCCTGAGATAGGTGCGTAAACATTGCTTTTCGTCTGCTGAAAGCTGAGGGTTTCTAAAGAAGCCTCCATTCTTTCTACATTATTCTTTGCTTGTAGATATTGGATTTCAGAACCAATTTTTTGTTCCCACAAACGAGCTTGGCGTGTGTAAACATCTCTTGCCAATTCGAGTGCTTTATTTAATTCCGCCTTTTGCTTGTCAAGTGCCTCCATGTCAATTTTTGCAATCAATTGACCTTTGCGAATATTATCACCCTCTTTTATGCTCATCTGAGTGATTCGTCCAGGCACTTCTGAAGTAGCACTGACCAAGTCATCAGACTGAACCGTTCCTTGCAATTCGACAAAGCGATTAAAATCTTTCTTTTCGATTGCCTGCGTGGTCACCAATCGCTTGGTTTCTTTTTTAGGATCTAATTTTTCGATGGCAGCTTCGACTTCTGCGATTTCTGCTTTGAGTGCAGAAAGCGCTGCTTTCTTTTCTTTTAGATATTCTTTTTTGCCTGCCAAGTCTTCTGGAATGCCTTGCTCAGCATCACCTCCGCCCGCACATCCGGCGAAGAATAGTAGTAGGGTTGATAGAATAAGTATGTTTTTCATAATAGTAGGAGCCAAATTTATTTGGCTGTTGGTTTTGTTAAATAAGATGGTGTGCTTTTCATTTTTTATGCCTTCCGGCAAATAAACCCATTTAGCGAAAGCGAAAAAATGAATGGCACTTATATTTCAACCCAAATAAATTTGGGTACTACAGTTTTCCAAGCGCTTTATCCAAGTCGGTTTTCGCAACCAATAACTCATACAAAGCATTCATCTGGGCAGATTGCGCAGCATACAGTTCGCGCTCTGCTTGCGTCACCTCGATACTGGAACCGACACCTTCCTTATATTTGATTTGGGTGATGTCATAAATCTGTTGCGCCATTTCGAGACTCTTTTTAGTGGTCTCAACGGTCTGATTGGCGTTCAAGAAAGCAATTTTTGCATTCTGCACTTCGAGGGTAACACCGCGTTCGAAGTCTCTTTTTTGAATCGCTGTTTTGTCCAATTCGATTCGAGCGCGTTGCAATTTTGCTTTTTTATCAAAGCCATCAAAAAGTGGAACTTGCAAACTCGCCCCGATATTCGAAACCGTAAACCAAGGACTTTCATCTGAATCGAATAAACTATTTCGCTGCAACTGTTTGTTATAATTGGCAAAACCGACAAGGCTTGGCAAATAAGCAGCTTTCAACCTCTTCACGTTCATTTGAGCCAATTTTTCACCAGTTTCAATCACTGCTAACTCAGGGCGCATGGAAAGATCAAGTTCTTCACTGGCGGCAGATTCTATATTTATTTGCGCCAAAAGCGCATCCAAATCACCCTCAATCTGAATCTCCTCATTGGTGGGATAGGTCATCTGAAATTTCAAAAGATTGTAAGAGAGTTCAATCAGTCGCTGCACCTTTCCAGCTTCTACGTTCAAATTGTTTAGAGACAATTCGAGTCTATCGACATCCAATTTTTCAGCAAATCCATTTTCATAAATCGCTTTCGTCTCGCGCAAGGTGTTTTGGAGATTCGCAATATTTTTTTGCAAAAGCCCTTCATTTCGCTCTGCGATCAAAACTGCCAAAAATGCTTTTTGAATATTGGATTTAATGTCGAGTTTAGGTAGTTCTGCCTCTTTCAGCACTAATTTTCGATACAGTCGCTGCGCCTGCAATCCCACAAAAAATGACCCATCAAAAAGTAGCGCCTGCAATTCAAGTCCGGCATCAACATTATTTGAAGTTCCAAACTGAGCTGCAACCGTTTTCGTTGGATCAGCAAAATCAGGTATGATAAAAGTTGGAATGTCAGGAGAGTAACGATAAGTGGCAGTACCATTAATTTTTGGAATACCAATGGCTTTAAACTCCTTGATTTGTCCTTCCGCATCTGCCAAATCTAATTGACTCAATTTTGCTTGAGAACTATTTTGTAAACCATAATCAATGGCTTGCTCAAGCGTAAAGGATTGTTGAGCCGAGAGGCTTACGCCAAATAACATCAACAAAAACAGGTAGGTGATTCGATTCATAAATTTTGATTGTTAGGATTGTTTGATTGTTGTGTTCAAAGCGAAACAGTCAAATAATCAGTTTTTCTCAATAGATAAATATTTCTCAAGCATCTTTTTGCCTTTCGGCGAAACAATACCATAAAGGTGATATTTGATAAATTCGTTCATTAAGTGCTTCTTATTATATTTCCGCAAGGGAAAAATAGCTTCTTCGATCATTAGGAAAGTCTGTGCTCCATATAGTTTCGCAACAATATCTACATCAAAGTCATTACGATATAATCCTTCTTCGACGCCTCTTTTAAAATTTTCGACAATCACAACATAGGTGTGTTCCTGATGAAGTTTTTCGATGACTTCCCATGATTTTTGATAGTGTTTTTTGATATCATAAATTGCTGTGGGCGAAATAACACTTACTTGCTCAAATCCAAAACGACCTATTTGGAGCATTTCGTCAATGGCGTTTTTGGAGCAGGCAGTAATTTTTTTTACTTCCTCAATCTCTTGTTGAGCGTGATTGAAAATTACCTTCAAAACCAAATCCGCTTTATTTTCAACATATTGGTAAAGCGTCTTTTTGGATATCCCTAACTCACGCGACAAATCTTGCATCGTGATACTCTTGATACCCACGCGCATGAAAAGCGACTCTGCCTGATTCAATATTTTTTGCTCTTGTTCGGTCATGTTATTTTGTAGCGGACTGCAAATATAGGATGGAAAAACACAGGAAACGTTTTTTGGGTTTAAAGTTTCCAGAGTTTTTTACGAACAGTATGTTAATGCAGATGAGTTGTCAGAAATGACCGATGAAATGACAATTCTCGCTTTCGCGAAATTGGGATCTCATTTCGCGAAAGCGAGAAAAGAAAAAAGCAGTAGGCACAAAAAAAAACAGGGTCAAAGCCAGTTATGGCTCGACCCTGTTCTGAGGGGATCTCATTCTTCAATTAAAAGGGGGTAGTAGGTTAATTTAAAATTGATCGGTTGTAAGGAAATAGGAATAAAGGGGGTAATTTACCGAGCAACCCAAATGTAACCTCCATCATTATTTGCCTTAACGGCAAATGAATTTGAAGAAGTCGATTTCGTTGAATATTTTAAAAACATAAGTTGGGGGGAGTTTTTGCTCATCTCTAAAACGGTTCTTGGTTATTAAATAGTGTCTTCGGTATTTTTGCTGTACCGTTTTTTTCTAATGTTAAACTTTTATTGTGAATATTTTCTGTACGGTACATATATAATATATTCATCATATTAAAAACAATTACCATGCCAAAAGTGCAGTAAATCAGATACTTAGAGAAATATGACAGATATTTTTAATTTTTTTACTACCCAATCCAATAGCCCACTTGACGAGTTGGATTTGGAAGTGTTAAAAAATAGGGAATTGCGGGTTTTTATGAAAAGAGATGATTTGTTGCATCCTCATATTTCTGGTAATAAATGGCGAAAACTAAAATACAACCTCATCGAAGCCAGAAGTCAAGGACAGCAGCAATTACTGACTTTTGGAGGTACGTATTCCAATCATATTGCCGCTACTGCCGCCGCAGGGAAGGAGTTTGGATTTAAAACAATAGGAGTCATTCGAGGCGAAAGAGTCGAACCGTTGAACCCAACATTAGCATTTGCCGAAAGGCAGGGAATGCGATTGGAATTTGTAGATAGAACCACCTATCGCAAAAGAACTGCGCCTGAATTTTTATCTTCCTTACGGAAAATGTTTGGTGCATTCCATCATTTGCCGGAAGGCGGAACCAATCAATTGGCAACACGCGGCACGGGCGAAATAATTAAAGAATTGAACGAACAGCTGCCACAGCCGATTTCTCACATCTGCATTTCGTGCGGCACCGGAGGAACCATAGCAGGCATTATAAACGAATCTGATCCTCAAACAAAGGTATTGGGCTTCTCTGTCCTGAAAGGCGATTTCTTAAAAACGGAAATTGATAACCTATTGGAAGCGCCGAAAGAAAATTGGTCGCTACTCTCAGACTATCATTTTGGTGGCTATGCGAAGTGGGATAAGCAACTCATCCAATTTATGAATGACTTTCGATACAACCATTCGATAAGTTTAGACCCTATTTACACCGGAAAGATGATGTATGGTATTTTTGACCTAATCGAAAAGGACTTTTTCAAACCAGGGTCAAATATTACGATTATTCATACTGGCGGTTTACAAGGAATTGGTGGTTTTAACGAGCGATTTGGTGATTTAATCGATGTTTAACCGCTTCTAAAAAATCATTCACTAACTTACCGCCTGAATTTTGAAGAAAAAACAAACTTGAAGAGATGTTACACGGACTTTTTAGCCAAAAAAATAAATCAAACCCATCTAAAAACACCCTCATTGCGGCGGTTGGAAACACTCCCTTGGTGAAGTTAGAGCGATTTTCGAAGGAGTTGGGATTCAACCTTTTCGCAAAATTGGAGATTTTTAACCCATGCCTTTCGGCAAAAGATCGAATCGCTGTCTATATCATCGATCAAGCAGAAAAAGACGGAAAACTCAAAGAAGGAGGCACTGTCATCGACGCTACTTCCGGAAATACAGGACTCGCATTGGCGATGATTTGCAGAGTGAAAGGCTATAAATGTGTCCTCACGGTAGCAGACAAAGCTTCCAAAGAAAAAATCAATAGCTTAAAATCGTTGGGTGCAGAAGTCGTGCTTTGTCCCGCAGCAGCACTGCCGGATGATCCGAATTCTTACTACCAAAAAGCAATTACCTTAACTAAGGAAATCCCAGGTGCGTTTTACGCAGACCAAAATTTCAACCTCGCCAACTCAGAAGCACATTTCCAAACAACGGGCCCCGAAATCTGGAATCAAACCAACGGCGAAATTACGCATGTCATCGCAGCAGTTGGCACCGGCGGAACGCTCAGCGGCAGCGGTCGCTTCCTCAAAACAAAAAATAAAAACATCGAAGTCATCGGCGTAGATGCCTATGGCTCGGTGTTGAAAAAATATCACGAGACAGGGATTTATGACATTTCGATCACGCATCCATATAAAATGGAAGGAGTCGGAAAAAGCATTATCCCTGGTAATGTAAATTTTGATGTCATCGACCGATTTATCAAAGTGGGCGATTTAAAATCAGCGCTCCGCGCTCGCAAAATGGCGCAATTGGAAGGCGTTTGGGCAGGACATTCTTCAGGTGCGGCGGTAGAGGCTCTTTTCAAAACCAAAGATGACTTCAAACCAACTGATAATGTCGTCGTCGTACTTTCTGACCACGGAAGCAAATATCTAAGTACGATTTACAATGACAATTGGGTGGAGGAAAAACTCTATAGTGATTCACGTGTCTAAATTCAGGTTGTTTTTTTGCGGGTTATTCATTTTCCTTTTGACAGGGCTTCTCGCCCAGTCTCCTTATTTCATTCCGAAAAAGCGTGGCACTTTTTCTTTGGTATCGAGTGCTGTGTTGTTGGGTGGTAGCAGTTATTTGTATCTCAATATCGACCCACTCTCAGAGGCGAAAATCAATTCGCTAAATCTTTCCAATATCAATAACTTCGACCGATTCGCTACTGAAAATAACTCTGCAAATGCGCAAACCACAAGCGACATTTTATTAGCGACCTCTTTTGTTCCGGCGATTCCTTTGCTTTTTAATCATCGGATTCGAGATGATTTTCTGACGTTGGGGTTGTTGTATAGCGAAGCTACTATGCTTACAGTGGGCACTACACTTTTGAGCAAGTCAGTAATTCTTCGTCCACGTCCTTTTGTTTATAATTCTTCTATTCCCCTTTCGGGAAAAACGGTTGCAGGTGCCCGTACCTCTTTCTTTTCTGGGCACACCTCTATTGCTGCGATGAATTCATTTTTCGTAGCGCGCGTCTATTCAGATTATTTCCCTGACTCAAAGTGGAAACCTTATCTGTGGACGGCTGCGATTTTATTGCCAGCGGGAGTGGGCTTTGCACGCGTGGAAGGTGGCGAGCATTTTCCGACAGATGTGATTATGGGTTATTTAGTAGGGGGCGCAATTGGATATTTTGTGCCTGCGTTTCATAAAAAGAAAGAAGGAGAGCAACGGGTTTCTTTTTTGCCGAAAGGTGGGGGAATTGGCTTGGTGGTGAAGCTAAATTCAAAGAAATGAAAAGGTTTTTGATTTTTGGTGGTAGTTTTATTTTTCTTGTTTTTGGGTGTAGCCCTAAAATGACAAGAGATATAGTTTATGAAGTGAATTATGATAACAAGTCAAAAATTGAGAATGAAATTCGAAAAATGGGAGTTACCATAAATTTCGCCGAAGGACATAACGAAGGAAAGGGAGTATTCTATATATTAGATACCAAAGACGGTGTTAAAGAAGAGTATTCAACTTTTTCAATGGTAGAAAAGGAATATAGTTATGATGGAATAGTGGCAGTTTCAAATGGAATTCCTACAAACGAAGGTGTCTATAAAATGAGTTTAAATTTTGAAAACGGAAACCCAAAGGTCACATTTAAAATTATCGAAGACTATCAAAATTCAATTGAATTCGAAACGGTTACCTCCAAAGTAAAAATGAACAAGCCTCTTAACTCAGATGGAATAGTTGCTATTAAAATTGAATATCAGGGCAAGCAAAAAGAAGGAAACCGAATTTTGAAAATCAAAAACGAATTCTTCTTAAACAACAACTAATTGCTCTGTGAAACTCCGTGGTTCTCTGTGCCACTCTGTGTAACAACTAACCGAGATAGGCTATTACACAGAGATTCACAGAGGAGACACGGAGTTTCACAGAGAGAAAAGGACATTTGCCGAAAGGCGAAAAAAAATCATCACCCTACCTCGACAAATACATACTCCGCTCATTATGCAATTTCCTGAAAAACGGGTCAGTCAAGTCTTTAATAAATCGAATCTCCTCACCCGTTGATTTCATCTCAGGCCCGAGGTTTTTATCGACATTCGGGAATTTATCGAAAGAAAAAACGGGCACTTTTATCGCATAACCGCTTGGCTGTGGCTTGATGTCGAAATCTTTCAATTTGTGAGTGCCCATCATGATTTTAGTAGCGATTTGGAGGAATGGCACTTTATACGCTTTCGCGATAAATGGCGTGGTACGAGAAGCACGTGGGTTGGCTTCGATGACATATACTTTGCCCTCTTTGATAGCGAATTGAATATTGATGAGTCCTTTTGTTTTAAGCGCCAACGCAATTTTTTTGGTGTACTCAACCATCATGTTCACTTCCTCTACAGAAAGGCTATAACTTGGCAAAACCGCAGAACTATCACCTGAGTGAATTCCAGCTGGCTCGATATGTTCCATGATGCCCATGATATAAACATCGTCGCCATCACAGATGGCATCAATCTCCGCTTCTTTTGCTCTATCTAAGAAATGATCAATCAACACGCGGTTGTCAGGCATGTGTTTGAAAATTTTCAACACCTGTCTTTCCAACTCCTCGTCGTTGATAACGATACGCATGTTTTGTCCACCCAACACATAACTCGGACGCACCAAAACAGGGTACTCAACTCGATTGGCAATTTTAATGGCTTCAGCTGCGTCATCTGCCGCACCATAGTCAGGAAATGGAATGTCCAACTCCTTAAGCATATCAGAAAAACGCCCTCTGTCTTCTGCTAAATCCAATGACTCGTAACTTGAGCCGATTATTTTTATCCCACGTTCGTGGAATGTTTTTGCAAGTTTGAGCGCCGTCTGCCCTCCTAACTGAACTATTACCCCTTCCGGTTTTTCTAATTCAATAATTTCTTCGAGATGCTCCCAGAAAACGGGTTCGAAGTAAAGTTTATCTGCCACATCGAAATCAGTAGAAACGGTCTCAGGATTACAATTAACCATGATGGACTCGTAGCCAACATCTTTGATTGCTAATAGCCCGTGCACACAGCAATAGTCAAATTCAATGCCTTGCCCGATTCGATTTGGACCGGAGCCGAGGACAATGATTTTCTTTTTTCCAGTGCTTGGAATACTCTCATTTTCAGAATCGAAAGTGGAGTAGAAATAAGGTGTTTGTGCTTCAAATTCCGCAGCACAAGTGTCCACCATTTTATAAGTACGACGAATGTCTAATTTCTTTCTTTGCGCTCTTACCTCTTCCTCATCAATGCGCATGACCCATGCTATTTGAGCATCTGAATAGCCCATCACTTTTAACTCACGTAAGAAATCTTCTGGAAGATCTTCTGCGACATTGAATCGCATCAACTTCTCTTCCGCTTTCACCAAACGTTTGATTTGCTTGATGTACCACGGGTCAATCTTGGTGAGTTTATGAACGGTTTTTTCAGGAACACCCAAGCGCAAGGCATCTTTCACTCTGTAGATTCTATCATCACTTGGCGTTTCTAAGCGCTGTAAAATATCTTCTGTGCGAATCCATTCTTTCATATCTGCACCCAATCCCATGCGACCATTCTCTTGCGACTGACATGCTTTTTGGAGGGCTTCTAAAAAGGTGCGACCGATTGCCATAACCTCTCCCACAGATTTCATCTGCAAGCCGAGGGTATGGTCTGAGCCGTAAAATTTATCGAAATTCCAACGGGGCATTTTTACGATGACGTAATCCAATGTTGGTTCGAAGTAGGCAGAAGTGGTTTTGGTGATTTGGTTTTTCAATTCATCCAAAGTGTAGCCGATTGCCAATTTAGCAGCAATTTTCGCAATTGGATAACCTGTTGCTTTACTCGCCAAAGCAGAAGAACGCGACACCCGTGGATTGATTTCAATTACAATGAGTTCTTCCGTTTCGGGGTTTTGTGAAAACTGAATATTACATCCTCCTGCGAAATTACCTAAGGAACGCATAGCAGTGATCGCTTGATTTCGCATTTCCTGATAAGCGGTGTCTGATAGGGTCATCGCTGGGGCAACAGTGATACTATCGCCTGTGTGGATTCCCATTGGGTCGAGATTTTCGACGGTGCAGATGATGACTACGTTGTCTTTTGCATCTCGAAGCAATTCTAACTCAAATTCTCTCCAACCCAAAACCGCTTTATCAATCATCACCTCATGAGTAGGCGATGCGTTCAGCCCCGCTCGAAGTGCGTCATCAAAATCTTCTTTTCTATGCACGAAGCCGGCACCTGTTCCACCTAAAGTATATGATGGACGAATTACTAAGGGAAAGCCAATTTTTTGAGCAGCTTCCTTTCCTTCCAAAAAGGAATTCGCAATAAAAGAAGGAGCCGAAGCCAAACCATTTTTAGTCATATGGTTTTTGAATGCCTCCCGATTTTCAGTTAGTTCGATGGCATCTAAATCTACACCAATTAGACGGACGCCATATTTTTCCCAAACGCCTTGCTCACCTGCTTCGATAGCTAAGTTGAGGGCAGTTTGTCCACCCATCGTTGGGAGTACAGCATCAATATCTTTGCGCTCTTCGAGCACTTCGATGATGCTTTCTACTGTGAGTGGTTTGAGATAGATGTGATCGGCAGTTACGGGGTCAGTCATAATGGTCGCCGGGTTGGAGTTAATTAATGTAACTACAATTCCCTCTTCGCGCAATGAGCGCGATGCTTGCGAACCTGAGTAATCAAACTCACATGCTTGACCAATAATAATGGGACCAGAACCAATAATGAGAACAGAACGGATAGATGTGTCTTTCGGCATTTCTTTCTTTTTGCAATTTTTGGCGTAAGCTCAAATTGCGGGCAAAGATAAAATTAGATTGAGTAGTTAGGAGAAATTAAGAGGATTTTTAAAATTCCTTTTTTCACTTTCATGAAATATGCTCATTTCGCGAAAGCGAAATCATCTTAAAAGAACAATAACAACCTCATTAATTCCTTAACATTTTCTTGTCGCCTTCCCATTGTTCACGGGAACGAAATTCCCAATTTATTCATCCTCAAAACGATACAGTCATGAAGAGCACAAGAAATCTATTAGTCGCGATGTTAGTATTCGTTACATCTTTCGCTTTCGCGCAAATTAATGTTGGGGTAAGAGCCGGAATCAACTTCGCTAACGTAAATGAAACGGCTGCATTAGACGCAATTACGCCTGATTTTAAAATGATAAGCGGAGCGAATTTGGGGATTGTATCCGAGGTAGAATTTGGAAAACACTTCGCCATTCAGCCGGAGTTGAGTTATGCACAAAAAGGATTTGCATTGAGAGAAGGAATTGACTTCGAGCTATATAACATTCCATTGCCAGTAGGAGTGACGGTTGTTTCGAAATTTAGATATGTTGAAATGCCAGTGCTTTTCAAAGGAAAAATTGGCAACGATAAAATCAAAGCATACGCTATCGCCGGACCTGCTGTTGGGTATGCAGTGGATGGACAGTTAGAGACGCATGCGCAAGCATTCTTCGATTTCAAATTATTGGATACCGATATTGATTTAGGAGCGGTTGGATATGAGCAGTTTGAAGTGAGTGGAATTGCGGGCATCGGAACTGAGATTATGATTCCTTCCGGAAAAATATTTTTCGACGCACGATACCAACATGGATTCACGGAACTGTATGACATTCCTGTTTTCAACGAAAAAATAAAAAATCAGGGAATGACACTTAGCGCAGGCTATGTGATGTCCTTCTAAAAGAATACTTTCTACATACTTGATTAAAGCACACTATGACGAAACGCTAAAAAGTATAGAATAGGTTAGTTTTAAAATTGGAGATGCGGAAGCGACGAAAGTCCTTCCGCTCTTTTTGTGTCTTTTTCTATCTTTCGCTAAATCAACGTTATTTGCCGAAAGGCGAAAAGAGCGAAACCTAAGAATGTTCTCGTTCTTATCGAAATGAAAAACTACAATTACCAACTCTCAAAAATTTCATCTTTCTTTGCCCACCAATTTTAAAAGCGCATTTTGATAAAAACACTTTCCATCGTCATTCCTGCCTACAACGAAGAGGCAACTATCACGCTAATACTCGACAAAGTATCAGAGGTGGAATTGGTCAATAACATCGGAAAAGAACTTATCATAGTGAATGATTGCTCCAAAGACGCGACGGAGCAAAAGATTTTAGATTATCAAAAAAGCCATCCTGAACTCAATATTCAATACCTCAAACACGAAAAAAATAAGGGAAAAGGCGCCGCGCTTCACACCGGCATCAAACACGCTTCCGGCGAGTATCTTATCATCCAAGATGCCGATTTGGAATACGACCCTCGCGAATACAACATCTTACTCAAGCCAGTCATCGAAGGATTTGCAGATGTAGTCTATGGCTCTCGATTCATGGGCGGCAAGCCTCATCGGATTCTTTTCTTCTGGCATAGCATCGGCAATAAGTTTCTGACTTCGCTTTCGAATGCTTTTACTAATTTGAATCTGACGGATATGGAAACTTGCTACAAGTTGTTCCAAACGAAGATGGTTCAGTCGCTTGAATTAAAAGAAAACCGTTTTGGCTTCGAGCCAGAAGTAACTGCGAAAATCTCTCGAATCAAAGATGTGCGGATTTATGAAGTAGGCATTTCTTACTACGGTCGCACCTATGAGGAAGGGAAGAAAATTGGCTGGCGAGATGGCTTTCGTGCGATTTATTGCATTCTGAAATATAATATTTAGGTACACTTTCTCGACTTCGCACGAAGTGATATTCAGTCAAATCGATTCTATAATTTATAAGTCTTTCTTTTCTTCTTTTTCATTGCAGGTGGCGTCGGCGGCTCAGGAGGGGTTGGAAATCCAAAATCAAACTCCCTGAAAAGACTTTCATTTCTTCTATTGCTTTTGGGTGTTTGTTTGATTCCATCAGGGTTGGGGACAGCAATGATTTCGACGGGAGCAGTTTCGATGATTTGACCATCTACCTCAATGCTCGCAGGTTCGATATAGTAGTTTCCGATATCTTTCGGCTCTAAGTAAAAGGAGTAAGATTGGCTTTGAGTCACGTCACCATTTACCATGCTAAAGCTACTTGACTGATTGGGCCCGCCGACGATGTTGAAGCCTTCAAATTCAGGTGCTCGAAAATCTGTTCCTTTTCCATTTTCCAAAGTAAAAGACACCTCAAAGTGGTTGCCTAAAAGAATAGAGTCGGTATTGACCTCTACTGTGAATTTGACCTCATTTTGCGAAAAGCAAAAAAGAAAGCCTAAAGTAAATGCAAATGTGAAAAGTAATTTTTTCATAGTTTGAATTTTTACCAATCCTTATCAGATTGACTTGGTTTTGATTGACGACGGCGCAGTTTCTCCTGTACCTTTTGTTCTTCTTGCTCGATGATTTGGAGGAGTTTTTCAGCGTCTTTTTTCGACATTTCTTCTGTTTGTTCAGCAGGTTTTTCCTTTCCTTCTTTTTCTACTTCTTGCTCTTGTTCTTGCTGCTGCTGTTCTTCCTCTTTTTGTTCCTGATCTTCCTGTTGTTGTTGTTGTTGTTGTTGTTGTTGTTGTTCTTGTTGCTGCTGCTGCTCGTTTTCTTCTTGATTTTGCTCGTCTTTGTTTTGCTGCTGCTGCTGTTCTTGTTGTTGCTGCTGCTGTTGAATGCGCAATTTTCGTTGCGCCATTGCTAAATTCTTTTTCGTCTCTACATCTTTCGAATTGATTCGAAGCGCTTTTTTGTAGGCATCTACACTTTTATCGTATGCCTCCATGCCATAGTGCGCATTTCCTAAGTTATGATAGGCTTGCGATTGTAGTTTGGGGTCGGTAGCGGTTTCAGCGGCTGCCTGAAATTTTTCAATGGCTTCCTCATATCGCTCTTGCTTGAATATCGCATTGCCCATGTTGTAAGTGCCTTTAGCTAAAGGCGCTTTTTCGACGGCTTTTCGATAGTTTTCTTCCGCTTTCGCGAAATCCTCATTAGAGTAGGCGTCGTCTGCGTTTTTCAGAAAACGATGTTGCGATTGTCCCACTAACGCCAGCGAAAAAATCATCCCTCCTATGACTAATAAATACCGAATCATACTTTAGCGATTTTTCTGTTTGGCAATAAAAATTCAATCAAAAAGAGTAAAAAAGCAGGTAGCAACAACCACTGAAAATAACTTTCAAAGGAAGTAAACGACCGTTGTTCGAATTCCTGTTTTTGCATTTTTTCGATTTGATTTTTTAGAGTTGAAAATATTTTTGACTCGCTTTCGAGGAGGTTAAAATAAATCCCTCCACCTGCTTCGGCGAGGTTGATTAACATCTCTTCGTTTAATTGACTTTTGACGGGTTGCCCCGTTTCGTCTCTTTTATAATCTTCTCGATTGCCGTTTCTGACAGGGATGAGTCCTCCCTCAGGTGTTCCGACTCCTGCCGTGAAAACTAATAATCCCCTTGAGCGCGCTTCTTTTACTTTTTCGATGGCGTCTTCGTCGTGATTTTCCCCATCGGAGATGATGACGAGTACTTTGTTTTGTTGGTCTTTGATTTCGAATCCTTTCAGTGCAAAGTCAATTGCTTCACCGATAGCAGTTCCTTGTGAGGACGCCAGATTTGGGTTGGCGCTTTTTAGCATTGCCGCTGCTGCTGCATAATCGATTGTCAAAGGAATTTGCAAATAAGCATTTCCGGCGAAGTAAATCATGCCGATTCGATTGCCTGCCAGTTCATCCAATAAGTTGCCGGCAAAACGCTTAGCGCGTTCCAGACGACTTGGTGCCACATCTTCTGCCAGCATACTTTTTGAAATATCTAAAGCAAGGTAGATATCAACTCCTTTTCGCTTTACTTTTTCCTTCTTGTTGCTAAACTGCGGATTTGCCCATCCGACGATTAGAAAGGCTAAGCCTGTGAGCAACAATGCCGTTTTTAAATATTGCCGCTTTTCGGAGTAGCCCGGCATTAAGCGCTTGAGCAAGTCTATGTTGCCCAATCGTTCTAAAGCTTTTTTTCTAAATCGCCATGCCACCACAATGATTGCCAGCAAAACTGGAATCAGAATCAAAAAACTCAGATAGTTTATATACTCGAATCGAAACACTGGAAATGATTTTTAGGAATGAGTTACATTCAAACGCAAAATTACAACATTGGGCAATTCAGAAAAAACGATTATTGGTGATTAACGAGACTTTTAGAGTTAACGTCTTTTTCACGCAAAATGAATTGATTGCATTTGACGGAAGTCAAAAAGGCGATAAACTCTTTGAGCGCCATTCTTGCTTCATGGGTTTCCCTTTCGGGAAATGACTTTTTCAAATGCCAATAGAATTGTTTGTGTCTTTCAATATGATGGGAGCAATTGGAAAGTTTTTCGGGAATTAAGACATCAGTTCCGCTTCGTAAAAAGTCAGGAATCATTGGCAATGCTTCCTTTATTTTGCCTTTCGGCAAATGGCTTTGTAGATCATATCGTTTCAAATCTGTCACCCAACCCTTTAAATGACTGAGTCGCGTATTGATTTGAGTCTTTAAACTATCAGCTTGTTTGGTTTTTGAAAGGGTTAACTCTTCAAGCATTTGAGTTGAAAAAGTAATTTCAGATTTTAAATTCGCCTTTGAGGGAGTGAAAAATAAATTAGAAATGGAGTCTTGATGAGCTTGCCATTTTGTTTGCAGTATTTGCCATTGAGCTGCGTTTTCATTTTCCGAAAGGAAAAAAACAAAAAGCACCGCAAGAGCGGCAGAAGAATATCCAATAATCAAATCAATCTTTCTCAAAGCAAATTGAAAATTTTCAAGCGAAAAATAACTCAATGATAACAATACCTATCAAAGAAAATGCGTCTCTTTGCAAAAAACATTTATTCACGTAAAAATATTTACCCAATGAAAAAGGTATCAATCTTATTTGTTTTGATGGCTTTTCTTTTCTCAAGCCAAGTATTGGTGGCTCAAGAAGAAGTGCCTACTCAAGAAGAAGTCAAAGAATTAAAAAAGGACAGCAAGGCAGAGCGCGCTGAAATGAGAGCTGCGAAAAAAGCAGAACGCGCCCAAATCAGAGAACAACAAAGAGCAGAGCGCGCCGCAAGGCGTGAAGCCGCTTTGAAAGAAAGATTGGAGAAAATGACGCCTGCTCAAAGAGAAAAATTCGAAGCAAGGCAAGCAGAACGCGAAGAGATAAGGGCAAAGCAATTAGCTGAGTTGGAAGGCAAATCGCCTGAGGAGCAAAAAGAAATCAAAGCGCGTTGGAAAGCAGAAAAAGAAGCGAAACGCAAAGCGGCGGAAGAAGAACGAATCGCAAAAATGACGCCTGAGCAAAAAGAACGCTATTTGGCTCGCAAAGCAGAGAGAGAAAAAATGCAAGCTGAAAAAGCTGCTGAAAGATCCAAAATGATGGAAGCGTTGCAAAACGCTGAGACACCAGAAGAAAAAAAGGCAATCCGTCAGCGCTGGAAAAAAGAAAACAGCAAAAAATTAGATAAAAAATCCATGCTCCGCAAA
>CALCJP010000006.1 GCA_937967625.1 uncultured Saprospiraceae bacterium
ATTTTAGTAAGCTATTTAAAACCAAAACAGGAATAAGTCCTACTGAATATCGAAATTTGAATTGAAAAAGAAAACTGAGCAGAACAATGTGTATGATGTTCATGCCTCCCATTCGGTCGGCACGCCACATACACCATCCGATATCGCACCTACGGAGCGAATAAAAACTCAATAGGTGATTTTCTACAAAGATATTGCTCCTAACGGAGCAACTTTACACTAATCTCTTCACACTCGAATTGGCTTTCAACACCCAACCCTTCCCTAAATTTTTAATCAAATTAACCCCAGGCGTTTTACCCTTTTTCAAACTTCCCAAATCTCTTTCAAAACCCAATGCTTTGGCGCCATTAAAGGTCGCCCATTTGAGCAGCGTTTCGAAATCGACATAAGATTGATATTTGGCAATCGTCTTCATTTCATCCAAAACGGAGAGCTGCCAATTGGAAGTCAGCGAGTCGGTTCCAATCGTTACCGTCGCACCTGCGTCGAGGAAGGTTTGATAGTAGGGTAATTGATTTTCGATGTAGAGATTGGCGTTGGGACAGGTTGTCCAATAGGTGTTTTTAGGGTTCCATGCCATCGCTGCTTGGAGGTCTTCGGGGGATGTAAGTGGGTTATGCACAAAAATCGTTCGATGAGTTGGATCCATATTTTCGAGGGCGTAATGAATCGACGTTTTGCCGGTCTTTTTAAACCCTTTTAGAGAGAAGTTGAACATCTTATAAAACTCCAAAAAGTCGCCTTTCTTCTTCAAGAACAAGTTGTTTTCATGCCGCGTCTCTTGATTGTGAATACTCACCGTGCCTCGCTTTTTATTGAGCGCATTTATCTTTTTGAAAAGGGTTTTAGAGACAGTATAGGGCGCATGTGGGACGGCTGATTTTTTGTTGCCGCCTTTGTCGCTTTGCCCATCATAAACCTCCTTGTAGCCCTGATAGAAAAAGTCCGCACCATCTTGCATAAAGTCGAACATTTCCACGAAAGTGTAATAGCGAATAGCGCTCTTTTCCTTCGTGACTTTGGTATCCAATTTATTGGAAATATCGCCTACTGCGACGATGCCGTTGTCATACATTTCTTTATCGGCTCGCTCGATGGCTTTCATGATTTGCGTCTCTTTTACATCACGAAAAGAAACCACCGTTTTCAAAAACGGCAAGAGACCGGTGCCCGTTGGCGCGACTCCTTTCATGTGCGACAGCTCCAAGTGGCAATGCGTATTGATAAACCCAGGCACGAGAACGCCTTTATGAATTTCGAGATCCTTGGTTTTGTGATTTTCACGAGTATCGACAGAAAGAATTTTTCCATCATCATCAACGGTGACAACGCCTTCTTTGATAGGTTTGGAAGAAACAGGAAAGATGTAGTCAGCAGTTATTTTGCGCATAGAAATTAATTTTAGCGCAAAAATAAATAACTTTCAATTTTCAACGATTTATTTGTTTAATGTAGAGACAATTCACGAATGGTCTCGGTTCTTTTTGCAGAGCACGAGACGATTCGTGAATCGTCTCTACAATTAGGAGGGTTGTTGCCAATTCTCTAACTTAGCCGCCTGAGAAAACAAATTCCTTCATGAAAGTCTGCATTGCTGAAAAACCTTCCGTTGCTCGCGAAATCGCAAATATTGTTGGCGCTCGCCATCGAGCAGATGGCTATTTTGAAGGCAATGGCTATGCAGTGACTTGGACTTTTGGACACTTCTGCACCCTTTACTCGCCCGACCAATATCGCCCCGAATGGAAGCGTTGGGATTTGAACTCGCTTCCTATGTTGCCTGAAAAATTTAAGACCTGCTTGATGAAAAACCCAGGGGTCAAAAAGCAATTTGGGCATATCAAAAAACTATTCAAAAAAGCGAAAGTCGTCATCAACTGCGGTGATGCGGGGCAGGAGGGAGAATTGATTCAGCGATGGGTTATTCAAGAAGCAAAATATAAAGGGCCCGTGCAGCGACTGTGGATTTCTTCGTTGACGAAAGAGGCGATTACAAAAGGATTTGCAGCACTTCGACCTGCTTCTGATTTTGATGATTTGTATTATGCCGGAAGCGCTCGTGCGGTCGGCGATTGGTTGCTTGGCATGAATGCCACGCGGCTCTACACTTTAAAATACGGCGGCGGAAAACAGGTGCTTTCTATCGGTCGCGTGCAAACGCCGAGTTTAGCCATGTTGGTCAAAAGGCACCATGAAATCGAAAATTTCAAACCCGAACCTTTTTGGGAATTACAGACGACCTATCGCGATGTTGTTTTCAACTGCATGCAAGGTCGCTTCACCAAAAAAGAAGACGGCGAATCGCTTTTAGAAAAAGTGACAGGAGTGATTTTTACCATCATTTCTTCCACCAAAAAGAAAGGGAAAGAATATGCACCCAAACTATTTGATCTCACGGGTTTGCAGGTGCATTGCAACAAAAGATATGGCTTCTCCGCTGATCATACCCTCAAAACGGTTCAGAAACTTTATGAGAAAAAGGTGGTGACCTACCCTCGTGTGGACACCACTTTTTTGCCGGATGATATGTATCCAAAAATTGGCGGCATTCTAAAAAAGCTGACGAATTACAGCCAATTTGTAATGCCCCTTTTGGGGAAAACCATCAAAAAGTCAAAACGCGTTTTTGACAATAAAAAAGTAACGGATCACCACGCCATCATTCCAACGGGGCAGCAAGCAAATTTGCCATTCGACGAAAGTCGGGTCTATGATGAAATCTGCAGGCGATTTATTGCTAATTTTTATCCCGAATGCATTGTCAATAAAGCGGAGGTAATTGGCGAAGCTGCCGATGTGAAATTCAAAACAACAGGTAAGGAAATCCTCGATCCCGGATGGCGCGTCTTATACCCCAAAGTCGTCAAAAAAATTGGGGAAGGAAAAGAGGAAAAAACTGAGAAGGAAAAAGAAAACGAGGAAAGGATTCTTCCCGAATTCAAAAAAGGAGAGTCAGGCGATCATGATCCTTCTCTGATTGAAAAAATGACGCAGCCGCCAAAATATTATACCGAAGCGACGCTGCTCCGCGCTATGGAAACCGCAGGCAAAACCGTCGATGACGAAGCCCTCCGCGAGCTGATGAAAGCCAACGGCATCGGTCGTCCCTCTACGCGAGCAGCAATTATTGAGACCCTTTTTAAGAGAAAATACGCCTTTCGGCGAAAGAAAAATATTATGGCTTCCGACCTCGGAATCCAACTCATTGATACCATCGAAAATCACCTCCTAAAATCTGCCGAACTCACCGGGCAGTGGGAACAAAAACTTCGCCTCATCGAATCGGGAGAGTACGACGCCGGTGTGTTCATCAACGAGATGAAAAAGATGGTAGATGACCTTGTGGTGGAGGTGAGAACTTCCAAAGCGATTTCGAAAATTGATGTTTCCAATTTGCCTGATCGGTTTTCGAAAGGGAGGAAGAAAACAGGTTCAAGCACAAGCACAAGATCAAGATCAAGTTCAAGTTCAAAATCGAAAGCGGGGACACGTTCGAGATCGAAAGCGAAAAAGTCAGTGGCAGGTTTTACATGTCCGAAATGTCGGAAAGGAAATCTGCTCAAAGGCAATACCGCCTACGGTTGTTCGCAGTGGCAATCGGGTTGTTCTTTTCGTTTACCATTTGAATTTTCAGGTAAGAATATTTCAGAGAATCAACTTTTGCGATTGTTAGAAAAAGGATGTACTGTCAATTTAAAAGGATTCAAATTCAACGGTAAATCAGCCGAAGGACTGGTTCGATTTGGAGATAGTTTTGAATTGATTTTAGAACCTAAAAGAGGAACTTCCGCTTCCGCGAAATCTTCCAAACAAGCGGACACCCTAACCTGCCCCAAATGCAAAAAAGGCAACATCGTAAAAGGAAACTCCGCCTATGGTTGTAGCAATTGGCAGTCAGGTTGCGATTTTCGATTCCCATTTGATGAGGTTAGAAATCGAGCAGGAAGAAGACTCTTGACAAAAGAATTAGTGAAGCAAATCCTATACTCTTGAAAGACGAAATCAACTTCCAATTAGCCACCTTGGAGGACGCTCTCGAAATTGCAAAACTCCACGTCAAAAACTGGCAATCTTCCTACCGTGGTTCATGGTCTGATAATTTTTTGGACAACATCGCTCCTCAAAAGCAATTAGACATTTGGACAAATCGCCTCAGCCAGCCCAATGAAAAGCAACACATCATTTTAGCGAAAATGGAAAGTAAAATCATCGGCTTCGCCTGCACTCAATTTGATGATGATCCAACTTATGGTTCGCTATTAGATAATTTGCACGTTGATTCCAACTGGCGCGGCTATGGTATTGGCAAGCAACTCACCCTCGCTTCAATGGATTGGGTGCGGTCTAAAAATCCGAATTCTGGCTATTATCTCTGGGTGTTGGAGAAGAATTTGGGCGCGCGGAAATTTTACGAAAGTATGGGAGGGGAGGAGGTTGAGGTGGTTACTGAGACCGAGGCTGATTTGGGGACTTATACGATTGTTCGATGTTTTTGGGAGCGGTTAGATTTCATTAGCAATTTGAGCTAACATCACAGTTAAAGCGCTTTCTAAATATGATTTTATGTTTTTCCTTTTCGATTCGAAGTTATTATCAATTGAGATAATGTGTGGAGGAGTTTTAAAATTAGAGTAGTTGCCATTTCCTTTTTGGTCATAATAGGAAATAATTGCTCCGATAGCTAAAGTATTATCTTCATATCCATAATGATGGATTGGTATTAATAATTCATATTTTTTTTCTTTTGGTAACTCAATTGAAAAACTGATCCATGCCTTTCTCATTTCATGATCAAAATGGTATTTATTTTCTTCAGAATATTTAGCAATTCTTGAGTTAGGACGGTTTTGAATCTCCAACATTCTGGAATTTTCTTCGTCAAGTTTTCCAAAGGATACACTGTTTATATTGAATATCGTACCTCCATTCACTTTTTCAGAAATAGAAATTTTATAAGACTGAACCTCCTGAAAGCAGAAATCAAATATTTCATTTTTCTTCTGTAAAAGAGCATGGACGAGTTCTTTTTCTTCTTTCCTTTTCTCTAACTTTTTAATAAAAATGTCTTCCACCTCTTCCAAAGAAGTCGCAGCCACCTCCCCAATATTCAACGCCTTCTCAATATTCCTTTTCTGAGTTTCCCCCAAATACTTGACTAAACGCTGCGGCTCCCCCTCATCTGCTGCTTCCAAAGCATTTATGTATTTCACCTCCATTTCCTCCCGCAAAACCGTAAAAGGAAA
Organism: uncultured Saprospiraceae bacterium; assembly: GCA_937967625.1. Taxonomy (GTDB): domain Bacteria; phylum Bacteroidota; class Bacteroidia; order Chitinophagales; family Saprospiraceae; genus JAGQWW01. Next base: position 5,247 of record CALCJP010000006.1, read on the forward strand.
AAATCCAAATTTGATAAAAACCAAACTCGTCAACAGCCTCGCAACGCGCCCATTCCCATCTTGAAATGGATGAATGGAAACAAAAGCGTGATGAAGCCAAGCCGCTATTTTGAGGGGATGTTTTTCTTTCTCAATCAGGTCATTATAAATCTCAACCAAGTTATCCATTTCAGAGGCAGTTTGCTCTGGAGGACAAAAATAAATCACAGTTCCATCGCTTCTTGTTGGATTGTTTTCTCGTACTTTAAAAGCACCTTTGAGCAAAGCGATTTTTGATTTATTTCCGAACTGGTCTCTCCCCTCTGCGTGTTTTTGATGGCGAGTGGTTAGGTGAAGTAGCTCTTTGATAAAACCCGTGGTTAAAGGTCGATTTTGGTTCACCACATCGAATATAAAATCAACTGCCTCAATATGATCTTTGAGGTGATTCATCAAATCCTTTTTCGGAATATCCGTATCACCATGACTGAGATAAGACTCCACAAAACCTTCTTTTATGAAGGTCTCTGTGACTCCTTTGCTCAAATCATAAATTCGTTCGATCACGCCAGTTTCAATAGCATGTTCTCTCTTCTTTTGATTCAAAAATTCAGCATATTCAGTTGAGTTTTCTTGCAATACTGCTCGGCGAGAAAGCCAAGACGATGATATATCATCAAGAATTGATGTGTCGCTATTTTCCCAAATTTCATTGTAAGAAATTGGTTTCCAAAGCCGATATATTTTTTTCTCTTTTGACATTGAAAATGCAGAAATTAAAAATATGCTTCCGCTAATTTAAAACACATTTCCATAATCAAGAAGAATAAACCGCCGTCCTCAAAATCTCCTCATAATAATTCTCATACTCAGGAAGGATATTATCCAAAGAAAAGCGCTTCGCTTGTTCCAGTGCAGCTATTCTAAACGCTGCCAATTTTGTGTCATCAGTCAGCAATTTGATACTCGACTGTGCCAATGAATCCACATCTCCCACGTCGCTCAGAAAACCCGTCACACCTTCGATATTCACTTCCGGCAGACCGCCGGCATTGGAAGAAATCACAGGCACTTGGCAAGCCATGGCTTCGAGTGCCGCCAGACCGAAACTTTCACTTTCTGAAGGCATGATGAAAAGGTCAGAAACTGCCAACACTTCCTCCACCATTTCCTGCTTCCCTAAAAATCGAATCTCATGACAAAGACCAATTTGGCGGCAGAGTTCTTCCAGTTTGTTTCGTTCTGGGCCATCGCCGACGAGCATCAATTTGGAAGGTACTTTTTCATAAATTTTTTGGAAGGCTTTTATCACATCACCAATCCTTTTCACCTTTCGGAAATTCGAAACGTGGACCAATATCTTTTCGCCATTAGGCGCAATCGCTTTTTTGAAATGGTCTTTATTGACTTTTCTGAATCTATCAAAATCAATGAAATTATAAATAACCTTAATGTCCTTTTCAATTTTGAAAGAATCTAATGTTTGTTGCTTTAGACTTTCTGAAACTGCCGTGACGCCATCTGATTTATTAATTGAAAATTCGACTACTGGCGAAAAGGCAGGGTTGTTTCCGACAAGGGTAATATCAGTGCCATGCAGCGTCGTAATCACAGGCACATAGCGACCTTCTGTCAGTAAAATTTTCTTAGCCAAATAAGCCACCGTCGCGTGAGGAATCGCATAATGCACATGCAGTAATTCCAGTTTTTCGTTGCGCACGACGTCCACCAATTTACTCGTCAAAGTGGTATCATAAGGCGCATACTCGAAGAGCGGATAGTCCGATTTCGAGACCTCATGATAAAACACATTTTCCTGAAAAGGATTCAACCGCGCCGGTTGGCGGTAGGTGATAAAATGTACTTGATGTCCATTTCGCGCCAAACCCAAGCCCAACTCGGTTGCCAAGACGCCACTTCCCCCATAGGTTGGATAACAAACAATTCCTATTTTCACGATATGCTGTTTTTGATTATTTACCGAAAGGTAAACAAGCAATCTTAAAAAAAGATTGCTAATAAGGCAGTTAGTTTTCTTACTCGTACTTTTGCCCTTAGCAAAATATACTTAACTCAAGTTGCGATCCCATTCGACTCGTTGAGCATCGTCTCCTGAAAGGGACGATGCGTTACAAAATATCACATCGTCCCTTTCAGGAGACGATGCTCAAAAGGCAAGTCGCATCTTAAATTTATTACATGAACTACCGCGCTTTAATTTTTGTGATGTTGATCTGCCTTTCGGCAAATGTCGTGTCTGCTCAATTCACCGATGACTTTTCTGACAATGACCTGACTTCCAACCCAAGTTGGACAGGCGATTTGCAAAATTTCGAAGTCGAAAACGGACAATTGAAATTGAATGCACCCGGCGCGGGACAATCTGCCATATTCACCCAACTGACACTTCCTGACAGCGCGGTTTGGCAAATCTATTCACACCTTGACTTTAACCCCTCCGGCTCCAATCAGTTGCGAATTTATCTACAAATCGACAATCAAGACATCGCCCAAGCCAACGGCTATTTCATCGAAATCGGCGAAACGGGCAGTGACGACAATCTCAAATTTTATCGCCTCGACAGCGGCGCGCCCGAACTCATCGCCGAAGGAACGCTCGGATCCGCTGCCACGGAACCGATGTTTCGTCTCGACATTTCACGCCAAGCGAATGGAAATTGGGAGGTGAAATCTGATTACACAGGTGGTCTAAATTTTCAATCAGAAGTTCAGTTTTTTGACCCTACCTATGATATTAACTCAGGCTGGTTCCGTATAGAATGTCAATATACTGCCTCGCGCACCGAGAGCTTTTTCTTTGATGACATCTCCGTGCAGCCTATCATTCCTGATTTGGATGCGCCCGTTTTGTTGCGTGCGCAGCCGATCGATGATTCAACTTTAGTCGTTTCGTTTGATGAGTTTTTGGATGCCGCTTTCGCGGAAAACGTTTTGAACTACTCGCTTTCGCCGACTGTCGGAGTGCCTGTCAGCGCTCAGTTAAGCGGCTCCGGAGTAGAGGTAGAACTCACGTTTTCCAGCAGATTTGAAAGTCAAATCCCCTATACCCTTTCTGTCGAAAACGCAACGGATCGTAATGGCAACTCAAGGACTACTCAAACTGCCAATTTTACTTTTTTCAAAGCAGACACTGCCCAACCATTTGACCTACTCATCAACGAAATTATGGCTGACCCAACGCCTGCTGTTGGATTGCCCGATGCCGAATTTATTGAAATCTACAATCGTTCTGATAAATCGATTTCTCTATCTGACATCACTTTTTCTGACGGGAGCAATGAATATTTTTTGCCTGATTCGACCATTTTGCCGAAAGGCTATATGATAATTTGCGATGATAGTCGAGCAGCTGATTTTGAGCGATATGGACGCGTGATTCCCCTCCAAACCTTCCCTGCCCTCACCAATAGCGGCGAATTAATTTCCCTCAAAAAGGGCAATCAAATCATCCACGCCGTCGAATATTCCGACCAATGGTACATAGACGCTGGCAAAGACGACGGCGGTTGGACTTTGGAATTAATCAACCCTTTGCAGCCCTGCAAAACCGAATTCAATTGGATTGCTTCCAACAATCTCAACGGCGGCACCCCCGCCCAACCCAACTCCGTTTTGAACGAAGCCACCGATGAAACCTTTCCCGAAATCACAGAAGTATTTCCCGAAAGGGATAATGAATTGCTCCTCACTTTCACCGAGGGACTTGACTTGGCGATTGCCTCCGATGTCAATAATTATGAAATCGAACCCGTTGTCGGCATTACTTCGGCAACTCCGATTTCGCCACTTTTTAATCAAGTGCGATTGACGCTTCAAAGCCCACTCAACGTTAGCGAAATTTATAAAATCAAGGTCTCCAACATCAGCGATTGCTCTGGCAATACGATTGGTCTCAACAATGAATTAGAATTTGCCCTTCCGGGAAATATTGAGCCAGGCGACCTCGTCATCAACGAAATTTTATTCAACCCAGAGGTTGGCGGTTTTGATTTTTTAGAGATTTATAATCTTAGTGGAAAAGTCTTAGACCTCTCCGATCTCCTCATCGGCAATGTCAAAGATGGCGACACCAACGTGTCGGAAGTCACCAAAAGACAATTGATTTTCCCAGGCAAAATAGTCGCTTTCACTGAAAATCGAACTGATATTTTAAGTCGCTATGACGTGCCTAATCCGAGCGCATTGATAGAAAATGACCTCCCTGCTTTCCCCAATGATGAGGGCAATGCAAAGCTTTATATCGACGGCGCGATCAATCCGATTATCATAGATGATTTGAATTATGAGGACGATTGGCATCATCCTTTGCTTGATGATGAAGACGGTGTTTCGCTGGAAAGAATCGACCCAAGTGCCGCCACTGATGACTCCAACAATTGGCAATCCGCTGCCGAATCTGTGGGTTGGGCAACGCCGACGGGCAGCAATTCGCAGTTTAAAAATTCGAATGCGAGTGTGGATAATTTCTTTACGCTCAATCCTTCATCATTCACGCCGGATGATGATGGGCAGGATGATTTTTTGCTGATTAATTACGCTTTCGCGAAAAATGGATTTGTTGCCAACGCCGACATTTATGATGCCGCAGGCAGAAAAGTAAAAACCCTTTCTCAAAATGAACTATTAGGTCTTGAGGGCTTTTTACGTTGGGATGGCGACACAGATGAGGGTAAACATGCGAAATCAGGTATTTATATCGTTTACATACAAATCTTTGAACCCGAAGGCACAACCAAAGAATTTAAACTCCCTTGTACCCTAACCAAACCCTTTTGATTAAAAAACTAACCTACACACATTATGAATTCGCACTCAATCCTATTTAGCACACTCGTTTTTCTGACCTCTTGCACCCAAAAACCCGACATTCAAACCACAACTCTCGAAGCAAAAGCGCAACAGGTGAATAGCATCATTCCAAAAGATTTTGTTCAGTATTGGTACAGCGGCAAAGCGGAACTCAATTCCTATGATTTGAAGCAATCGCGCTATGGGCAGATTCGCAATGGCGAAGCCGTTATGGTTTTTGTCACCGAAGATTTTTCAAAATCAAAGCAAGTGAAATTGGATTTCCCGGAAGGGGCAATCAATGACGCGGTATCGGTTCTGAAATTGAATTTTATGAAAAAATTCAAAACTGGGATTTATGACTATGCCGTCATGCAATCCGTTTTCACGCCAGTGGATTTGAAATCATTTCCGCATACTTTGAAGACTACTTTCTCTTCGCAAGACTGGTGTGGGCATGTCTTTTCGCAACTGAATTTGGAAAAAGATGGCAGTTACCGAATGACTGATTTTTCCTATTTCGAGAGCGAGGGGGATACCGAGAAAAAGCTAAAAAATAGTTTGCTTGAAGAAGAAATTTGGAATCGAATTCGAATCAATCCAGAAAGCATTCCGACAGGCGAACTAAATTTGATTCCAACGCAAAGCTTCGCTCGATTACAACATAAGGACATCAAACCCTCAGCAGCGCGTGTTAGCCTCAACAAAAATTCAGAGTCCTCCTCAGAAGTAATTATCGAATACCT
>CALCJP010000007.1 GCA_937967625.1 uncultured Saprospiraceae bacterium
TACCTCCTGCACGTAAGTTGGACTCAGCAGACATTTTACACATCGGACACTGAGCGGGAAGTTGGTTGGTGAGAACCAAGGAGAGCAAAACGCTCAAAAAAACGATGGCGAATATTTTATTTAGCTTCTTCATATTCATGAATTAATTATAATGAAGTTGTTTGAGAATAGATTTTAGATGCGAAAATTAGAAGATAATGGCGTCGAAGAAGTAAAATTTTGGAATCGTAGCCGCGCTACGGTTCTGAAATTTCACGAAATCAAGTTCATTAGATTCTGATTTGTAGCTTAGAAGTTATACCTAAGTACAGGACAAAAGTGAAATGAGAGGTTTACTAAACTTAATTTTTAAAAACTCGCGAATAGAACTATTTAAATCAGTGCATTTAGCGAAAGCTTGTCCCGTATTTTAATCGGGAGCGAAGTTTAGTAAACCTATGTTTTGTCCTGTACTCAGAAGTTATACTTAAACAACTTTTAAAACAAAGATACATTGATTTTAAGACTCAAACTCAATAATATGGCATCAACATCAGATAGCAAATCGGTCCGGTAATCGCCACATATAGCCACAGCGGGAAGACCCACCGAGCCATTTTCTTGTGTCGCTCAAACTGTCCTGTCAATGCTCTGCTAAATGTGAAAAGAATAAACGGAAGAATCACTCCAGCCAGAATCACATGCGTGATCAAAAAGAAAAAATAGATGTATCGAATCGTTCCTTCGCCACCAAATCGAGTGGCTTCTGTGGTGAAATGATACACCACATAGGAAGTCAAAAATATGGCAGAAAGCCCCATGGCTGCATAAATTGCCTTCCGATGCTTTTCGATATTTTTCAGTTTTATTTGCCGAAAGGCATAAATTAAAACCAGCGCCGTGAGCGCATTTATACTTGCGTGAAATGGCGGTAAAAAACTAAAATCAAGCTCCGTTTGAACCTTGAACTCAGGACGCCGCATGATGCCCACTATCGCCAAAACTAATACTGAAACCACCACCGAGGCAATGTTCAATTTCTTTTCGAGGGCTTTTTGTTCTGGTGTGATTTGACTCATAAAGTTTTGATATTGAGATAGTTAGATGTTGTTATTACTTCTCCAAATCCCTTTTCAGGGTGACGGTTTCTCTTTTTTTCAGAGGGAAAATCATGGCGGTTTGTAAAACTAATTTTTCAAAATCATCCATAGAATAATAATTTCGAATTTGCCCTTTCATGTCCACCAACGCCCAAAAGGGGGTCGATTGGTTGAAGTCAATACCGATTGATTCTATGGTCGGTTTCGATTGCTTTGCAACCCAATAATTTTCGGTATGATGCGCCAATTGAAAGGACTCTTCCCCTTCTACCTTTTCGATTTGAATTAATTTAAATTCCTTGCTTGAGCTGAATTGATCTAAAAGATTTCCCAATTGGTCTCTGAAAGTTTCCCCCTGCTCATCCTCTGATTGCATGACGCCTACCAAAAGTGATTTACCCATCATGGAGTCCAAATCCATCGGTCTGACGCCTACCATTTTGTCCAATTGGAAATCCCCTTTAGAGAGCATCTCTTCGACATTTCCCATTCTAAAATCTGACCCTTTTTTTAGATAGTACCAAGAGCCAAGTGGCAGTATCACCAACATGAGCAATAAAAACAGGGTAATGACGACAAAGCGTCCTGATGATCTTTTCTCTTCCATGGTATTCAAAACAAGATTACAAAAAGGTGGTTTACAAAACAGGGGCAAGAATTTACATTCTTGCCCCTGTTTTACATATTAATGACATAGAGATTAGTGTCCGCCAGAATGTTTGGTATCTGACTTCACAGCGGGTTGCTGTTTTACCATCTCGACGCCTTCCATATTTCTATCTTTGACATATTCTCTATTTGCTTTCCAAGCAGAACCTTCTTGAAAGAAAGCGATTATTGCCCAAATCAAAAGTCCCGCAGGCATGATTACTGAGCGTGCTAACCCTTTTGCTTCGTATGCCATGTGCATGAATTCATAAATGATAAAATACGCTTTGTAAAGCGACAAAACGATTATCACCAAAGCACATACTATGAATACGATATTGTTGTCTTCTAAGCCGGGAATGATATGTCCCTTTCCTAATAGAGAAACACCTACTTCAATCAAAGTAATGATAGCTAACAGCCATAAACCCTTGACAACCAACTTTTTAGACTCTTCGTATGAATGACCCATTTTAAATATATTTTGATTTCCTGAAAACTTGTCCCGAACTCGGTTCGGGAGGGAAATGAATTATCAAATTTTGAATTACAGTAGGTAAAATACTAAGAATACGAATACCCAAACTAAATCTACAAAGTGCCAGTAGAGACCAATTTTCTCTACCATCTCGTATCCATTTTTTCGCTTGACATAAAGTCCACTCATCACGTTGAGTAGGATAATCAAAAGGAATACGACTCCAGAAAATACGTGGAAGCCGTGAAATCCAGTGATAAAGAAAAACAGGGCGCCAAATGCTTTTGGACCAAACTCTTCCGTACCAATTAGACCTTTATTTTGACCTTCGGTGACTTTGAATTTCCGCTTTACGAAACCGTTTTCATCAGTGACATAGCCACCATGATCTCCTGCTTTCGCAGAATAGGCAGGATGGTGACCGTGGTCATCGCCATGGTCTCCAGCATGGTCATCACCGTGCGCGCCATGATCATCGCCATGAGCGTCATGTCCACTTGCGTGTGCCTTATGTATCAAATAACTCATGCCTGGTTTGAATACTTCATTTGACTCTGAGCCATCTGCATTGAGATAGACGCCATGATCTACATGCGTTCCAAATGGGTTGCGCGTGATTGTCATATTCTCTACTCCTATCAGATTTGACCACTCCCATGCTTGACATCCTAAGAAACCAGCGCCTCCTAAAACTGTCAAAAACATCCAAAAAGCAACGCCGCTTTGATTCTCACGATGCCCTTCTTGCACCGCTCGCACCATCGTCACTGAACTAATGATAAGCAAAAACGACATGAAGGTCACGAAGATGAGCGGCAAGGGCACATCATGTGACAATCCTAAATTGTTAAACGGAGCGGTTTGGAAAACGAAATCCGGTACTGGCCAAGTCGGAGACAAAACCCTTAAAGTTCCGTAAGCAATCAAAAAGCCCGCGAAGGTAAATGCATCCGAAACCAGAAAATACCACATCATCAATTTTCCGTAGCTCGCTCTCCAAGGTTCCTTACCTCCTGACCAATCTGATTGGATTGTTCCATCGTGGTCATGATCATGATCTACTGAATGGTCTATTGTATCGGTAGCCATATGTTTTAAGTTGTTTATAAAATCGTTATCAATAATATTTTCCGAAAGGAAAACTATCAATTTAATGGGTTTGACCCCATTGGTTTATTGCATCAAAAGGAAAACCAACAAATAAATCCAAAGCACATCAACGAAATGCCAATAGGTCAATGTCAATTCAAATCTGATTTTTCTCTTTTCTGTTACTTTGTATTTCAATCCGAATGCGTGCAGCAGAGCCATACCTAAGACTCCAATCCCTCCTAACACGTGGGCTGCATGCAAACCCGAAATCGCATAGATGAAAGAGCCTGCTGGATTTCCGTCAAGGAAAACGCCCATATCAGTTAGGGCTAACCATCCCTGATATTGCAGTATTAAAAATGAAAAGCCCAACAGAGCGCCAATTATTAAAAGCATTTTGTACATCGCCTCATTTCCTTTTTTGAAATTGACGTATGAAAAATGCAACACCACACTACTCGCCACCATCACTACCGCACTGATAATGAAAATGTTAGGCAATGGAAATTCAAGCCAATTACCCGCTGCTTTTCTGACCACGTAGGCACTCGTTAGTGCCGCAAACATCATCAGAATACTTGCACAGGAAGCCCAAAGTGCAAATTTCCACGGGTGTATTTTATTTCTTCTATTTTCTCGAAAAGTCAAATCCATGATTTAGAATAAAAATTTATCAATCATTAAAACCAATAAAATTATTGGCATGTATGCGAAAGAGAAAAACATCAACTTTCGCGCGGATTGCTTTGAGTTTTGTTTGTATAACTGCCAGCCATACATCGCATAGACTGCGCCTGTGATAGCCATGATTGCTATTGAAATCCATCCTGTATTAAAATTCCAATGGAATAAAATCGGGATGAGAATTAATAAACTTGCGTAAACAAAGGATTGCAAACCTGTTCTTTCATCGCGCTGTCCGTTGACACTTGGTAATAATTTGAAACCTGCTTTTTGGTAGTCATCAAATCCTAACCAGCCGATTGCCCAAAAGTGTGGGAACTGCCAGAAGAATTGTACCGCAAAAAGCGTCACTGCAAAGGCAGTAATCTCACCTTGTATTGCTACTGCTCCAATCATTACTGGCAATGCACCTGGCAGTGCGCCAATCGGAATCGCTAATGGAGAAATCCGTTTCATTGGTGTGTAAACAAAAGCATAACTGACCAATGAGAGCATTCCAAAAAAGGAAGCCCAGACATTGAATAGCGCCAAAAGACTAATGCCTACTAAGGTCATCAAGCCGGCTGCCATCACTGCTTCTGAGACGGACATTCGTCCAGTTGCTATGGGGCGGTTGGCAGTGCGTTCCATTAGGATGTCGAAATCCTTTTCGAGCACTTGGTTCAGCGCGTTTGCTGCTCCGGTGACCAACATGCCGCCCAATGTCAAAATCAATAACCCCATCCAATCAACGGATGCAGGTGAAGCCAAAATAAACGCCATCATTGAAGTGAATACCACTGTCATTGATAGACGATATTTCGTCAACAATTTGTAATCCTCAATTTTCCGCAAAAGCGGATTCAAAGAACTAGTCTTAGATTGACTATTGTTTATTGAATATTGATTATTAATAACTTTCTGATTTAGTAAAGTTGAAATAATAAAGTTTCGAATATGAAGTGAGTTATTTTTCTATCAGACGAGGCAAAAAACGCAGACAATGCCTTAGCATTGGCGAGGCTTTTTAACGAAGTATGATAGGAAAAGAACCGCTTCAAATCGAAATGTTATTTTTTCAACTTTACTTATTATTGATAATTGATTATTGACTCCTCTTTTTCTCACTTTCGTGAAATCGCTTGTCCCGATTCATTGGGAACTTCTATTTGCCGAAAGGCGAAAAAAAGAGTCAATAATCAAAATAAAATATTCAGTCAATTAATGTCCTCCTTCATCTTGCTCCCCAGGTGCCAGTGGCTCAATCTGAGAGATGAATTCGCGACCTCCTTTTCCATAATCATACGCCCAACGTTGGACGGTAGGAATCTTTCCTGGCCAGTTTCCGTGTCCGGCAATGATTGGCGTCGTCCACTCTAAAGTAGTTGCGCCGTAAGGATTACGCTTGGTTTGTTTCTTCCCTTTCCAGATGCTGTAGAAGAAATTCACTACAAACAAAATCTGGAAGAAAAATGTAATAATCGCTGCGATAGTGATGAACTCACTCGTCTCTGAGAAGTGACGGAAGGTTTCAAAACTTTCACGGCTATAATATCTCCTTGGCACACCCGCCATGCCTAAGTAGTGCATTGGCCAGAAAATCGCATAAGCTCCGATGATGGTTCCCCAGAAGTGGAGTTTACCAATCGTTTCGTTCATAAAGCGCCCAAACATTTTTGGGAACCAGTGATACACTCCAGCGAACATTCCGAAGAATGCCGCAATCCCCATCACAATGTGGAAGTGAGCAACTACGAAATAGGTATCGTGCATTTGGATATCAATCGCAGAGTTTCCAAGAAAAATTCCTGTCAAACCACCTGAGATAAATAAACTTACAAATCCAACTGAAAACAAAGAAGCCGAGTTGAATCGGATGTTTCCTTTATATATCGTCGTGATCCAGTTGAATACTTTCACTGCCGATGGCACTGCAATAATTAAAGTGAAAATCACGAAGAAGTTAGAGATAAATGGATTCACACCCGCCATGAACATGTGGTGTGCCCACACAAGGAAGGAAAGGAATCCAATCGCAAGGATGGAGTAAACCATCGCTTTATATCCAAAGATTGGTTTTCGACAGTGCACTGAAAGCACCTCCGAAACCAGTCCCATCGCCGGTAGAATTATGATATATACCTCAGGGTGACCCAAGAACCAAAACAAGTGCTGATACAAAATCGGTGACCCACCAACGTTCTCCAACGCTTGACCTCCGACGTAAATCTCACTTAGGAAGAAACTCGTTCCTAACTCTCTATCCATAGTCAACAAAAGGAAGCCAGAAAACAATACTGGGAAAGAAAGAATACCCAAAATTGCTGTTACAAAAAATGCCCAAATGGTCAGTGGCATTCTCCATAGGGTCATTCCTTTGGTTCTTAAGTTCAAAACTGTTGTCACGTAGTTGATACCTCCAAGAAGTACAGAGACTACAAAGAATACCAAACTCATGACCCACATTGTCATCCCCGCACCCGACCCGTCAGATGCCTGCGGCAGCGCACTCAGCGGCGGATAGGCGACCCATCCTCCCGCAAATGGTCCAGTACTCAAAAATAGAGAAAGGAACATCACAACACTCGCTAAGAAGAAAAACCAATAAGAGAGCATATTGAGCAGAGGCGAAGCCATGTCTCGTGCGCCAACTTGCAACGGAATCAGAAGGTTACTAAAGGTACCTGAAAGTCCGGCAGTCAGTACAAAGAAAACGATTATCGTTCCGTGCATGGTCACCAACGCATAGTAGAATTGCGGCGCTAAAGTACCAAATCCGGTGTCTGGATTAATTTCTATCCATTTTCCTAAAAGCGGTTTTAACCAAGCCATACTTTCCAGAGGAAAACCCAATTGTAAACGAAAGATGATAGACATCCCCGCACCAATGATTGCCCAAAAAATACCGGTAATCAAAAACTGACGAGCGATGATTTTGTGATCCATACTGAAGACATAGGTCGATAAGAAATTCGACTTATACTTGTCCTCATCATGATGATCATGAAAGTGGTCATCATATCCATGCTCTTCTATCAGGCGATCTATTTCGCTGATTTTTCCCGGTGCAGTAGTCACTTTTGTAGCCATGACAATTTAGTTTTAAATTTTACGCAATGATATTAAGATTGCTATATGTCTTTTGTCTCTCCCTTTCGGGAAATATTATTGAGTCAAAATCTGAAATTCAGTTCTTCGGTTTTTCGCTCTGCCCTCGTCCGTTTCGTTGGTGTCCAGTGGTTTGCTTGGTCCATAACCCACCGCATTCATTCTGCCTGTTGGGACTCCATTTGCCGAAAGGTATGAATAAACTGCTTCGGCTCTTGATTGCGAAAGTGATTGATTCGCTTTCAAATCGCCCATGCTATCAGTGTGTCCTGCTAATTCAATAGTTACAGCACTGTTTTTGTTCATGAATTCCACCACATTCGCCAACTCGTATTTGGAAAGTTCAGTTAAATTAGCTGAACCAGTTTCGAAATTGACGTAATCCATTACTACGGTTTTCCCTTGTATTGAATCTGATGCCAAAGCATTTTTCACTTTTTCATCAAACTCAGTTTTACGCATAGAAACTTCCAATGGTGAAACATCATCTAAGTACGGGTCTTCGTCAGAGCCTCTGATGCTTGAAAGGTAGTATGACTGCTGTCCTTCCAACCATTTGTCATATTCATCCTGCTCCACAATTCGCACCAACTTTCTCATCGAGAAGTGCCCTTTTCCGCATAATTCGGCGCAAGCCAACTCGAAATCAAACGTTTCCCAAAGTTTTGGACCGTCTGGATCTGCTGGATCAGATGGCTCTTGATATTCAGGAACTTCTTTCAATCTGCTGCGGTACTCTTCGGTCGTCGTGGTTGGAGTAAAAACGAAGTAGGTCGGAATGCCCGGTACTGCGTCCATTTTTACACGAAAGTGTGGTAAATCAAAGTTGTGCAATACATCACGCGCCATGATTCTTACCCTTACTTTCTTGCCTTTCGGCAAAACGAGTTCTCCAGGGTGAAAGTCATCCAAGTTCTTTTCATCAGACCAAACCTGACCTAACGGGTTGGCGGAGTTGATTTTCTTATAGTTTCTGGTTCCCAATTTTCCGTCGGCTCCTGGATAGCGCAATATCCATGCGAACTGCATACCCGTCGCTTCGATTTCCATGAAATCTTCACCCGGTTCGATATCTGCCATTACTTCGTTCCAAGCATCCAAGCCGCCCATTACCAAAAGTGCCATTACGACTGCTGGAATAGCTGTCCAAATGATCTCTAACTTGGTGTCGTGAACTTGGTAATATACCTTTCTGCCTGGTTTTCCACTGTATTTGTAAGAATACCAAAACAATAGGATGTGTGTTACCACAAATACGATACCTGTGAAAATCAAGGTAATGTTGAAAAGATTATCCAAAGATGCGCCATGAGCAGAGGCTGGTTCATGGGGTCCGTACCCCAACATCCAGTTTCTGTAAGCATAGGCAGACCAAGCGGTTCCAACCAAAAAGACGAAACCAAAGACCAACCAAAGCACGCCGTTGGCTTTGTTGCTTCTTAATTGAGATTCTTCCTCACCTCTGATCTTTGCAGCCAATTCAGTCACCTTACCAATTTGCATGGCAATGACTGTTATAAGGATGAAACACAAAATGACTATTAAACCTGTCATGTTGAAATTTTATATTTTTTCAATTACTTAGTTTGAAAAAGAGCAAATCTGCTTCTGCAAATTTCTAACTCTAACTAATGTTTTTCTTTTCTGTTTATTCGATTCTCTTATTTAGAATCGAAATAAAGTATTAAGTATGGTGCGTAACACTTTCCATCATATATGGGTCGTGCTTTGGCTGTAAAGCCGCACTTGAAAGATGATGGAAGAACACATATAAAAACAATCCAAGGAATCCGATGCCAGTTCCAAGTTCTAAGAAACCCGGCATTGTGAAACCTGAGACGAAGCCTAATGCTCCTTCATGATGCCCACCGCCAGGGTGAGCTGCATGTTGGGCAGTTTGCAAGGTTCCTGGTTTCAACATCAGGAAGAAATCAATCCAGTGACCAAAAATCAAAACGATTGACATGAAAATCAAAGTTCCATATTTACGCTTCGTAGAGTTACGCATGAGAATCAAAAACGGAAGTACGAAATTGATAATCAAGTTTCCGTAGAATAGCACTGCGTAATTATCCAATCTATGGCGGAAGTAAATGGTTTCTTCACCTACGTTTGCATACCAAATCAACATATATTGGCTGAACCACATGTAAGTCCAAAAAATACTAAATGCGAACATATACTTCCCTAAATCGTGAAGGTGCTCAGCCGTAACGTTTTCTAAATATCCTTTTCCTTTAAGATAGATTATGGTCAAAATAGTGAAAGCCAAGAAGCTTACAAACCAACTGACCATATTGTGCCAAGCGAACAAGGTACTATACCAGTGAGAGTCAACAGACATCACCCAAAGCCAAACTACCGCACAAGCTGTGAATCCAGCAAACGGTAAGAAGCCAGCCGTCGCTACTCGCATTTTTTTATGATAGGTATAATCTAAGCCCGTGTCGTCATTGTCTTCAGCTAAAGAGAGACTTCTCACTCTTCTGGCAAACAAATACCAAACAGCCAAAAAGCCAAGACCACCAACGGTGTACCAAACTGGATTAAGGAATGCAGATTTTCCAACAAGGATTTCATCGTAGTTGGGACTTGTCGGGTCTAAAGTTGATGCATCCGCCCAGTGATACAAGTGGTGCCAATGCAACCACATTCCGAGCGTAATGATAGTCATCAAAACCAATCCCACTAACATAAAGAGAGAGTAGGCTTCAAAAATTCTCTTAATCACCGAAAACCAACCTGCCCACGCAGTAATGAATGCCGAAAGCGCAAACATCGCCATGAAAGCAATACCTGTGAAGAAAACTGAATTATGAAGGAAGTTAGACCAAAATCTCACATGGAACGGTTGTGTATCCATGAAATAGGTCATTACCAAACAAACCACCCCAACAGCCATCATGACCATGTAAAGTGTTTTCATCCTACCTTCAAAAACGAATTGATTATTCATCTTCTTTCTTTAAATTATGGTTCTTTCTTTTTTTAAATTAGTTCGTGCCTTGATCATCGCCTTCGCCTTGAGGCTCCGTGCCATTTGCATCGTCTTTTGATTCTTCATTTTCAGAATCGCCAGCCATTGTAATTGGAGCAGACGAATCAACTCCACCAGCGGGCGTTGCTGCGCTGTTCAAAGTATTCTCACCCTGGTTGTAAACCAGTTTCTTTTCTTTTGCTTGCAAAGAGCGGATGTAATGGATTACATTCCAACGCTCCTCGTAGCTAATTTTATCAGCATAGCCACCCATTACGTTTTTACCATACATAATCGCGTGATAGTATCTTCCATTGGAAGCATTCACGTGCTCATCCAAAAGGAAGTTTGCAGGTGCTGCCGGATATACTTGATTTGGATTTTTTTCATCTACTAAGTAGCCGTTGCCATTACCTTTATTGCCATGACAAATGCCACAAAAGATTTCATACAACTCCTTTCCTTGAGCCAAACCAGCGTTCGTGATTGGAAATGGATTATTGATGATTTCAGCCATCGCACGGGTGCGTTCTTCTTCTGTGTCCTCATAATAATAAGGTACACTTCCATTTTCAGGAATTTTGATTCCATTATCGCCTGAGTCAGTTGGGGCACCTGCTGCGCCTCTTGGCAACGTTCCCTCAACCGGCAAGCGCGCCGCTACCAATTCTCTTCTGGTTTTTCCACTTTTTTCATTGTTGAAAGTGTGGAAACTGTATTCACCATGAATATTAGCATCATAGGCAACCGGGTGCGCCATGTCAGGAATCATCTCGCTTCCTGTCTGATTGCCATCTGCACTTTGACATGAATTTAAGCCAATCAGCGCTAAAACAGCTAAAAAGATATTTTTGAAAATTTTCATTCTGAATTTATTTTTTTTCCTTTCGGAAAATACTTTTTCTTGATGATCCATATTTCGCTTTCGCGAAATGCGAATGTGTCAACTGATTCGATTATTTCACGAAAGTGTTTTTGAATGAACCTCAGCAGGAGCAGTTCCTGACAAAAAGCCTTTCAAGTCGTCGATTTCTGCGCTACTCTTTCCATTTGTTTCGAATGCTAAGCAGAACTTATCATCTGTGATTCTATCATCCAAAACTTCATTGGACACGCCGGGTCCTAATCCACAAACCGTGTAGAAAGAAACGACCATCCCAATCGCACAGAAAAGTACCGTCAACTCAAACGTAATTGGAATAAAAGCCGGAACAGACCAATATGGCTTTCCACCAAAAATAATCGGCCAGTCACGCGTGAATATCCATGACATCCCCAAAAATGCAGTCAAGGTTCCCAATGCACCGAAGATAAACCCAACGATGTGCAAACGAGACTCTTCCAAGTCTAACAAATCATCCAACCCGTGTACCGGAAATGGAGTAAAAACATCCATGATGTCCAAGTGCGCTTTTTTTGCTGCACGGATCGCTGAAAACAACTCCGTCTCATCGTTGTATAAAGCGTAAAGGACTTCTTTTTTTCCTGATGCCATTATATCTATTTTCTATTGTTAGTTTTTAAATTTCAGTGGTTGAAGCCATGTGGGAATCCGTCTCCCGTCATCCGTAGTTCGTCCACCGTTCTTTATTTACCGCCGTCCAACTCGTCTTGCCATTTCTTCAATTCATCCCATTTGCCTTCGGCAGCCATTCCTGCTTGCTTTGGCCAAGTTGTTGGGTCGTGCATTTTATATCGGTTGCCTGCTGCAAGTAGTATTTCCTTGATTCGAGCAGGATCTGTATTCGATAATTTGACGAAAGTCATGATGCCTGCTGCTTTGAGCAACTCCTCGATCTTAGGACCGATTCCTTCTACTTTTTTCAAATCATCTTCAGTGGAAGCACCGGCACTTTTAGCAGTGTCAGGAGTTTTCACTTCGTCTCTTTTTGCTTTGGTAGCGTCATCTTTTTTGGCACCACTTATTGCAGAACCCGCTACACTTGCAGCACCTGCTGCGGTCAAGGGAGTTGCAGTGTCACCACTATCTTTTTTCACATCTGTAGCGATGCCTTTAGTGTAAGAAGCTTTTTCATGTCCGTGAGCAGTACCTCCGTGAGCTGGAGTGGCGTGGTGGTCATGGTCGTGTCCGTGGTTGTCGTGGTGGTGGATGGCATTTGGGCCAACATACTGATCACCACCTGTTTTCAAAATGTGCTTAATCTCTGCAATCGCAACTACTGGTGCAACTCTTGCGAAAATCAAATACAAAGTGAAGAATAGTCCAACCGTTCCGACAAAAATTCCAATCTCTACCCATGATGGCCAGTAGTAACTCCAACTTGAAGGGAGGTAGTCTCTTGCCAAAGTAGTAGCAATAATCACGAATCGCTCAAACCACATCCCGATGTTGATAAAAATCGACATCAAGAAAGTGAGCCATATATTTCTTCTATATTTTTTAATCCAGAAAACTTGAGGAATCACCAAGTTACAGAACATCATACCAAAGTAGGACCACCAGTATGGACCTGCTGCTCTGTTCAAGAACGCAAACTGCTCATAGACGTAGCCAGAATACCAAGCGATGAAAAGCTCCGTCAAGTAAGCTGTACCTACAATCGTACCTGTCAAAAGGATTACTTTATTCATCGATTCGATGTGATAGATAGTAATGTAGTCCTCTAATTTCAACAACTTTCTTGTGATAATCATCAAGGTCAATACCATCGCAAAACCTGAGAAGATCGCTCCTGCAACGAAGTAAGGAGGGAAGATGGTCGTATGCCAACCAGGAATTACGGAGGTGGCGAAATCGAATGATACAATGGTATGTACTGAGAGTACAAGTGGCGTTGCGATACCTGCCAAAATCAAGGAAAGTGATTCCCAACGTTGCCAGTGTTTTGCGCTACCTGTCCAACCGAAAGAAAGTGCATTGTATATTTTCTTACGCATTCCTTTTGCTCTATCTCTTACTGTCGCGAAATCAGGTACCAAACCTGTGTACCAGAAAAGCAACGAAACCGTGAAATAGGTAGAAATTGCAAATAAATCCCAAAGTAGTGGTGAGTTGAAGTTCACCCAAAGTGGTCCTCTTGTGTTAGGATAAGGGAACATGAAGAAATCAAACCAAGGGCGACCAGTGTGTGTCGCTGGAAAAAGTCCGGCACACATTACCGCGAAAATCGTCATCGCCTC
>CALCJP010000008.1 GCA_937967625.1 uncultured Saprospiraceae bacterium
CAAATGATTTATGATTGGCGTTCACATAACAGCCCCCCCTCATCTTACTCCTTGACCAACCGCCGCGTAAACGATCCGCCTTTCGGCAAATCAAATCGCAAGAAGTAAACGCCCGAAGCCTCGTCATTTAGCGAAAGCGAATGAGTGCCGGACTCAACCACCTTCGTGGAAATCAACTGACCAATCGAATTGAAAATCGAGAGCTGTCCCTTTCGGGAAATAGTCATAGAAAAATCACCAGCAGTCGGATTGGGAGAAAGAGAGAAATTAATGGTTTCGAACTCAGGTTCGACGCCTACGGTGATTTGTTCCAAATCGGTTTTATAAAAGGTCAAGCCACCACGATAGTTACCGACTACCATTTCATATAGATTATCTTTTGCGATGTCCAATTGGGCGAAAGCCGGAGCAGTTCGGTAGCCGTTGAAAGTATTGCCCACATTGGCGTTGAGCAATGGAAAAGAATCAATAGGAGTTTGTAAATCATACATGCGGATGCTTCCAAAATCATTGCCGGTAATGATTTGGATGCCTCCATTGTAGTTAAGCAAAGTAGGGGTGCCATAGCCATTGCTAAATCCACTTTCACGCAGGTCAATGTTCCCATAAAATGTAGAATTGGGAGCCATGTTTTCATCGGGTTCGAAATCAGGATCGCCCTGAGTGCCGATGTTTTTGTAATAATTGATATTGCCATTTCCTTCTGCCAGAATGACATCACTTAGGAGCGCATCATTGGTAGGCAAGACCATCGCAGCACTAAAACGACCCACATCCATATTTTTGAATTTGACTTTTGGTGAATCAAAAACAGTTGGACCAGGCTGCATATCTTCGAGGTTTTCAAAATAATAAAATCCGCCTTCTTGGCTGCCTACCAGAAGGTCGAGGTCGCCATCTGAATCCAAATCTCCAAAAGAGGGATTAAAACCCCAATCACCTCCGCCTCCTGCTTTTGAAAAACGCCGCATATCAAGCCAATTGTCATCTGTCAATTCAAATTCAGGTTCTGTATCATCGCCGATGTTTTTGAATAAAAACAGCCGCGACTCCGAACTTGAACCCAAATTGCGATCATAAAAACTTTCGTTGCCGACAATCAAATCCATTGCTCCGTCTCTATCAATATCAAAAAAGGCAGGAAAAGCCCCAGTCCCAAAATCAAGCATTTGATTGACTAAAAAATCAGTTTGCTGTAAAGCAAATTCTGGAAACTCATTGGAACCCACATTTTTATAAAACCAAACAACGTCATCGTCTTCGACGCCATTGTCCTCATTTGGAGCAGCAAGGAGGTCCTTGATTCCATCATTATCCACATCCAAGTAAAAACAAGCAGGAAACGAAGGCAAATTAATGGGAATATTGTCACTTGGAAAGAAGGTGTCCTGGCGCGACATCCATGCCTCGTCGCAGTCCCCATCGTTGATCCCCATCACTACGTGGTCAAAAGACAAATCGCCCAAGAGGATTTCTTTGTCGCAATCGTTGTCCATATCGAGGGTCAGGAGGGTAGAACCCGCATGGCGAGGTCCAACGACGCCAGTGAGGCGCGTCGCACATTCTCCTTTCGCGGAAGCGAGATCCAGGTAAGGCGTAACGCCTGATTCAAACATGCCGCCCCAGCATGGCTCCCTCCGAAGGAAAACTAAAGAATCAGAGCCAAAACCATTCTCTACAGATTGATTTTCAAAATATTCCATCTTGCCTCCATTGAGATTGAAAGTCACGACATCGATGTCGCCATCGGAGTCAATGTCATCTATGGCAGGTAAATCTACCGCAGTCACTGCTAAGTTAAGTTCTTGACCAGCAAGCGTTCTGAAAGGAATTATATCGTTTGAAAAATTAGGAAATTCTACGAGTTCAAATTTGAGTTTATCTGCTTCGTAAAAGCCTTTCCAAACTTCAATACCCGCTGCCGCTGAAAGCGTTGGGTAACAAAAAACATCCATTATGCCATCGAGATTGAAGTCTCTTAGCAATACCCAGTCACTAAACTCAGGTAGTCCTTCCAAATATTCAGGTGCGAAAGTGTAGTCAGATAGGTTTGGCGTGCCTCCATTTAGAAATACCATCGGCACATTGCCTACTCTGTCAAATACAAAAAGGTCTTGAATACCATCATTATTAAAGTCTCCTTCTGAAAACTGGGGCGCGTTTAGCCCACCTACCCAAGGATTCTTTAAATAATTGCCGTTTACCTTCACCTTGGGGTTATAATGCTTAAAACTCTGACCACTTCCGTGGAATGTCGAAATAAGCAAAAATCCAATCATCAATACATAACGATAAATCATAATACCTGTATTTTTGTATTTTCTTCTTAAAACGCAAAATTCTAAAACCTCCGTGATAAATTGCGGTTTGTTATTGTATGCTATTCACCAAAAGGGGTTTTTTTACTTTTTAGTGATAAAGCACTGAATAACAGAGAAAGCAAAAAAAACATAAGTACTTAGTTCAAGAAAACCAAACGAAACACTTTTAGCCTGAAATTAACTATCCCCTGTATTTTATTAAAATTATAATCTACGTTAAAAAAGGGTACTCACTATGAACAGTTCACTCACGAAAATTTTACTCATTGCCATCATTGGCAATTGCCTGTATCTCAATGGGCTTGCCCAACCTGTCTTTCAATGGGATGTCACCTATGGCGGAACCGACTATGAAGAACTCCATCACATCCAACCGCTCTATGACGGCTCCATAATCTATGCGGGAGCAACTCGGTCGCTATCATTAGATAGCACCACTGTTTCTGTAAATCCATGCGACACCACGCTTGCGCCAAATTTTGATTTCTGGTTAGTCAAAACAGATTATCAAGGCAATAAGATTTGGGATAAAAGGTATGGAGGAAGCGGAGATGATAGGTGTTGGTACGTAATCCCAACCTCTGATGGTGGATTCCTCTTAGGCGGAGATTCGAATTCCGATGGAACCGGCAACTGCGATAAAACAGAAGGCTTCATTGGGGGCTTTTTTGATTGGTGGATAGTAAAAACAGATAAAGATGGAGAAGTAGAATGGGAGCGAACTTACGGCTCTGACTCTTTTGAAGAGTTGCAAGAAATGATAGAATTGCCCGATGGTTCTTTCTTCCTTTTAGGCTCAGGCTATGAGGGATTGAGCGGAGATTTTCAAGCCTCTCATAATGGAGATCGAGACTTTCGTCTAATGAAGATAGATTCAAAAGGAGATTACCAATGGGATAAAACTTATGGAGGAAGTGGTGATGATCGTGCTTATAAAATTTTAAAAACTGCACAAGGAGACTATCTGCTCGGAGGATATTCCTTTTCACCTGCGGCCACCTCTCAAACCAAGACAGCTCCACACTGGGGAGAAAATGACTTTTGGGTGGTGAAAATTGATGTAGATGGCAATTATATTTGGGATAGAACCTACGGAGGCACTGGAGAAGAATCACTCCAAACCATTGAAAAATCTAAAGAAGGAGGTTTCTTTTTATTGGGGCAATCTGCCTCCCCTGAAGGAACTGGAAACAAATCAGACCATGATGAAGTCATACACAGAGGCGGAGACCCTGAAAAAAGCGATTTTTATTTAATTAAGGTTGACGATGATGGTAATATCGAATGGGATAGAACCTACGGTGGAGCAGAGGATGACTTTGGCTTTGCCATTTATGAAAATGCAGAAGATGAATTATTGGTAGGAGGAGTTTCAGGTTCTCAATCTTCGCGCCTCGACCCCTCCTCCAACAAAACAGACGAAGCAGAAGGCGAATGGGATTACTGGATGTTATTTTTAGAACCTAATGGAGATATTATTTGGGATCTTTCATTCGGCGGAGATCAGATAGATGCCTTGACTACCATTGTTCCGGTGGCAGATGGAGGCGTAATTTTAGGAGGTCATAGTGCCTCCAATAAAAGTGGAGATAAATCTGATGATAACTACGGTGAAAATGACATCTGGGTCATCAAAACCGCCTGCCAATTAGAACTTGATTTAGGTCCCGACACAGTGGTTTGCGAGGGAACACGACTACTTTTAGATGCCGAACAATTAAATTGTTTGGACTGTCGCTATCGCTGGAGTGACAATGCTCGAACCTCAATCAGAACCCTCCAACCCATCACCAATATGGATGTCAGTGTGAAAGTGACCAGTAGAAGTGGATGCGAGATTTCGGATTCGATAAGCATTACCGTCAATGATGCGCCTGAACTACTGTTTGCCACCATAACACCCCCTGCCTGCCCAGGAGATAGAAATGGTTCCATTCAAATATTGGATGTAGGCGGCGGAACGCCTCCCTATTCGTTTTCCTTGAATCAGGGACGCTTCAGTGACCAACTCGACTACTTCAATCTCGCCAAAGGCGAATTTGATTTGCAAATCATTGACGCTAAAGATTGCGTTGCAGATAGCCTCATCCTTCTTCCAGAATCTACTCCCATAGAGGTCTTTATAGATGGAGGAGGAGAAATACAATTAGGCGATAGCACGCAGTTGATTCCAATATTTTCAGAGCCGATTGATTCATTCTTTTGGACTGTAGATCCTACGCTTTCTTGTTTGGATTGCCTCAATCCCTATGCCGCTCCTTTTGAAACGCAAACCTATTCCATATCCGTATTTAATGAAAATCAATGCAAGTTCACAGCATCCACTTCGGTGGCAATATTGAAAGATAGACCCATCTACTTCCCATCCGCTTTTTCTCCTAATAATGATGGTACCAACGACCATTATAAATTCTATCTCGGCAATGGAGTAGAGCGAGTCGAACGCTTCCAGATATACAACCGTTGGGGCGAATTACTCTATAAGGTCGAAGACATCGCTCCCGGTGAATTTGTAGAAGGTTGGGATGGTTGGTTTAGAGGCAAAAAAATGCCCTCGACTGCCTACATCTACTTCATGGATGTCGTTTTTGTTGATGGCTGGGAAGAGCGATTGCAAGGTAGTTTTGTGTTGTATCGATGATTTTTTTTCTTCTTTTTCCCTTTCGGAAAATGACGCAAAATCTATCTTTCATCACAAACAGATGGTGGTCTAACCACATTGGCACTTGCTTCCAAGTTTCTAAATTTTCATTATTCAAA
>CALCJP010000009.1 GCA_937967625.1 uncultured Saprospiraceae bacterium
AGGTCATTGACCGAAAGGTCATTTTCCTTAACCATGAAGGAGACCAATCGCTCCATAGAGCCATCGAAATAGTTTTGTACAAACGACTTCAAAGTTCGCTTGCTATAAGCCTCTTTGGAGACAATCGGGAAGTACTCGTAGGTGCGACCATAAGCCTTATGATCTAAAAAACCTTTCTCCTCCATAATGCGCACAATCGTCGAAATAGAACTATGTGGCGGTCGCTTCACTTTCAGCTCATGTTCATAATGATCCAAAATCTGACTCACCGTACAGCGCTCCAAATCCCAGATGATTTGCATGATTTCTTCTTCTGCTTTGGTCAACTTTTTCATAATCAATAATTAGGTCGGATGATTTCGTTGATACAAACTTAAAACGAATTATTTAGTTATGCAACTTTATTTTTAGTTTTATAACTAATTAATACGTTGAAATTAATTTCGGACAAAAAAGCAGCGACAAATTAATGCCGCTGCTAATGTGAATCTCTTGAGTTATCTATTAAAAAGGAATCTTAATACACTGAATAAAACGATTATCAGAAGTATAGATAAGTCCGTTTTGGGTATCGACTGCTAATCCTTGATTGTAGTAATTTGCGGAAGCAAAACTGAATATGTTAGTAGAACCTTCATCCATAATAACTTTACCTGTTTTCATATCTACTGCTACTACATTCGAGTTAATGCCTATTACTTTTCCATTGTACTCTTCGTAGAAGAACGTACCTCTTAGTTCGGTGTTTTTCCATTTAAGGTTTCCAGTACGAGTTTCAAAAGCACAGGTTTGTTGTCTTTGATTTACAATAACGATTTCATCATTCATGTACATTTTGTAAAGGTTGAAGTGATTTGTTCCAGAGGCAGATTTTATCCATTTTATTTTCTCTTCGATCAAGTCAACATATGCCAAACCTGCTGGAAATAAAATTGCTGCTCTATCATTGTGAATAGCTAAATCAGGTTTTCCAACTGCATCGGGAATAATATCTTGAATTACAAATTGCGTATCTCTTCGAGTCAAATTAAAAGCAATAAGATCTGTGTGATCATTCACTCTATCGCTACTCCAATAATGGACAATCGTTAAAAGAATAGTTTCATTATATGGCGAAATCCAAATCTCAGGTGGTTCAGCAAAAACGAACATTTCTTTCTCAGCAAAAAAAGAGCAGAGTGTGTCCCAAGTTGGTAAGTTGTTTCTTGACAGGTGAGTGTTTGCTGTTACTAAATAAGTTTCCTTAAAGTGACTTTCGCAATCAGGGATTTGTATGTGAAAGACATTTTGGTCATCAGTAGAGATTCGGGATAGTCCACCTCCGCCATCATCCATGGTTGAATAAATCCAAGTGTTTTGACCAGAAACTTTATCTACTGCATGGGTCTCGTCATGAGCATTGATAAATAATGTGGTTTCGGAATTGGCAATATCGGTCGCGCCATTTCCACGGCTTTTTGGATGATAGTCATTCCATTTCCAAAGGACTTCTCCATATTGAGCTTCTCTTGCATAAACTGAAGAGAAACAGCCATTGTAATATATGTTTGAGCCATCGAAAATAATTTCCTTGACATCGGCTCGACTTGAGTCTTCTTGAATTGGATGTTGCCAAACAACTTCTAAATTTGAAGTATCACAGTCCCAAACACAGCCTGAATGGGAAGGTGAATTATCACCTTCACCTAATAATTGATCCACGGCATAGTCCTTTACATCTTCACCATCCACACAACAACCTGTAGTAAATATCGCTAAAAAGAACAATGCGAAAATCGAATTACTTTTAATCGCTTTCATAATTGAGAGATTTCGTTAGAAAATAATTTTTTACGAAAGTAGGCTCAATTAGTAAACGAATTGAAGAGAATCGGTAAACTGGAAAACTATTATTTCCCGAAAGGGAGAAAAAAGAAAGAAAAGTATGAAATGGTTTACGATACGTAAACTATCAGGTACTCTGTTTTACAAATAATAAAAAAAGCAGCGACAAATTATTGCCGCTGCTTCACTCCATTTCAAATGATTTGAAGTATCTTTCTACCCGTTCATCGACTGAAGGAACTCTTCGTTGCTGACGGTATTTTTCATGTTTTTAAGCAAGAAGGTCATAGACTCTTCTGGCTTCATATCTGCCAAATGCTTTCGCAAAATGATGAGACGTTGCATGGTGTCTCTATCCAAAAGCAATTCCTCACGACGCGTACCTGATTTGGTAACGTCAATAGAAGGATAGATACGACGGTTGGCAAGGTTACGGTCGAGTTGTAGTTCCATGTTACCGGTACCTTTAAACTCCTCGAAGATAACGCCGTCCATTTTAGAACCAGTCTCAATCAAGGCAGTTGCCAAAATGGTCAATGAACCACCATCTTCAATATTACGCGCAGCACCGAAGAATTTTTTCGGCTTCTGCAATGCGTTGGCTTCCACACCACCTGAGAGGACTTTTCCACTGGCAGGAGCAACGGTGTTGTAAGCACGCGCCAGACGTGTGATTGAATCTAAAAGAACGACCACGTCGTGACCTGACTCAGTCAAACGTTTTGCTTTTTCTAAAACCATTGCTGCAACGCGAACGTGGTTGTCAGCTGGCTCATCAAATGTAGAAGCAACTACCTCTGCATTTACACTACGCTTGAAATCTGTAACCTCCTCAGGACGCTCATCTACCAAAAGTACGATGATGTAACACTCAGGATTGTTTCGAGAAATCGAATTGGCAATATCTTTTAGCAAAAACGTTTTACCTGTTTTTGGTTGCGCCACAATCAACCCACGCTGTCCTTTTCCGATTGGTGCAAATAAGTCAATCAATCGACTTCCAAAATCTCTACCTGTTGGCGAATTTGCCATGTTGAATTTTTCCGAAGGGAAAAGTGGTGTCAAATAATCAAAAGGCACTCGGTCACGAATCTCATCCGCTCTCAAGCCATTGATTTTCGAAACTTTGAGTAGTGCAAAATATTTCTCTCCTTCCTTTGGAGGGCGAATTGCCCCTCTTACTGTATCACCCGTTTTCAAACCAAACAACTTGATTTGAGAAGGAGAAACATAGATATCGTCAGGAGAAGTCAAGTAATTGTAATCAGCAGAGCGCAAAAACCCGTAGCCATCAGGCATCATTTCGAGCACCCCCTCACCTTCTATTACGCCGTCCAACTCTACATCAAATTTTTTGCTTCTTCCTGTTTCGTGAGAAGCAGGTTCTGTGCGTCTATTGGTTCTCCTAACAGGGGCAGATCTTTCTTTTTTTGCTGCAGGAGCTTCTTCAATAGCCTCTTCTTTCGCCTCAATAGTTTCTGCCTCAACGATCTCTTCTTCCTTCTCAGCAACAGGTTCTTGTGCTACCTCTTGCATCTCCGGCTCTGTTTCTGGTTCTGGCTCCGGCTCAAAGTCATCAAACTCGTTGGTTTTTGCCACTTTTTTGATGACCGTTTTGCGCGTTCTTCGAGGTGATTTGTCAGCAGGTTTTTCTTTTGGAGCTCTCTTCTTAGGAGCAGCCGCTTTTCCATTAGAAGGCACATCAGCAATGGCTTGATGATCCAAAATCTGATAGATGAGGTCTTGTTTGTTTAATTTGGATATGCCTTTGATTTTTAATTTATCAGCGACTTCCCTAAGTTCGGGAACTAGCATATCATTTAATTGCAGAATGTCGTACATAACTTCGAGGTAAGAGATAAGTTATTTGAAAAGGGTTGGAAATTATTTATAAAAAATATTGTTTAAGCTTTTATCAGGCATAAGGGGGTAAATATCAACACAAAGTTCTTCGAGAACAACAAATAGTATCTGAAACGATAAAATTTGAAACTGGTAATTTAAATTAGAAGAGTTTTCCTACATAATGGAAAATACTAAAGGATACGCACCAAATTGGGTTTGAAACTTCATTGTTGATAATGAAACCGACCGAATTTCTTCTTATTTCAATTTACCTTTCAGAAAAAAAGGATGCTCTTTTTTTAACTACTCCGAAATCAAATTGGAAATGAAAATTAAGAGATTGGCTAAAACAAGGTGGTATGCTATTTTAATTAGCTGCCGCGAAATTACACTATATTTTCAAATTTTAAACAGAATCTTCTAAAAAAAACCAAAAAACATCTACGTGCGTAAATCTGAAAGTCTAATTTTGCGCCTCATTAAAAAATAACGCATAACCATATAATATGTTGCAGGTCCACTTTATTAAGGAGAACAAAGAAAAAGTTCTAAACGGTTTGAAGAAAAGAAATTTTGGGAACCCCGAAATCATCGATCAAATACTCGAAATTGATGAAAGCCGTCGAGCCACTCAGACAGAACTAAATCAATTACAAGCAGAGAGCAAGCAAGTCTCTAAGTCAATCGGAGATTTGTTTAAGCAAGGCAAACGAGACGAAGCAGAAGCCATGCGCGCCAAAGTCGCCACTTCTAAAGAGACCATTAAAAACCTCGAACAACAATTGGGGCAGTCTGAAGAAGATATGGAAAAATTGTTGTTGCAAGTCCCCAATATCCCTCATGATTCTGTGCCTTTCGGCAAATCTGAGGAAGACAACGAGGTCTATAAAGCATGGGAAGGCGGCTTACCGACATTGCACGAAAGTGCGAAACCACACTGGGAACTGGCAGAACAATACAACCTATTCAGCCTTGACTTAGGGGTTAAAATCACAGGTGCGGGTTTTCCGCTCTACAGAGGCAAAGGCGCTAAATTGCAACGCGCGCTGATCTCTTTTTTCCTTGACGAAAACACCGCTGTCGGCTACGAAGAAATTCAACCACCACTGCTCGTCAACGAAGCGACTGCACGCGGCACCGGACAACTTCCTGACAAAGAAGGACAGATGTACTACGTCGAAAAAGACGATCTCTACCTGCTCCCAACTGCCGAAGTGCCCGTAACAAACGTCTATCGAGGCGACATCCTAAACCAAGATGAATTGCCAAAAATGATGACTGGCTATACGCCTTGCTTTAGAAGAGAAGCAGGTTCTTATGGCGCACACGTGCGAGGACTCAATCGAGTTCATCAATTTGATAAAGTAGAAATCGTTCGCGTTGAGCATCCTGACAACTCTTACGCCGCACTTGATAAAATGGTAGAGCATGTTGGCATGCTGCTCAATAAGTTAGAGTTGCCTTTTAGAATCTTGAGACTATGTGGCGGAGATGTATCTTTTGCATCTGCCTTGACCTTCGACTTCGAAATCTATTCAGCTGCTCAAAAGCGCTGGTTGGAGGTGAGTTCCGTTTCAAATTTTGAGACCTTTCAAACCAATCGACTCAAGTTGCGTTACCGAGACGAAAACGGAAAGACCCAATTGGCACATACCCTCAACGGTAGTGCATTGGCATTAGCGCGAATCGTTGCTGGACTATTAGAGAACCATCAGACGCCTGAAGGTATTCGAATTCCGGAGGCATTGCAGCCTTACACAGGGTTTGACATGATCAGCTAAATTGATTTGTCAAGAAACCCTTAAAATCTGTAACTTTCGCATTGACTTTCGTCGAAAGACATGGAACAATCTGATAAATGGCAGGTTGATTGTTTTATAAAGACATTATTTAAACCTCCGCTTTCGCGGAAAAAAATTAGAATAAATTATGGGCATTGGATATATGTTGATAGCTATAATTCCTTCGATGATAGGAATGATGATCAGCGGAAAATTGAAAAGCAAATTTGCCAAATACAGTCAAATGCCAAACAGTTCTGGCATGTCAGGAGCAGACGTGGCTCGCGATATGCTCAGAGAATATGGCATCACGGACGTGAAAATCGTTCAAGGTAAAGGAATGTTGACTGACCACTACAACCCGCTTTCAAAGACAGTAAGTTTGAGTCCTGCTGTATATCAAGGCAGACACGTATCAGCAGCAGCAGTAGCAGCTCATGAGGTCGGTCATGCAGTACAACACGCCACTGCTTACCACGCCTTAAAATTCCGCTCTGCGATGGTTCCTTTAGTAAAAGCAGCTTCTACTTCATTGCAGTTTTTGATGTTGATTGCATTTATGACTATCAACACCATGCCACAGATTATGCTGATTACCATCATCGCTTTTGGAATGACCACCCTTTTCAGTTTGATTACTTTGCCAGTTGAATTTGACGCTTCAAAGAGAGCTTTGGTTTGGCTGGACAACACCGGAGTCGCTCGCGGCGCTGAATATGATGGCGCAAAAGACGCACTCAAATGGGCAGCAATGACTTACGTTTCAGCCGCATTGTCATCATTGGTGATGTTGGTGTACTTGATTTTTGCTTATGGCTCAAGAAGATA
This sequence comes from uncultured Saprospiraceae bacterium, assembly GCA_937967625.1. GTDB lineage: Bacteria > Bacteroidota > Bacteroidia > Chitinophagales > Saprospiraceae > JAGQWW01. Next base: position 6,279 of record CALCJP010000009.1, read on the forward strand.
GGAACTTGGTTCTTTTCCCTTTCGGGAAATGAAAAAAACGAGATTATCATGCATTTGATAGTCTCGTTTTTTGATGCGCTTTATTGTAGGGACAATTCATGAATTGTCCCTACAGTCTCCCTCTAATAGGTGACATAAAAGTTGGCATCCGTTCGCAATTCATCTTCGCTTTCTACAGCAACCTCTTGCCATTGCGTTGTCGGGTTCAGCCATTTTTCTTTTCCACTGAGGAAGATTCGAAGCGGCATATTGAATTCTTCAATGCAATTTTTCCAACGAAACCTCAGGGTGTTTCCATCTCTCTGATGCTCAAAAGCAGGGATGGCTATGTTGCGTAGATATTGGTCAAAAAAGGATTTCAAATCAAGCCCCGAATGCTCAATGATGTAGCTTTCAATCTGCTGAGTAGTAACTGTCTGATGAAAGAAATCTTTATTCAACCCTCGAAGGATGGCGCGCCACTTCTCATCATCATTGACCAATTGACGCAGGGTATGCAGCATGTTCGCCCCTTTAGAATACATATCTCCTGAACCCCTTTTATTCACGCCATAATGACCAATAATCGGTTGATCATTTCGAATATTTTTGCGAGTCCCGATGACATATTCCGAACTGGCCTGCTTCCCATAATGGTAATCCAAAAACAAATTTTCTGAGTACGCTGTAAACCCCTCATGAATCCACATGTCGGCAATGTCTTGATACGTAATGCTATTTGCAAACCACTCATGACCAGTCTCATGCACGATGATAAAGTCAAAATTATAGCCCCAACCTGTACCGCTCACATCACGGCCGCCATAGCCATTTTTGTATCCATTGCCGTAGGTCACCGAGCTTTGATGCTCCATGCCAGGGTAAGGCACTTCGACGAGTTTATAACTGTCCTCATAAAACGGATAGGGACCGAACCAATGCTCAAATGCCTCCATCATCGGCACAACGATTTTGAAGTGCGCTTTTGCTTTTTTTAAGTTATCTCTCAGCACGTAATAGTTGCAATCCAACGCTCCATTTTCGCCCTGATAAACTTCTCCAAAATGCACATAATCCCCTGCATTGATATTGACGCCATAGTTGTTGATCGGGTTAGAAGTTCTCCAAGTATAGGTCTTTTGCCCCTTTCGGGGAATGTCGGTTCCAACCAACCGCCCATTTCCGACTGCCATCAAATCATCCGGCACCGTGAACCGCATAAGCATACTGTCCGGTTCATCATACATGTGGTCTTTGCAGGGCCACCAAAGACTTGCTCCGTCACCTTGACAGGTCGTGACGATAAAGTCTTTTCCATTACTATCTCTCGCCCAAGTCAAACCACCCTCCCATGGTGGACGTGAACTAACTACGGGGTTACCTTCATAATAGACAGTGATAGTATTAATTGCCCCTACCTTCTGCCTCTTTTTCATTCGGATGAAATGCGCATTCCCTTCTTTTCGCACTTTTAGTTTTTTGCGCCCTTGGGTCACTTTCGTGATGCGCATCGGTTCTTGCAAATCAAGCTGCATAACCTTCGCTTCTCGCAGTACTTTGTACGAGATCACGTTATTTCCCGAAAGGGTGCTATCCTTTGGATTGACCTCCATAGAAAGGTCATAGTGGGTCAAATCCCACCAATCTCGCTCTGGAGTGACCGTTCCTCGTAATGTATCTTGGCGTGTGAAGTGTGGGTGATCATGTTGCGCAAAAGCGCCTATCGTTGTCATTAGAGACAAAAAGAGAAGGTATTTTTTCATACGAAGTGATTATACATTCAAATATTATTTCGGAAAAGCAACTAAAATACCTTGGGTTCCTAAAATGAGGTGTATTTCAAAATTTTACTTTGTTTGCTCCCGAAGCAAATTCGAGGCTAGCCTTTCGGCAGACAATGTTATTTAGCAAAAGCGAAAAATGAAATCCACATTCCGCTTCCAATAAGTCTAAATAGTCAACCTACTGGTTATAAGTTCAGAAGCTCCCGAGCCTTTGGGGTTAGCTCTTTCAGCAACCAACTTTTTGACTTTGGTGGCAATGTAACGACTCATTTTTGAAGACTTTTCATCGCTTTGGCTTTAGCCATTCTCATTATGTGTTCCAACATTAAGAAATATTCTAATTCGCTTTTATCAGAATCTGTGAGTGTGTCTTCTCGTTTTTTATGTAGGAGCAGTTCGACTCGATCTTGTGTTTTCTCAGATGGATGAAAATCAATTACTCGCTGAGGATCATGCCCAGCAAGAAAATCAATTACTTCATCAAATGCTCTGGTAGCTGTCATATAAAAATGTGTTTATGACAAAGTTAAACGAAAAAACTGGCTTTTTCGTTTAGTAAAAGTTCTAAGTTAAAACCTTCTCCAACCCAATCCCCCTCGATCCTTTCAGTAAAAGGTGCGTATTTTCAAAGTCTTTGGCAGCGAGCCAAGACTTCAATTGCTCTGTATTTTCAAAATGAGGTAGGTCGTTTTTCATGGCAGCAGACTCGAATTCCTTCCCTATTAAAACCACCTGATCCAAAGAAAGACTTTCTGCGTAAGCGGCAATTTCTTCATGCGCTGCGTCAGCGTATTCGCCCAATTCGAGCATGGAGCCAATTATTGCTACGCGCTGATTCGCTTCCATTTTTGAAAAATTAGTAAGTGCGTGGCGCATGCTTGTTGGGTTAGCATTGTAAGCGTCAAGGATATAAGTATTCGAATCTTTCTGAACCAACTGCGAGCGATTATTGGAAGGTACATAATTTTCAATCGCGTTTTTCATTACCGCAATCGGCACCTTAAAATAGCGTCCGATTGAAACTGCCGTCATAATGTTATTGAAATTGTACTCGCCGATAAGTTGGCTTTGAATTTCAACCATTTCACTATCATAGCCGCGAAAAGAGATTTTCAAAAATGGCTTATCAGATAGCAAAATAGTTTCGTACGGTTCCACATCAAGGTTAGAGCGTTCGCTTCGCAGATAGAGTAATTTGGGTGAATTTTTAGCCGCCAACTCCTCCAAAAACGGCTCGTCTTTATTGACGAAAATCATCCCCGGTTTTTCTTGTAGGTAGCGATATAATTCAGATTTTCCTTTTTTAACGCCTTCAATTCCTCCAAAACCTTCGAGGTGCGCGCGACCGATATTTGTGATAATACCATGAGTCGGTTCGGCGATGCGGCAGAGGAAATCAATTTCGCCGACATGGTTGGCACCCATCTCGATGACTGCCACTTCAGTGCCTTGAGGCATTGCCAAAAGTGTCAAAGGCACACCGATGTGATTATTAAAATTTCCTTTTGTAAAATGAGTTGGATATTGCCCCGCCAAAACCGAACTAAGCAACTCTTTGGTG
>CALCJP010000010.1 GCA_937967625.1 uncultured Saprospiraceae bacterium
TTGTGGTAATTCATCATCAACCTGAATGGATTGCACATTTGGATTGGACGTACAACCATTTTCTTCGACAGTTAGTGAAATGGATGGAGTGCCTGCTGCTGACCAATTAATTTCGTAAGGTCCTTGTCCTGTGCCACTTACGACTGTTCCGCCGTCAAAGTCCCATGTATAATTGGCATTCGCGGAAGCGGAACCGGTGTAAGTTATATTGGCATTTGCCGAAAGGCAGATGGGCGAATTGAAGGTGAAACTCGCGTCGGGTATGTCATTGACGGTGATATTGAGTGGCTCGCGATAGTCGCAGGTGCCTTCCACATATTCGAGGGTGATGACGTTGATGCCTGCACTGGCATTTTGAGGATCGAATACCCCTGCCGGGGAAACGCCCGTGCCTGACCAAGTGAAGGTGCCGCCACCTGTGCCGCCTGTCGGGTTGGCAGTGAGTTGGATGGTCCCAGTATTGGGGTCGCGACAAATGGAAGGTACTGCATCTATATTCAAACTTACTTGAGCGCAATTTTGCGCCACGCAATTGGAAGTGTTCATACTGGTGCCACAAGCGGTGGTGCCATTGGCAACGACGCTGATATTGACCGTTTGACCGGGGGTCAGACCTGTCTCAGTGATGGTAGTCGTGGTTTGGGTTACTGGCGGATTCGTGCCTACTGTTACGGTGTAATCCGTTGCTCCGGGCACTGGATTCCAAGAGAAGGTGACGCTGGTTGTGGTGGAGGTGCAGCTGATCACGGGCATCGCCAATTCTGGTTCTACCAAAACCGTCTCACTTGCTTGATTGGAACCGCAGCCGTTTTCATCGACAGTCAACGTGATGGTTTTAGTGCCTGGAGAATTCCATATAATGGAATGCGGGCCGGGACCAGTGACGGTAGCGGGCATTCCGCCATTGAAATTCCAATTGTAAGTGGCGTTAGTGCCCGCGGTGCCTGTAAATTCGACGGAAGTCGGATCATTGATGCAAATGGGGGAATCCGCTGTAAATCTCGCTATCGGATTGGGGCTGATGGTTATGGTGACACACGCGGGTGGCGAATCACTACAATCACCCGTTGCAGTGACGCAAACTGTGCCTGCGACGGCGGTTCCAAAATTCACATCGATAGAGGTGCCGCTTCCGCTAAATGTCGCTCCATTTGGGACTGTCCAAACATAGCCAGTGGCATTGGCAACGGGGCTTATGCTGTACGTGTGCATACTTGCGGCGCAAACCTCATCGGGGCTATTGGTAAAGACGGGTTGGGCAAGTGGCACCCCTTGCTGAACGACTTCTATGGTATCGGTTTCGACACAAGTCACGGTTCCAGCCGCATTGGTTTGGCTGACCGCCAAAACGTAGGTGCCTGCCGCTGTTGCCTGCACGGTTTGTTGATTGAGCGGGGGCGTGAGCATTCCATTGTTGGTAGTCCATTGGTAGGAGATATTATTGCCACTTGAAGAGCCGCCACCGTCTAAGGTCACCGAGGCATTGGGGGTACAATCTAAAGTGCCGGGGGGTGCGATTTGCGCCACTGGTTCGATAACCTGTAAAGAAAGAATGACTAAACTATCGCAGCCATTTTCTTGAAAAAAAGGTGCGCCTAACTCAAAGCGATAACTTCCTGTGGAATCAAAGTCAGTGTTTCCAATAGTAAGTGTTTCTCCGTGACATATAAAAGTATCAATTACAGTGGGTATCTGAGGCAGTGGAATAAAGGTATAGGTCACCATACTATCACAGCCTCTATCATTCATCAGGGTGATCGTGTTCGCTCCGGGAGCCGAAAATGTGAATCCATCCCTTTGAATCGGAAAATCATCCGTACAAACACTCTCCAATGGAAGTAGGGTTGGTAATACGGGCAAAACCGTCACAGGCAAGATAGCTGGAATACCGGGAAAACAAGGAGAAATCGGTGTCACTTTGATGACTCCTCCTCCGGCAGAGTTGAATTCAACACATACTTGGGTATCCATGTCTCCTCCTCCGCTCACGATGGTGGCATTACCAGGTACTTCCCACTCAAAGGTAACATTTGGCAAAGGAGGAATATCATAACAAATCGTCATTCCGGGACAGTAGGGAGGATCTGGATCTGCGGTAATGGGTCCTGCCGGAGGAGGAGGGGAGCCTCCTTCACTTCCTGCAACTGTCAACAAAAAATCACAAACATCTCCTGCCCAACCATCAATCATCACATAATAAATCTCGCCGGGAGTCAGACCACCCGCCGTGACGGATTGAGGGACTCCTCCCCCACCGACATCACAATTGGAAACTAAATTGAGACCAGAGTCAAAAATGACTAAATGTAGCCCATTTCCATTTTGGCAGTTAGAGGGCACGACCGTAGCTGTTAAATTTCCGGTAGCGTCTGCAAGCACCGCAACATAAAGATTATTTTGAACCGACCAACAAGGCGGATTGGGAGGAGTCGCACCATATCCACCATTATTTCCTGAATAGATAGGACCACAAAGCAAACAGCCCGGAGGTCCATCGGTGGCAGGTATGCCACCCGAAGTTGGGAGGCATGGTGGTGGTAATTGAGCTGACAATTCTGAAGTTAAAAGCGAACAGAGCATGAAAAATGCCCACTGGAGGGTAATCGTTTTTTTCATAAAAAGGAGATTAAGTTGAAACAGTTTATTGCACTAAAGGTAATCAAGTGCTTTTTCAAATTTCAATAGATTATAGTAATATTTCATTTTTACTACTTTAATCCCTTTCGGGAAATGCTCCACGCATCCAACTAAAAACCTACAACTGAATCCAATAAAAAAAGCCGATACAACATTTTTGTATCGGCTTTTCTGAATCTAACTAATCAGGTGCTTAAAACTGATTGTAAAGCGTCCCTACCTTAGGAATCAATGCAAACTCAACACGACGATTCATCTTGCGAGACTCAGGGGTATCATTGCCTGCCACTGGGTCGTACTCGCCTCTTCCGGCTGCAATCATTTTGCTTGGGCTGACTCCATTTTTCGCTAACTGCCTAACGACGGCTACTGATCTTGCAGTACTCAAATCCCAGTTTGAATTAAAAGAACCGCCTCTGATTTTTTTATCATCTGTGTGTCCTTCGACCAAAACAGTCATGCCAGCGTTGCTGTTGATGGCACTTGACAAGCGCTCCAAAATTGCCTTACCGGACTTGTTGACTCTTGCAGATCCGCTTTTGAAAAGCAATGGCTCAGCCATAGAAACATAAATCATATCTCCCTCTTGGCGAACAGAAAGTCCAGAAGTACGAATGTCATTAAATGCAGAACTCACCACTCCCCTGACGCGAGTAATTTCAGCTTCTTTTTCAGAAACCATTTTTTGCGCAGCAGTTACTTGCTCCTTGACGGAAGCAATTTCTTTTTGAACACCTGCTAAGTCAGATTGGATTTGTTTCACTTGCCCTTCGAGACCTGATTTTTCGGTTATCAGAGTTTCTTTCTCAGTGGTCAAATTTGTGATCTCAGATTTAGCTTGAGACAATGCGGTTTCAACCGACATTTTTGCTGCTTCTAATTCTTTGAACTTTTTGGAAGAAACGCAAGATGTCATCATACTTCCTGCTAAAATCAATAGGGTAATCAGTTGAATACTTTTTCTCATAATTTTTTACGTCTTTAATTCTATTAATAAGGTTGATAAAAACTGTTAACGAAGGTATAAAATTGAAGCTAATCGCCTGATAGTCAACCTGCTTATTTAGAAATCAATAAGAAATTAAAGAAAAAAAAATTTGATGGAATCGTGGCTTTGCTATTGATTGTTTCGCTTCGCTGATTGTTAC
>CALCJP010000011.1 GCA_937967625.1 uncultured Saprospiraceae bacterium
ACAAGGTGAAGCGTTTTTTGGAGTTGTTGGACAGGCATGATATTGCCTATGCTGAGGTAGGTAAATCGACTTCCGTCAATGCCTATGATTATCAAAATCAAACGACTGGAAAGGTCTCCCTTTCGGAAAATGATATTGTAATTGGCAGCTATCAACCCAAGTCCGTTTTAGCTCAAGTTCTTTTGGAACCCGAGCCATTACTGACTGATTCGTTGACTTATGACATCACGGCGTGGGCATTGCCCTATGCGTTTGGCTTGGAGGCGTATGCTTCCACCAATCGTTTTCGAATCAATTTAGACAATCAGCCACAAGAAACTGCACCAAAACCACTTGCAGATAATCTCCGTCCTTATGCCTTAGTTGCTCCTTGGAATAGCACCAATGACGCCGCGTTTTTGGGTGAATTGATGCAGCATGGCGTCAAAGCACGGTTTTCAAAACAAGCCTTTTCTAATGACTCCGGTGCTTTTGCTGAAGGTTCGCTGGTGATGACGCGAGCAGATAATTACCAAAAAGATTGGGTCAATATAACGAAAGCCGCTTCCGCGAAATATGGGATTCAATTAGCAGCCATCCAAAGTGGTTTTTCCACCACAGGGAAGGATTTGGGCTCTGACCAAATGCAATTGCTCAGTCAGCCGAAAGTGGCGGTTTTATATGGTGACGAGGTGAATAACCATTCCTATGGTTTTGTCTGGCACTACTTCGAGAGTGAATTGAACTATCCTTTTACTGCCCTAAAAATGTCTCAACTGGAAAGCGGAACTTTTACGAATTATAATGTCCTCATTTTGCCGGAAGGCTACTATAAATTGAATGACAATCTCCTCAAAAAAATAAATGAATGGGTTGCTGGCGGCGGCAAATTAATTGCCATCGGAAGCGCCAATGCGAAGTTGGCAGACAAAGAAGGCTTTGCGTTAAAGAAGCCAGATAGTGGCACTGCGCCTGTAAGAAAGGCAACGCCTTATGCACAAAATGACCGCTCTCATATCTCTAATGGTACCCCCGGCGCCATCGTCAAATTAAATATGGACGCCACCCATCCGCTGGCATTTGGAATCGGTAGTTCTTACTATTCCTTAAAAACCTACACCTCCAAATATCCAAAATTAGAGAGCGGATGGAACGTCGGCGTCGTCGCTCCTAATGTGAAAAAATCAGGTTTCATTGGCAGTGAGTATGCGAAGGAATTGCCCAACACGCTCTCTTTCGGCGTCGAGAATAAGGGCAGCGGCAAAATCTACTATATGATTGATGATCCGTTGTTTAGGGCGTTTTGGTATAATGGGAAGTTGTTGTTTTCGAATGCTTTGTTTTTAGATTGATTTGGAAATAACTGAGGATGATTGATTGATTGCGGATGTCCCTTAATTGTAACCGCGAAGCGGTTAAATATGAATAACCACAGGTGAAACCTGTGGCATAATAAAGTCAGCGTCTGCCAACCCCGAAAGGGGTTGAATATGAAACGATGATTGATTCAACCCCATTCGGGGTTGTCAAATTAGACATTTAAAATCCACAGGTTTTACCTGTGGTTATTCATATTTAACTGCTTCGCAGTTTTGATACTTTGAGCGTCCTTCATAATAAAAACCAAACTATGAGTACTTATACCCAAATCCTCTATCAAATCGTCTTTTCTACCAAAGACAAAAAACCCACTCTTCTTGAAGAGAACCAGGAAAAGCTTTACCGTTACATTTGGGGTGTTTTCAAAAATAAAAAATGTAGATTATATAGAATTAATGGCGTCGAAGATCATCTCCATATTTTGACTCATTTACATCCCTCAATTGCTTTGTCTGATTTGGTCAAAGACATCAAACTTTCTTCCTCTGAATTTATCAAGAAGGAAATGATTTTTCCAAAATTTAATGGTTGGCAGGTCGGTTATGGAGCCTTCACCTATTCTTTTGAGGCGAAGGATAGATTAATCAATTACATCAAAAATCAGAAGGAACATCATAAAAAGGTTTCTTTTCGAGAGGAGTATATTGCGTTGTTGAAAGAGCATGGGGTGGAGTATGAGGAGCGATATCTGCTTTGATTGATAATGTAATTCAACCCCTTTTAGGGGTTGGCACACTCGTCGCTTTTGATCCACAGGTTTTACCTGTGGTTATTCATATTTAACTGCTTCGCAGTTTTTGGGTGCATTTCATTTTTTCGCTTTCGCTAAATAGGGTTATTTGCCGAAAGGCGTAAAAAGCGAAATTTTGAAATGCTTCGCAGTTTTTGTGGGATCATTTCTCCCTTTCGGGAAATAAAAAATGCTCCACAACCTCAGGTTGTGGAGCATTTTTTATGTTATGACATTTGCCGAAAGGCAGAAAAAACTAAGCGGCCCGCAACTGCTGTGTCACTCTCGAATGGCTCAGTTTCTCCAGCACATAAGCTTTAGTGACCACAAATTCATCCACATCTTTTTGCGAAGGCAATTCGAACATGGCGTCGGTCATCACAGCTTCGCAGATGGAGCGAAGTCCACGTGCCCCTAATTTATATTCCAATGCTTTTTCTGCAATGAACTGTATGGCGTCTTTTTCGAATTTCAATTTGATGCCCTCCAACTCAAATAGTTTTTCATACTGCTTGATGAGAGAGTTTTTGGGTTCCACCAAAATACGTCGCAGCGTGGTCACGTCCAATGGCTCAAGGTAGGTGAGCACCGGCAGACGTCCGACCAATTCAGGAATCAAACCAAATGACTTTAAGTCTTGATGGCTGATGTATTTTAAGAGATTGTCTTTGTCAATTAAATCAGCGTCTTTGTCTTTGAAGCCAATGACTTGCGTGTTGACACGACGAGCGATATTTTTTTCAATGCCATCAAAAGCACCTCCACAGATGAAGAGGATGTTATGCGTTTTGACATTGAGCATTTTTTGTTCGGGGTGTTTACGACCGCCTTGTGGTGGGACGTTTACTTCGGTGCCTTCCAACATCTTCAACATCGCTTGCTGCACGCCTTCTCCCGACACATCACGCGTGATAGATGGATTATCTGACTTCCGTGAAATCTTATCTATTTCATCAATGTAAACAATGCCTCGTGCGGCAGCATCGACATCATAATCACATACTGACAATAATCGACTCAACATGCTTTCCACATCCTCTCCGACATAGCCTGCCTGAGTAAAAACAGTCGCATCGACAATCGCAAATGGCACATTAAGCATTCGAGCGATGGTTTTCGCCATCAATGTTTTACCAGTTCCAGTATGCCCCACGAAAAGGATATTTGACTTTTCGATTTCGACATCATCTGATTTTTGCCCCAACCTTTTGTAATGATTATAGACTGCAACAGAAAGGAATTTCTTTGCTTCATCTTGCCCAATCACATATTTGTCTAAGTGTTCTTTGATGAATTTGGGGTTCATGTTTTTAGGAAACTTGAACGCTTTTGCTTTAGATGCTTTCCCTTCTTTTTTTTCTTTTTTGCGTTTGCCTTGATAGAGCTCTTCTTCGACTATCTGAACGGCTTGCTCCACGCAGGTTTCACAAATATGCCCTTCGATACCAGCGATGAGCAGTAGGGTTTCTGCTTTGTCTCTTCCGCAAAAAGAGCATCTAAAATTTTGTTTATTTCTTAGCATTTATTTTTAGGTATATCTGTATTCTCAAAAAAAGAGGTTCAAATATATGAATTGGATATTTGAACCTCCGTTTTGTCCTATTTCAGAAAGGTAACTTAGCTTGCTTTACCTTTTTTACTTGGCACTAATACTTCGTCGATCAGACCATATTCTTTTGCTTCTTGTCCTTCCAACCACTTGTCACGGTCGCAGTCTGCTTCGATTTTTTCGTAAGGTTGTCCAGTGTGGTCAGCCAATATATCGTACAGTTGTTTTTGCATGCGCTTAATCAACTTATAATTGATCTCCATGTCAGAAACTTGTCCTTGCATACCGCCCATTGGTTGGTGAATCATCACTCGTCCATGCTCCAAGCAAGTACGTTTTCCTTTTGTTCCGGCAGTCAGAAGCACTGCACCCATTGAGGCAGCGATACCAGTACAAATCGTCGCTACATCAGGCGAGATATATTGCATGGTGTCATACATTCCTAAACCAGCAGTTACGGAGCCACCTGGACTGTTGATGTACATTTGTACGTCGCGTTTTGGGTCAACGGAATCCATGAAAAGCAATTGTGCCTGAACGACATTGGCGACATAGTTGTCAATACCGACGCCCAAGAAAATGATGCGATCCATCATCAATCGAGAGAAAACGTCCAATGCCTGTGCGTGCATTGGGCGCTCTTCGATTACGTAGGGAGTGAAGCCCTGAACATTTGGGAACTGAGGAGTGGTTTTTTCAATATAATCTTCCACGTGCATGGTACTCATGCCCATGTGTTTATTCGCGTATTTTAAAAATTCTTTTTTGTCAAACATAAACTTCATGTTGATTCTTTGTCAAGCCCTATGAACTATGTCAGCTCCAAAATTTGACTTTTTTTCCCTTTTGGTCAATAAAATCAAATTTTAAATCTAACCACAAGTCTCATCAAAGAAGGTTAAAATTTTAGTGTGAAACCGTTTTTGACGGGTATCTTTTCTAAAACGCATTAAGCGCGAATTGGTTCTGTAAGCCATTTGCCCGAAAGGGCGAAAAAAGCCGGCCTACTCGAAAATCGCTTCTGAAGACACTTCTTCTTCCTCCTCTTCGTCATCATCGCCCTCGGCAGTGTTGGTCAAATCTTCGAGTGTCGGTTCAGCGGGTTTGAAGCGCGCATTCAAGGCTTCCATTTTCGCCTTGAAGGTATCATAATCAATTGATTTTACATCTAATTTGAACTGATCTCTTAATTTTTTGGTCAATTCCACCATCGCTACTTCGTTGATAGCTTCATTGACAAAATCGCGGTATTGGTCGCTTTTTAAGATGTTGTCCACCATCGTGTCCAAAAATGAAGGGTCCATTCGTTGTCCTTGCATCATGCCGCTAACTTTCTTTTTGAGCGCTTCGCGAAGTGGTACTTCTTCTACTTGGACTTCGTTGTCCTCAATCAATTTATTGATAATCGTTCTTCTGATGAAGTTTTCTTTTTCGCTTTGGATTTGCTCGTCGGAAGGAGCAGCTCTTTGCTGTTGACGCGATTCGAAGGTCAGCCATTTTTTAAAAAACTCTTCCGGTAGCGTGAGTGGATTTTTTGCTAAAATATGATCCATTACTTCCGTGATGAACAAGTTATCTAAGCCATTTTTGAAGCTGTCTTTTACATATTCTTGCAATTGCTCGCGCGCTTCTGCTTCGTTGGTTGCTTTTGATTCAGGTCCAAAAACCTGTTTGAGATTTTCCTCATTTAATTCCGCAGGAAAGATTCGCGTTACGCTTTGGATGGTTACATCAAACTCCTGTCCTACCTCTCTTTCATCGTCATCTTCTAAATTTAAGAGGTATTTTCGAACTGACTTTTCGGTCATGCCTTCTTCCAACTCAAAGACATTCACTTTCGTGGAAAAACCGTTTTTATTGCCATTGAAGGTATCCTTAGCCTCATCGGTCAATGAGTTGAAAAAGATATCGAACTCGACTTCCAAACCATCTTTCTTGCCGCTCTCTACAGCTTTCACCTTGAAGACGTCGCCTTCCATGATGGGTTCTTCAACTTCTTTACGCTCGCCCATTTGCTTTTTGAACCTATCAATATCAGCATCTACCCAATCTTGCGGCACTGCCACATCATAGGTTTCGATTTTGTCTTTCTTCGAGATTCCTTTGAGGTCCAACTCAGGCAAAATACCGATTTCATAAGCTACGGTGTAATCCACTAAAGTGACCGGAGAAATAGAAATCTGAGTATTTTCCGCAGGAATCGGACTACCGACCAATGAGATATTTTCCTTTTCGAGATACTCATTCATCTCGCGGCTGATGCTTTCAAAAACTACATCTGCCAAAATGGATTCACCATGTACCTTCTTTAAAAAAGAAGTCGGTACTTTTCCTTTACGGAAACCCTTAATTTGAGCTGTTTTTGCAATTTTCTTTATTTCGGAATTGTATTTGGGCGCATAGTCAGCCTGCTCTAACACAACTGTCAATTTTGCGTGTTGTGCTCCGATGTCTTCCCGAGTAATTTTTGACATAGTTTCTTATGAAGTTGAAGTGTAAATTTTTATTGCAACGTAAATAACCGGTGGGTCCGTTAAGAGTTGAGTGAATTCGTTGCTTTGTCGGAAGAAAGTTGAATGTTGAAAGTTCAAAGTTCAAATCATTTTTTGATCAAACCTTGAACATTGAACCTTCAACTTTTCAAACGATGTGTGCGGGTGGAGGGACTCGAACCCCCAAGCCGTGAAGCACTAGATCCTAAGTCTAGCGTGTCTACCAATTTCACCACACCCGCTAAGTTTTTCAATAAATTTCTCCGCCTTCGCGGAAAAGGAGCGCAAAGATAATTTTTTTTGAAAAAAGACAATTTTTCCAGAGGGAAAAGTTAGAAAAAAGTTAGAAGGTTATGGTATCAAAGTCAAATCTCCTCTAAACGCTTTGACATCTCCGTTGATAAATTCAACCTCAACGACGTAGGCAAAAACAGCAGGCAACATCTTCTTGCCTCTGAAAAAACCGTCCCATCCAAGTTGCTCCTCATTGGGAGTAAAATTCGTGTTTTCGAAAACCAGCTCGCCGTTGCGGCTGTAGATTTTCAAACCTGTGATTTGTTTGACACTCTCTCCCGCGTAAACAGTAAAGAAATCATTTTTCTGATCATTGTTTGGAGAGAAGGCGCTTGGGATAAAGACCGCCGATTCTTTTACAATGACTTGAATTTGATCTTCGTCAAAGCAGCCATTGTTATCCTCAATGCGCACTTGGTAAGTTCCTGATTCGGTTGGTTGGACAATCCAGTCATGCTCGCGGCTGTGGGTTTCGCCGCTGTTGTTCCACCATTCGACCTTAGTCGGAAGGATGTTGGTGGCGGCAGTAAGCATGATCTGCTCACCCAAAGTAATGAAAATGTCATCACCCAATTCGACTGAAACGGGCGGTGGTTCTGGCAACTCAATTTGGCGTTGCTTCATGCAGCCATTAGCGTCTCTAATCAAAATTTCATAAGTGCCACTTTGTAGCGAACTGAAAGTTGGATTGGTAGAAAAATCTGCTCCATCAAAAGAATATTCATAAGGCGGCGTACCGTCTTGCACACCATGAACTTCAATCACGCCATCGTGAGCGTCGTGGCAAGTAGGATAGCGGATGTTGAATGTCGCGTTGCGAATCACCTCTTCTGATTGAGTTACCTCAACGGAGTCGATAGTGTGGCAACCATTATCTATATTTTTTACCGAAAGGAAATAAATACCGGGCTGATCGGTGCGTGGGTTGAGTGTGTATTTTCCCGAAAGGATGATACCATCTGGCGTCGTCCATTCATACTTAAACTGATCTCCCTCGGAAGAATTCGAGCCATCCAAAATCACGGAAGGCTGGGTACATATCAATTCTTTTTCAGTGCCTGCTTCAGCAATTGGCATTTCGTAGTCTTCGACAATTGTAATCGTTTTGGAGAAAGAGCAACCTGCTGCACTGACTGATTTGAATTCGAATTGCCCTGGCTCAGTAGCGAGCAAATAGGGACTCAATTGAGTAGTGCCATTTGGCAAAATCCAATAATAAGTCACATCCTCATTGAGCGTCGCGGCAGATAGAGTGATTTCGGATTTGACGCAAGTCAACTTAAACGTGTCGGCAATGTCAATGGTCGGTTGCTCATGAAAAACAACTGGTTGACCTGGAGCCACAGATAGACATGGATCATTCAAATCAATTTCGCCACTGACAAGCGTTCCAACCACAGCGGAGGCGTAATAGGTAGCGCCATGCTGCATTGTATTGGCATCAAACTCAAATTCATTGACGCCCTTTCGGGCAATGATTTGACCCAATTCATCAGACGGATTGGTGTGTAAAAAGTACTCTAAACCGTCGTCGGAGTCGAGGTAGATATTTTGATGATGCATTGGTTCAGCCATTTCGTTGGAGCAAACATTTAGCACTGAAGATTGCATTGTGCCTGCTCTGGAAGTACAAGTCGGCCCGCACACATACCGACCTTCCACAAAAGTTTGTTCGTCGCAAATATTGGAATCAGTTATCTCAAAAATATACGCCTCGCCGCTCGGAATCGGTTGAGAGGTAAAGGTCTTTCCGTTGATGGCAGTGCCGTCGATTGAGTAAGGCATCGTGCCTTCTAAAATATCAAAAGTAACTTGATAGCTGGTTTGCAAGAAATTGCATTCTTCGAGAGTGGGGCCAGTGACGATTGGTGCTTTATCATAAAAATCGATGACTACCGATTCGGTGCCTTCACATTTATCTGTAATAGGGATCGTATGTCGGCCTGCTTTGCAAAGCTCTATGCCGGTGATAGGCATCGTGTAGCAGGTGTTGGGACAGAGCCTTTGGAATCCATGATCTACCTTTCGTGGCTGATGGACAGTTACTCTTTGAATCGTGGTACTACACCCCTCTCTACAGATCGCGACTTTACTTTCATTTATTTGTTTTCCGCAAAATGCGTAATTGGAATCTCCGCAAATGTCGATAGCAGGGAGTTCATTTAATTCATGTTTGACTTCGATTTCTAATTGCTCAGAGAAGGAACACTTGTCCTCATTGGTGCAAAGCACGCCGTCGGGCAATTGAATAGATGTTTCCAATCGAACCCCAATCGAACCTGTCAAAAGGACACCATTGGGCAGATACTCCTCCCCTTGCTTAAGCAATGAACTTTCGTCAAATATCACTTCAATTGAACTACCCGTTGAATCGCCAATGATTCTGGCATTGGAAGGGAGTTGCCATCTGATGTTGGTGGGCTTGGCATGAATGAGACTTGAATTGAAGCTACATCCATTTAGGGTTACTTCACAGACTGGTGGCACCACCGTGAGGGTCTGCGCTTCGCCCGGACAAAAAGATCGATCTCCAGTGATCTGAGGAGGGGTGATCATGCGCCATTCGAGCGGATCTTCGCTGATGCCTTTGACGATTTCTACTTGCAATTCGCAAATGTCTTTGTCTATACCATCGAGGAGGAAGTAATAAATCTCTCCTGGAATCAGGTCAGGTATTTCAATAATTTCTACGGTTTTTGGAGCAATCGGATAGCTATTGATAATGGGGGTGTAATTTTCGCAATCGGAAGTACTCACTACTGAAAGCGCTAAGCCTTTGTTGCGATAGCTCTCTTTGATTGCAATTCTAAAGACGGCGGTGTCGGCACAAGGTGACCACCGAATCCACTTCGGATTTTCGATAGAATCGTTGATGATGGATTGGATATTTCCCGAAAGGGTGAAAAGCGGGAAGGAGTCCATCTCCATGCAGAAACCATTCAAAAACTCTCCGCAAATAAATGGCGCAGATTGGCAATGGGGTGCGGCAGTGATGAAAACGCCTTCTTTGCATGGCTGATATAGACGATACACTTGGATGGTATCAGAAGTACTACAACCCACTATGGTATCAGTTAGATTTAGCACAAAAATGCCTTCTGAATCGAGCGTTTGTGCGAAAGCGCCGGAAGGCTGATCGAAGCCACTCCACTCTACTTTTATGTTTTCTAAACTGCCGTTGAGTCGTGGTTCGAGTTGATAAGTAGGCTCAGTAGGCGTTAGTAAAATAGAAGGCGGAATGTTCAATTCCAACGTTCTGATTTTTACTTCAAAAGTGACGACGCTATCACAACCTGCTTGATTTTGCAGATTGATCTGATAAGTGCCACTTTGGCAATATTGGGTATTATTGATTTCAAAGCAGTCGCCTTCGCAGAGGGTCTGTGCGGGCAAGGTGGTCGTGCTTTTTTGTAATTTCTTTATTTCGAGCAGCAAGATACTATCACAGCCATTTTGGTCAGATTTGATGATTTCATAAATACCTTCGTCGCAGTAGCGAGTGCCTTCATGGTCGTAGCAGTCATCCTCACAAATTTCTATGAGAGGCAGTTTTGTTTGCGACTTTCGTCGAATGGCAATTTCCAATTGAATGATACTATCGCAGCCGAATTGGTTGGATTTTATGATTTCGTAGGTGCCTTCTTCGCAGTAGCGAGTGCCTTCAAAGTCGTAGCAATCATCTTCGCAGATTTGGACGAGGGGGAGTTTGGTTTGTGATTTTTTGACGACAGTCAGATCAAACTGAACGATGCTGTCGCAGCCGTTGGCAGCCGTCAGGTCTAATTCATATCTTCCGCTTTCGCAAAATGTCTGCCCGTTGATTTCGTAGCATTCGCCTTCGCAAATGTTGACATCGGGCATTTGCTCGAAAGAGCTTTCAAGCATGAATATTTCAAAAATAATCATGCTATCACAACCATTGGCAGAATTGAGATGGATTTGATATTCGCCTGCTTCGCAAAACTGCTCCCCTGCTTCAAGAAGGCAACTACCTGGACACAAAAAACGGTCAGACAGCCGAACAGTTTGGTTTTGAAAAATATAAATATCGAACGCGACAATGCTATCACAGCCATCTATCGCAGTAAAGGTTTCTTGATAATTGCCAGGTTCGCAATAGGATTTTCCTCCCATGTCGAAACACTCTCCTTCGCACAGTTGCACAGTGGGCAATTGCTGAAAATAAGGGTCTTTTATATTGATTTCTAAATCATCGATAACAGACGAACAGGCGTAGTCAGGCATTCCTCCGGGACAGGCGTCGCAACCATTTTGGAGGTCGATGATTTCCATCGTAACGCTAATTGAGCCTTCTTGGAAATCATCCCAACTTATGGTCGCTGTTCGTCCACTCGTTTGCAAAAGAGTGGCGCCAGTAGGCATATCCCAAATGTAGGTCGTATCATAATAGGCAGATAAATTGGGGAGTGGGCAAGCATTTAAACTAATCGACTGACAAACAGGCGGCACAATGGTGTATTCAGAAATATTTCCATTGCAAATTTCGGCTTGACCGATGATATAGCCGGGCTGCTGGAGCGGAGGTTCATTGTCCAGAGGGGCAACCCCCTCAGAGGCAGTTATGACAAAATCACATTCATCTCCATCATAACCATCCACCATGAAATAGTAAATTTGCCCCGGCGTCAGTCCATTGGCAATGACATTGCCTCCGAGCATCAGACCGCCTGATGAATAGCAATTTGAAACCAAATTGAACTGGCGATCAAAAATAGCTGCTTCCAGTCCTTGATTGTTTTCGCAACTGTTGGTGATGACACTAAAAACCACCGAGCTTTGACAGGGCGCAAAAGAAAACCAGCCGTTGTTTTCGACAGTTCCACAAAATCCGGAAGGCGTAAAATCTTTTGAAAAATTAGCAGTTGAAGCCGAGAGGCTCGTGATGTATGGATAGCAAATATAAGGTCCAGGCGCTCCGTCAGAAGGCGCACATGACTGACCCGAAATTGTATTCAGAAAAACACAAAAGAATAGCGGCATTAAGATCCAAATTGGAACTTTCATTGTCAGAGGGTTGTAGTCGCCGCGCAGGGGCAGACAGCAACATTTACAAATTGAAGTTGTTTAAAAATAGATTTTAAGCTACAAAGTCGAATCTAAACTCCATTCTTAATGAACTTCATTGAATATTCTCGCCAGCAAATAGACCAGTCGGTTTTTTTGAAACAGTATATGGATTGGAATTTTGGAATTGAGATATAACTGGTTGGCGTTCAGCCATTTGCTTGACTCTATAAAAGTAGCAGATATTTTTTACAAATGAAGGATTTGTTAAAAAAATGCTGCTTTTTTGACCTAACTGCTAATTATAAACTTACGAATCAGTATGAATCAGCCAATCATTCGGCATGCAACTTTGGAGGATATTCCGGCAATATTGGAATTGGTCAATCATGAAATCCTTCATACGACTGCTAATTATAGCTACGAGCCAAACACCTTGGAGGTTCAGGTAAATTGGTTTGAGAGCCTACGGAATGATGGATTTCCGGTATTGGTGGCGACTATTGGCGAGCAGGTGGTGGGTTACGGCTCTTATTCGGCTTTCGCCAAACGGGTGGGCTATCGCTTCACGGTGGAGCATTCGGTCTATGTCAACAATGATTTTCATGGCAGAGGTATTGGGCGACTACTCGTGAAGCAACTCATCCATTTAGCGAAAGCGGAAAACCGCCATGCTATCATCGCACGCATTGATACTCAAAATGAGGG
>CALCJP010000012.1 GCA_937967625.1 uncultured Saprospiraceae bacterium
CTCCAAACTGGTTATCAAAATTCGTCTGGAAACTTCATCACGCGCATGGACGCGGATGACTTGATGACTCCACGAAAATTGAAATTATTGAAAGAATCATTGGTTCGTTCCAAAAGAGATTTGGCGACGGGGATGGTTCAATATTTCTCGAAAGAGGAATTAGGAGATGGTTATCAAAAATATGAGAAATGGCTTAATCATCTGACTTTGAGAAATGCCCACTTTTCAGAAATCTATAAAGAATGCGTTATCCCCTCCCCTTGCTGGATGGCGACTCGTTCGGCTTTCGCCAAATGTGGTGGTTTCGATTCTAATCGCTACCCAGAAGATTATGATTTGTGTTTTCGATTTTATCAAAACAAGCTGCAAGTCGCTGTAATTCAGGAAGTTATACACTTGTGGAGAGATCATCCGAATCGAACTTCGCGCAATGATGACAACTATGCAGATAATCGATTTTTGGACTTGAAGCTGCATTATTTTTCAAAATTAGATAGAGAAGCAGATAAGCCATTAGTGATTTGGGGGGCTGGGAAAAAAGGGAAATTAGCTGCCAGGTATTTTTCTGAAAGGGAAGACCCCCTCCACCCCCTGAAGGGGGAACCCTCCGGGCACATTTCTCCCAACATCAACGTCGAAGACATCCCCCCTTCAGGGGGCGGAGGGGGTAAATCTATGAGATTAACCAAAAACCAAATAAAATTCAAATGGGTGACCAACAATCCAAAAAAGATTGGTCACAAAATCTACGATGTGGAGTTGGAAAAATTTGAGGTTTTGAGCGAGATGAAAGATGCTCAGATTTTAATTTTCATAGCGGCTTCCGCCGAAAATGAGGAAGTGCATGACTTTCTCATTTCCAACGATTTAGAAAACTACTTTTTCTTTTGTTGACCGTTTCCGTTGTTGTTTCTATTTCTTGAGTTGTTGGAGCGGGAGCTATTGCCACCTTGATTTCTTCCACGTCCACGACCTCCGCCTCCGCCACCTCGGTGGTTTCGATTTCCACCGCCTCGACCTCTTCCGCCGCCGCCGTATCCACCCCCACGTTCTTCAGTAATGCCGCCTTTTACGCCAATGCCTTCGGGTATATCCATTCTTCGCACATCTTGCTCCATCATACGTTCGATGGCTTTCATCTTGCGAAGGTCTTTACCATTTACGAAAGTGATAGCCATACCGCTGGTGTCGGCGCGAGCCGTCCGACCAATTCTATGGATGTAATCTTCTGGATCACGTGGCACATCGTAATTGACGACGAGGTCGATTCCTTTTACATCAATCCCCCGTGAGAGGACATCTGTTGCGACCAGCACTTTGAGCGTTCCGTTTTTATATTGCCTTAAGGCTTCTTCCCGATTTTCTTGACTTTGGTCGGAGTGGACTTCATCTATATTTAAGCCGACTTTTTTCAACTCCGAAGCGATGTTTTTCACATTCGCTTTTGTGGAGGAGAAAATCAGGATGAGTTTATCTTTCTGTTGCTTTAGCAGATGACTTAGCAATCGCAATTTGCCATTATCATTGACTTCATAAACTGCTTGCAAAATATTCTTCGCAGGTTTCGAAACCGCTAAGTTGATAGAAACCGGATCTTTCAAAATCGTTTTTGAAAACTTCCTGATTTCATTCGGCATGGTCGCTGAGAACAGCAAGTTTTGCCGATCCTTAGGCAAGTAACTAATGATTTTATCGAGGTCACTTTTGAAACCCATATCGAGCATTCTGTCTGCTTCGTCGAGTATCAAAAACTTCAATTGTTTGGTTTTGACATAGCCCATCTGGAGGTGAGCAATCAAACGTCCGGGAGTTGCTACGATGATATTCGCGCCCTGAATCAATGCCTTTTTCTCTCTGTTAAAGGAGTGCCCATCCCGTCCTCCATAGATAGGAATCGAGCTAACGTTACAGAAATAAGAAAGCCCCATCACCTGCTGATCAATTTGCATAGCCAACTCGCGAGTCGGCACTAAAATCAATGCATCAATAGAAGTAGTGGCGGAACCCGTCAATAAATCTAAGACAGGGAGTAAGAAGGCAGCAGTCTTACCGGTGCCAGTTTGCGCGCATCCTAAGATGTCTTTCCCTTCCAAAATAGATGGAATTGCTTGTTCTTGTATCGGCGTCGGAGTCGTAAAACCCATCGCATCTAATCCATCAAGCACTTCGTCGATAAGACCTAATTCGTAAAAATTCAAAGAATTGTGTTTTAATATTTAGTTTTATCTGATTGGGAGAATTCGAATTCAATTTCAATCTTGGTATAGGCGATTCATGAATCGTCTATTCAAATTGCGAAAAAGACGATTCACGAATCGTCTATACTCTAATCATTTAAGTCAATCAAACCGGCACTGGAAACTTTTCGCTCCTCGCCGATGGTTGGCACATCAGGTGCCGGTTTGCCCAAAGGTTGTAAATCTATTTGTTTAAAACGAACTTCGAGGGCATATTTACCATTCAACTGCCCAACTACGGGTGTTAAAAGCAAATCCATCAAACCCTTTGCCTGCGTTTTCGACTTATCGAAAATATCGCTCTGATTGGCGTCTTCTCGGAAAGCAATGCGTAAAGCGTTGATATTTTTGTTCAATTCAATATTCTCTACTTCTCTCAACCAACCCACGTCCAATTTGTCAAACTTTGGATACACTTCATGAGATAAAATCTCTGGTTCGGGAAGGGTAACTACTAACTTTTTTCGCTTCTTATCTAAGGTTACGTCAAAATAGCGATCAAGTTTAAATCCAACTTTCATCATGCTGATGGCTGAGACCTGCACATCGGTTGAAGAAACCTCAAATCCGAAGACCTTGGTTTGAAGTCGTTTGCTCAATCCTTTTTTGTCTCGTACTTCCATAGTTGCCAATTCGGCAATGGCGCTCTCGACGCGCTCTTCAATCATTCCTTCACTTGACGTGAAATCATCAATCGCAGCTCGCTCTTTCAATTTAGCCATCATGGGCGCCAATGCTTCGGTTAATGCGACGCCACAAGGAGTATTGATTTTTTTTCCTTTAATAAATATGCGCCCTTCTTTAGTCTTTAAAACCGTATCGAAAATCTGATTGATGAAAAAGCAGGTGTATTTTGAAGCGACAATATTGACTGCTTCAGTGGCAGATTGATATTCGTTATTGTACCATTGTTGATAGAGATTGGAAGTTGTGTCTTTAATCGTAACGAAGTCCTTCCAATACATTTCTTTGATCTGTGGATGTATGTCTTTGTATTGCTCCAATGCTCTTACGCGCAAAGTGTCTGGTAAGCCCATACGACGCGCAGTGTGATTTACTAGTTGCGAATTGACCTGATAGATTAAATCATTGAACTCACGCTGATAGCGACGTGGATTGGAAAGGATGGCAAGTGCATTGTCCTCATCTATGTTCGCTTTGAAATCATGGTCTTGATACCGAAGCGTTACCTCTTCTGGGTCGTGGGTGTATTCCTTTACGTTTTTTTGATAATAATTGAAAAGAATTGCACCGGCGCCGGCAGTAAAAACCATATAGAGCAAAAGCCGACCTACACTAAAACCTGAGGAAGCGGGAGGACGATCATATTGTTGTTGAGCCATTTATGGGTGTTTTTTTGAGTTGAGTGAATCAACCAAGTTTTCGGACGAAAAAATTAGTAATAGTTTCGGTTCTTGAAGTTTAATTATTTTAACACTTGTACAAACAGCGGATTCTGGAAGTTCATCGTTTTTTTTAAAACATGAATTAAGAAACTCATTGTTTGAAGGTTTGAAATATTCGCAAGCCGCTTGGAAGTTTTTTTCAAGCGGCTTTTTTATTTCCCTTTCGGGAAATTGGGGTATTTCCCGAAAGGGGAAAGTCGAAAAAGGGCTAAAGTCAATATCTCTTCAATGCCTTGAATTTTCACGAAAGTGAGTAAAAATAAATACAGAACAAAAGTGAAATGAGAGGTTTACTAAACTTACTTTTTAAACAAACTCGCGAAAAGAATCATTGAAATCAGTTCATTTAGCGGAAGCGAAGTTTAGTAAACCTATGTTTATCCTGTACTCAGGAAAAAAATCAAAGGGTAGAAAATATAACGGCTATCATAGCGATAATCACTACCAAAATCAGAGCAGTTTTATAAAATGAGCTGTTGTCTCGGTATTTATTGAAAAGCAATTCCATGATGTCGCGCCACTCCAAACCTGCCACTGCCCGCTCCTGCCCCATGACCCAATATTTGCTATTGCCTTTTCGGACTTGATCACCGTGTTTTTTCAAAATGAAGAATTTTTCATCCATATAGGCCAAGTCAAATAGTTCACTCTTTATAATGTTGCCGCCTGCCATTTGTTCAATCATCAATTTGTTGACTTGGGGCATGTATCGCCAAATTCCCTTATGCACATTGCCATCGACTGATTGGAGGTATTCGCCCTCTTCATTGAAAAAGTGAAGGACTGATTCATGAAAATCATCTTGATCTCGGATTTCGAGCCAGCCTTTACCCAAGTAAAACTCCTCCTCGCGAAGGTCTTCGCTCCACTGACGGATGGCTGGTAAGATGACGTTCAAATATTCCTCCATATTTGCCCGAGGGGGCAATTCGACATTGAAGGAACGTGCTATTCTATCAAGTAAAATATTTTCTTCCACAGTATGATTGGATTATCCCGAATGACTTCGAGAGGAAAAAATGAAAACAGAAGGGTAAATTTAAGCATTGAAGGTTGAATAAAAAAAAGCAGCATTCGGGGAGGAACGCTGCTTAAGTTTTGGTTTTATTTTAACTCAAAAAATAAAGGGTCGAAATTCGACCCTTATTTATTTGATTGAGTTATATACCTGGGTTATACAAAGTGTAGATTGTTATTAGTTTAGAGATTATACAGGTACTGTGTTGGGCTCAAATTTATAGCACCTGAGTGAAGGTTCAAAATGAATAAGTACGAAAGACTTCCTTTCAAGGATGAAAAAATGAAAAAATCACCCAACAATACAATTTCTGAAAAATAGGGGTTAGTTTGAATTAAATTTTGCCCAAAACTCGTCTCGATAAACTCTTCCAACGGTGACTCTCAATTCATTTTCACCTACTTTCAAATAGATCTGATTTCCTTTGGTTCGAACGATTTTGCTAAAGTTGATCATGTAGGACTTGTGGACTCGCATGATTTGTGAATTTGAATAATCTTTTTCAATTGCAGCGAGGTTAAGATTAACATAGAATACCTCATCCGCAAGTGTAACTTCTGAGAGGTTGCGTTCGGCTTTAAACCACCCCAATTCTTTGATGTCAATTCGCAAATAGGCTTTTCCGCTTTTCAGGAAGATGAAATCTTTGTCGAGTGCTTTGTTGGTTTTCTTGCTTTCGATTGCCAACTCGATGGCGAGCTGGATTTGAAACAGGTTGGGAGGTTTGACCAGAAAACCGGCTGGATTGACTGATTTCGCTCTGGCTCTCAACTCGTCGTCTTGGGCATTTCCCGAAAGGAAAATAAAAGGCGTATTGCTCAGACGAGAAATCTCCATTGCCAAATCTACTCCATCCGGAGCATCTGGCATTTTGCTTAATTTTATGTCCAATAGAACCAAATCGGGTTGGAAGGATTGGAGGGTAGCAAGTCCATCTTCGTAATTGAAAGCGAGGGCGACTTCGTAGCCGATTTCTTCGAGGTATTCTTTGATATTGATGGCGACCATTCGTTGGTCTTCGACAACCAAAATTTTAAGTAATTGCATGATTTGGGGTGGTTTTTTAATTTTGAGGGAAAGTAATTTTTAGGGTTAATCCGTTTCCGTTTTTTACTGTTAGGTTTCCGTTTAGTTGGTCAACAAAATTGTTTATTAATGTAAAACCGAAACTGTCTTTATTTAAAAGAGTTGTTGTTTTGTCCATTCCAACGCCGTTGTCAGAAATGGTCAGATGAGCCAATTCATTTTCGAAAGAAAAATTGATTTTGACTATCGGGTGTTTTATGTTTTTGAAGGCATATTTGACGGCATTAGTTATGGCTTCATTAGTGATTAGTCCAACCAGCATCGCTTTTTCGCTTTCTAAAAATTGGCTTTCGCTGACCTCCAGTTGCAGTTTGACTTCTTTGTTTTCTTGATGAAAAAAATCCTTTAAATTGCCAACCAAATCATTGAGATACTCCCCCATATCGACATTGGTTTCCTCGCTCTGATAGAGCTTTCGATATAGAGAAGACATCGCCTGAATGCGCATGGAGGTATCACTCAATGCTTTTTTTGCAGGTGCATCATGGACTCGTCTCCTTTGCATATCCACCATGCTCGCCACCAGTGATAGATTGTTTTTGACTCGATGACTGATTTCTCTATTAAGCACTTGGATTTTTTCTGTTTTTTCGGCGACAGCCAGATGTCGTGTGCGCTCTGACATCATCAAGACCAAGAGAAAAAACAGTCCCGATAAGATGATCAAAGTAGCCTTATAAAAATCCGGCTCTTTGTAGAATGCAAGGTTGATTTTCACTTTTATGGAGTCAATAAAAACAGTTTCCTCAATGGTAGAACCTAACCGAGATCGCAAATTAAAGGTATAGGTGCCTGATGAAAGGTTTTCATAAAAAGCAAAATCATCAGTTGTCCAGTCTGACCATTCGGTTTCTTTGTCGCTGAGTTTGTAGGAGTATTGAGTTTGAAAAGTGCCCTCTGAACCGATTCCTTCAAACTTAAATTTTAACGCATTTTCGCCTTTCGGCAAATCAATTTGCTGCGCTCCAAAAGGAATTCGCTCATCATTCAATTTCACAATTGCAGCTTTGCTTGGCTTCGCTGAAAGATCAATATTATTTGGATCAAAAACATCCAAACTCAAACTGGAGGTAACCCATACCTTTCCTTCCGAATCTCTGAATGCTCCATTCTGCTCTGGAGAAACACCTAAAAATCCATTTTTGTGATTGAAGTATTTGTACTTGATTGCTCCACTTTGGTAGTAAGTTTTCAGGTCAATAAAATACAATCCATCTGTAAACCCAAACATCAATAATTCCGAACTCGGGGCAAAAACGACGCTCGTCGTTCTATCCAATTCAGGATTAATGATTTTGATAGAATCGTTTTGAGAATCATAGATCATCAACCCATTTTGCCCACCAAGCCAAAGCGTTCCCATCGAATCCACTGCCATGGAGATCACTCCTTTGGAAGGGAGTCTTTTGTTTTTCAGCGTGTAGTTGGTTATTTTTTGCGACTCCGGATTGAACCTTGATAAGCCATCATAACTCCCAAACCAATAGTTGTCATTGTTATCTTTTGCAATCGAAACGATGTAGCGAGTCGTGTGCATTCCGAGAGCGGTATCAATTTTTTGAATCAATTCATAGTCCTTAAAAACATTGACGCCCCCTCCTACTCCCGAAAGCAAAAGGCCTGCTTCCTTATCTTCAAACAATTGTAAATTGATATCATCTGTTATTCCTGAGCTTTTAAGGATGGAAAAATTTGCGCCATCATATTTTAGAATATGATTGTGGGTAGGAAACAAAAGATTATCATTCTTGTCTTTTAGAGAGCCGTAATAAAAATGTCCTTTATTAAATGGGAAAAGATGATTGTGCCGAGTCACCTCCTTCACCTCCGATCCATCCAAAATTTTCAAGCCTGAATTGTAACTGGAAAGCCAATATTTTCCATCTTTATCTTCAGTAACGGACCAAACGTACTGAAACGGTTTTGATTCAAAATGTTGGAACCCCTTTGCGCCATCATAAGCAAACAATCCCTCATCAGTTCCAATCCAAATTTTATCAGAACTGGTTTTATACACCACTTTGGGAAGGGAGAAAGGCGTTTTTTGAATCGCAATTATCTTTTGAGTAGTAGGGTTGATTTGCCATAACTTCCCAAGTGAAATGTAATAGTAACTTTCCGAAAGGCAATTAAAATCGACCTCAATGGGAGTGCCGTCACTTTTCGAAGTAAGCACCCTAAAAAGAGAATCGTTTTTGAAAATTGAGATCTTTTTTAAATCATTTTCACTCTCTAAAACATGAATCTCATGGGTTTGATTGTTATTATTTATTGCTTGAATCTTAGGCAGTGGTAATACTTCCTTGATCGAATCGCCCTCAATTGTACAAATGCCTTTTCCTCTGTAAGCAAAAATGAAGCGGTCCTTGATTTTATCAAAGGCGACTCCCCACCCTTTGGTTTGTTTATCTAAATCAGGGTCGCCAATTGGATGAAATGTCTGACCATCAAAACGATACAGGTTTGGGAAAAAGGACTTTCTTCTCCTAATTAGGATTTCATCTTTATCATTGATTACCATTTTATCAATGCCTCCAAAGTCCTTAATCGGAAATTGAGTGAAGTTTTTTCCATCAAACTTGGTGAGCCCATTGTTGGAACCAATCCATATATTGCCTTTACTATCTTCTAAAATTTGCTTATTGTAATCATTCAACAAGCCATCTGAGGTTTTGAAATTCTCAAACGATTCGCCATTGAACTTACTGACACCGATTTTGGTGCCTATCCAAAGATAGCCTCGGCTATCCTCAAAGATGTCCAATACCTGCTGCTGCACCAAACCATCATGCACCGTGAACTGTCGCAGAGACTGACTTTGCGATAGTAGTGCATTTGCCGAAAGGCAAAAAAATAGGAGTTGGAAAATGCGGAAAAGCATGTGTTTATTCAAATTTGGATTTGGAAGTCAGCGTAAAAATAACAATATGCCCAAAAAATAAAAAGCGGACTTGAGATTATTACTCAAGTCCGCTTTTTCTCCCTTTCGGAAAATGGTCTATGGAAAGGAATTTCTAATCAGAAACCAATTCGAAATCAGTCCTTCTGTTTTTCGCTTTTCCTCGGTCGGTATTGTTGTCCGCAACGGGTTTGTCGGGTCCATTTCCAATCACGATGAATCGGTTGAAGGGCATGCCATGCTCGCGCACTAAATAGTCACGAACGGACTCCGCACGTTTCTTTGAGAGACTCACATTTGAGGTACGACTACCAACGTTGTCAGTATTTCCTTCGATACGAATTCGCTTGTTGGCAAATGCTTTTGCGATTTCAACAAACTCCTTGTCGATGATATACTTTGAATTTTCATCCAATTTGAACTCGCCAGTTCGGAAGCTGATACTGACCTCTTTGGTAGCAATCGCTTCTTTACCTTTACCTTCTGTTTCGGTGATTTTGGTAAAGTTTTTCGCCTTTTCTGCAGCGTGCGCTCTACCCACCAAGGACTTAGTACTTTCTACAATCTGCGGATAGGAAATCAAACGCCAATTAGGCGCATTGCTTTCTAAGTAGCCCAAATCTTTATAGACCTGCGCCATGCGGCTGTATAGCGAATTTCCAGTCACGCCATCATAATCAGAATTGAGACCGAAGAAGTTCATGTTATCTCCGTGAGTGGTCAAGCGCACATTGTTGATGGCTTTGTAGGTATCTTCTTCTGTGAAACCAGCAAAATTTTCAGCTAAGATTTTAGCCGCTTTTCGCTTATTTGAATCAGAAGCGTTGATTTCAGAAGCTCCCTTCATCCACCCTTCATACAGTTGGCGAACTTTCGTCTGGTTGTTTTCAACCCAATCTTTTTTCGCCATGAATATATCTGCAATGATATTGGAAGCAGAACGACTGCTTTCCAAAACTCTTGAACCTCTCACTGCTTTGATACATGCCTCATCATCAGGAGACCATACAACCGCCGCATCTACGCTTCCGCTTTTGAAAACCTCTGCCGCATCAATCGCACTTGCCTGAAACTTGATATTCACATCTTTGGAAGACATGCCTCCTGCCTCAAGCAACCAAATCAGGAATGAATGTGAGGGTGTCAACTCCGCTACTGCGATAGTCTTACCTCTCAAATCACTCACTTTATTGATTCCTCTTCGGGCAACGATTGCATCACCACCTCTCGACCAATCTGCCTGAAAAACAACCACTGGGTCATAAGCTCTAAGGGCGCCCGCCTCAGTTGGAAAGGCATCGACTGTAGCCCAAAGTAGATTTACATCATCGTTTTTGAATGCAGCGCGACTTGCTTCAAAATCATCCAAAATTTTGAACTCTACTTGGAACCCATAGTCTTCATAAAAACGAGAGTTTTTGTTGGCTTTGAAACCTTCGTTATAATATTGACCACCGGCATAGCCACCCCAAGTCACCACTCCAACTTTGATGACACTATCATCGTTTCGTGAATTGGAATTGGAATTTGTATTGCGATCTCGGTCGCTGTCGGTTTGCGTAGTCGTGGTCTCTGCTTGGTCTTTTAGGTTTTGACCCGCGTCTGTGTTATTTAAAAAATATTGAACTGCAAAAAATACTGCGGCAACGATAAGTACCACAATGAGCAGTTTTGAAAATGCTGTTAATCGTCTTGCCATTTTTGACTTTTGTAATTAGAAATTTATTTAGATATTATGAATTTTTGAAAATTTGATAAAGTTAAGTTTCCTCTCGTCTCTCGTCCCCCGTCTCTCGTCCCCCGTCTCTCGTCTCTCGTCCCCCGTCTCTCGTCTCTCGCCCCCCGTCTCTCGTCCCCCGTCCCCCGTCTCTCGTCTCTCGTCCCCCGTCTCTCG
>CALCJP010000013.1 GCA_937967625.1 uncultured Saprospiraceae bacterium
GTAGAATCATACGAAAGAATTATTGAAAGTAAAGACGAAATCATCAAGGCAAAGAATCTTATAATCCATGGCAAACTTGAACCAATTCAAGTAGAAAAGAAAGACAAAAGATTTTTTAACAACTTGAAAAAGTTATTTAAAGGCACTAAATAATGTTTATCTTAATTGTACTCATATTATCATTTTTGATAATTAGATCTAAAGTTCGAAATGACAGACGAATTTTAGAGCATAAATTAGTGATGATTTATGACAACATGGAATTATATTTCACTAAAAATTCTAAACATTTAGAAACTGATGTGAAAAACTATTTAATGATATTCAAAAATGTGGCTGTCAATCCAGAATTTTTAGACCCAAAAGTTAATGCTACAATTCGTCAATTAGCTAAAAAGAGACCAAATAGGAACAAATTAATGACTTCTTTAAAGGCAGTTGAAGAAAGATACCCTGTCTCAAGAGAATATAAAGAATCATTTGACAATGTAGCTGGTTCTTTATTTCAACTGAATTTCTTGAAATTAAGCAATTTAGATATTTGCATATTTTGTTCAATAGTTTTTCTCGCGGAGTATTCATTGCATAGAGGCAAAATTGTAAAAAAAGCATTCGATAAAGTTATCGGCGAAGAATTTACAAAAAACCATAAAAGAGTATCTAAATTAGACCTTCCTTCTTCTCTTCAATTAGCATAGCAGGCAATAGAAAATAAAAAAAACTGAATGCAATCGAGTAGGTAACGGTGAGCCAAATTGATCCACCGCAGCCCTCTCACACCACCAAGCATTCGGGTCACGCCCCCACGGCTTCCCATCGAATAAAATCTCACTCCCAAAAGCATCAATACAAAAAATGAATAAACTCACTGCCTCCTTCCTCCTCACAATTTGCTTCATCTCCTGCAAAACTCCTGAAAAGAAACCTAACAAACTTCAGATAACAAAACAATACTTCAATACACTTACCAACTCAGACTATTCAGAAATGTCCACTTGGTTTGGAGATAGTCTGACAACGAAAGAAGGAGACTATGACCAAGTTTATTCCCAAAGTGAGTACTTAGAATTTTTGAAGTGGGACGCCGTATTTGACCCTACCTACGAGATTCTCAAAATGGAGCAAGAAGGAGAAATAGTGAAAGCAAAAATTTCGAAGCAAGACAAAAGAATATTGTTCCTACTTGAAGAACCGTTTATCACCAATCAAATATTGAGGTTTCAAAACGATAAGATTCTGAGTGTCGAAACCACTTATTTGAATTTTGATTATCCAATTTGGAAACGAAAAAAAAATGCGCTTTTAACTTGGACTGAAAAGAATCATCCTGAATTGAATGGATTCATACATGACCAAACTGAGGCTGAAGGATTGAAATTCTTAAAGGCAATCGAACTTTATAAAAAATCGAAAATAGATTAGCCACCTCTCACGAATAAATCACCTCCACATCCACTTCATCCTCCCATCTCATCATCGCATTAAACAACCGCACTTTTTCAAACTTAGGCAAATCTTTGGGCGTCAGTTCGTCGGGTTCGATGACATTTTCCGAAAGGAGAAAAGCGCGTTGCGTACCTTCCAAAAGCGGGGTGGCAGGCGTCACCCAAGCCCCTTTGCGAAGGAAGGCAAGATTGGCATAAAAGCTATCGGTCAGGTAGCCATTTTTGACGATGATGATGTCGTCAGCGTGGCGGCGTTTGGAGTGCAAAATGTAAAGCGGAAATCGATCTGCGAATTTGTAAGCGTAATCAATCTCATCATTTTCAACCAACCTAAGTGACTGAATATGAGGCAGTTGGTAGGGTTGAAATTCGATCTTCTCGATTTCGTTGCCATACTCCACGCGACATTTGAAAAGCCCCTTTGATGCAGATTTAGGTACCTCAATCGCCTGCTCCAATTGGATGGGTTTCGCTTCCGCAAAATGCGCTTTATGGCTTTTGTCCAGCCTCACTTGGTGCAACGGAAGATTGCTCAGGTGCCCGTCTTCCAACCGAATCGTCTCTAACAATAGGGACATATACTTTTTGAATTAATTCAGAATATTCGTCTTTGACATCGCTTTTGGTAGTGATGCCGCCGCCGCTTTTAAAAATCAATTGAGAGCCGTCTTTTTCAATAAATCGAATCATCACCGCGCTGTCCAACGACTCCCCGTCAAATATACCAAAAATACCCGTGTACCATCCCCGCTGATAACCTTCCACGGCTTTGATGATTTCCACAGTTTTCTTTTTCGGCGCCCCGGTGACGGAGCCGGCAGGCAGCAATTTCATGAAAATATCTCCAATTTTTTGGTGCCAATCGTCTGGCATTTCGCCCGTGATTTCGGAGCTGACTTGGAGCAGACTGCCTGAGGCAGTTTCGATTTTATCGACATATCGAAATTTATTGACCCTCACTTTTTTCGCAACTTGATTCAAATCATTTCGCAGCAAATCGACGATGGTGTTGTGCTCGGCAATTTCTTTTTCGTTGGCTAAGAGTTCCGCTTCGGCGTTGGGGAGGGTGGCGTCAATAGTGCCTTTCATCGGGTTGGTGGAGATTTGCTTGCCCGTGATTTTCACAAATCTCTCTGGCGAAAACACCACGAATTCATCCTGATAGAGCAACTTAAATTTAGCCCGACTTTCGTCAAATATTTGTTCCAAATCCAAATTGCTTGCAATAGCCGTTGGTTGGGTCAGATTGATGAGGTAGGTATTGCCAAAATTGAGTTCTGCCAACATCGCATCAAATCGTTCCTGATATTTCACGAAAGTGATAGGGAATTTTTTGAGGTCGATTTGCGGAGCCGCAGTCGTCACTTCTACCTCCGAGACATTGCTGAAAATTGGCGTGTTCAACTTGATTTGACGAAAGTCCAAATCAGAAAGCGGAACCACCACGGGCTGCTCCATATCAAAATCAATCATGAAAAAGAACGGCTCGCGCTTGCTGCCCAACGCATTCATTTTATCAAATGCCTTTTTTGTCCTTTCGGAAATGTGGTTGTTTTTCTTCAAATCTCGCTGTACCTCAGGCTTCCAGCCTGAGTTTTTGTTAATTTGTTCAAACTACAAGCCTAACTTTATTAATTTTTTTTCTCAGGCTGGAAGCCTGAAATACATGACAATAACCGAAAAATTCTACCTTCGGTTGCGTCTCCAATTTTATCACGTTCCAAAGAAAAGAAAGATACATGTTTTCGAATCGTTTTTTGATTTTTTATTTCTTGTTGGCTTCCGTTTTGTTTGCTTGTGAGGAAGCCCCCGAAAGTAAAATTGAGCAAAAAGTCGAATTAAGTGATGATAACGTTATGAAGCCATCTGAGCGCATTTTTTACAACATATTCGTCCGCTCCTTTTTTGATTCCAACAATGATGGGATTGGCGACCTCAATGGCATTACTCAAAAACTGGATTACTTTAAGTCACTGGGAATCAATGGGTTATGGCTCTCCCCGATTCATCCATCGGATAGCTATCATAAATATGATGTGAAAGATTATTACGCTATCGACCCCGAATTTGGCTCTTTAGATGACTTCAAACACCTTTTGGCGGAAGCCAAAAAAAGAGACATTTATGTGTTGATGGACTTGGTCATCAATCACACAGACGACAACCATCCCTGGTTTCAAAAAGCACTCGCAGGCGACCCTGAATTTCGAAAATATTACCATTGGTCACTTCCTGAATCCATTTCTGAAGATCAAAAAAACTGGCACCAACAGCCGCCCGATGGAGGCGTCAATAATTCAAAAGAAAAATATTACGGTTTCTTTTGGAAAGGCATGCCTGATTTGAATTTTGACCATCCGCCGGTGCGTGATTTCGCGAAAGCGATTGCGCGATTTTGGCTGGAAGATGTGGGCGTCGATGGCTTTCGGTTGGATGCGGCGTTGCATATCTATCCATTTTACGAGAGTAAAAATGCGGAGCAAAACATGTGGAAGTCCATAGGCTGGTGGGAAGAATTTCGGGCTTTCGCCAAATCCGTAAAACCAAACGTTTTTCTCG
The DNA here is from genome assembly GCA_937967625.1 of uncultured Saprospiraceae bacterium. Lineage (GTDB taxonomy): Bacteria > Bacteroidota > Bacteroidia > Chitinophagales > Saprospiraceae > JAGQWW01. The sequence goes on from CALCJP010000013.1 coordinate 4,005, forward strand.
TCGGAGAGGTTTGGGAAAAGGAATCGGTCGTTGCTGAGTTTTCCAAAAATGCAATTGACGCCAATTTTAATTTCACCCTTTCGGGAAAAATTATCAAAAATATCAAAGCCGGTCGCGATGTCGAAAATTTAGCAAAATGGCTGGCTGACTAT
>CALCJP010000014.1 GCA_937967625.1 uncultured Saprospiraceae bacterium
TCCAAATCGGCTATCAAGACATCGCAAGTCAGCACCTTAGGTAGCCCTGCGTCGGAGGTCGGATGCAAGGTATCCACCGGCACATCGACCACAAACGAACTGTCAGAAAGCCCCGTCGTAGTGTTTATCACTACAAACTGATAGCTCCCTGCCGAGACCAAAGGCGTAGGCGTATTGCCGTCCTCAAGAATCTCTCCTGCCAACACTTTCCAGAAAAAAGTAGCATCAGTCAACTGCGAACCAGAACCATCTAAACGCACACGATCCACCTCACAAGTGATCGTATCGGTCACCAAAACATTCACATTCGGATTGCATGGCAAAAAGGTAATATCGACCGAATCAATCACCGTGCAATTACTGTTGGTATTTGTCACTTCCAAAATATAAACTGCTGAAGAATCCACCAAAATCGAGTTGGTATTGCTGCCCGAAATGATGTTTCCAAAATTAGTGCGCCAGTTAAAAACGATTTCGGGGGCTGGGGGAGAGGAGAGACTGCCATCAATCATAAAGGTGTCCACCTCGCAAGGAAGTCGCATGTCTGCTCCTGCATTCGCGATGGGGATTTCGGGACTGGAAGTGACGCCTACGTCGGCATTGGCGATGCAGCCATTGCGCGTGTCGGTGATCTGAATTCCATAAGTTCCCGTCCGATTGATGACCGGAGTTAGTGTGTCTGTACGGCTCAAAAAGTTACCACCAAAAGTCACCCACTCATATTCGAAATGGCTGCCTTTTGAAGAGCCGGAAGCGTTGATGACCTCGCCTGTAATGAGTTCGTTGCAATCCAACTCGATAGGTTCGATGATGATGACGACGGGTTTGATTGAGTCAAATACGAATACGTTAGCGCTTGATTTACAGTCATTTATAGTATTGGTAACTTCAAAAAGGTAATTGCCAGTTCGATTAGCAATTGGGGTCAATGTATTATCACCTGATAGAATATTGCCATTAGAAGTCGTCCATTCAAAAACGAAATTGCTGGCGTCAGAAGAACCTGTGGCATCCAACTGCACCTGGGCGTTGGCGCCGCATGGTAAGTACATTGTATCTATGGTTGTTGCTACTGGTAGATTGCCATCTGACATCATCAAAACGGAATCTATTGCGGTGCATTTATTATCAGGATTGGTGATGGTCAAGTAGTACATGCCGTCTGCACTGACCAATGGCATGAGTGTGTTTCCATCTTCAATAATTTGCCCGGTGTCAGTCTGCCATTGCAAATTAAAATTAACAATATCGGTCGAACCCGTCAGTCTAAAAGTATCCATCGTGCAGGTGAGGGTGGCTCCGAGTCCCGCTTCCGAAATTGGTTCATCACGATCCAAATCAACAAGAACGGTGTCTCTATCCACGCAAAGACTTCGGGTGTCTGTCACTTCCAGAATATAAGCCCCTGAGCCAATCGTTTCGAAACCGATTGAATCAGCGCCAACAATTGGAGTATTCAAAAAATCAAACCATTGGTAGGTGATATTTGAACCAGTGGTATTGAAACTTCCTCCTAACTTGACTCGATTGATTTCGCAATTCAATATATGGTCAGCGCCCGCGTCCGCCTCTGGCTGCTCGATGAATTGAAAAATTTCTACCGTGCTTAATTTTTCACAATTATTGGCAGCGTCAAAAACACGTAATTCATAAATGCCCGGACGGTCGATTATCGGAGTCAAAGTGTTTGCTCCAGAAACGATTCTACCGCCTGTGGTCGTCCATGAAATTTGGGCGGTTGCTGGCGAAGCATTTCCCGAAAGGGTGAGTTGTCTATCCACACAATTCAAAGTGTCCTGCCTTCCGGCAAATGCGGTTGGCACATTCGAATCCTCCCTTACAAAAGCTGAATCTAACGACACGCAGCCATTGTCCAAATCTGTCACTTGCAAAAAATACCAGCCATCGCAATTGACTTCGATTTTATTGGTATCAATGGGAGTATTGATACAGCCAGTGTCCGTAAACCATTGATAATCAATGTTTAAGCCACTTTGTGATTGACTTCCGTCAATAGTGTCAAAAGTCGTTGTGCAATCTAAAAGCAAGTCGGCGCCAGCTTCTGCTGTTGGAAATACTTTATCTTCTCCTACAATGACTTCATCGCTGCTTTCGCAGAAATTAGTGCCATTTGTAACGGTCAAAGTATAAGTTCCTTGCTCGGTAATTCTGATGGTTGGATTGGTTTCGTTTGCGATGATAGAACCGTTTCTAAACCATTGATACGTGAATTCATTCCCAACCGAGGTTAGGTTGGTACCTAATTCAATTTCATCAACAGAACAGGTGAGGGTAGTGTCCTTTCCTGCATCGACAATTGGGAAGAAAATATCTTCTGCAATGAAAACAGTATCTGTTTTTTCGCATTGGTTGTCTGAATTCAAAACTGCAAAAACATAACGTCCGGGTTGGTCGATTTCAATATCAATTATATTTGGGTTGGCAGTTCGGATATTTCCATTGGTAGTTGTCCAGTTGTATTGAATATTGGTTCCAGTAGTGGAGCCATTTCCCGAAAGGGTTAAGATTGAATCTTGGCAATTCAGCGTGTCAGCCATGCCAGCGAGGGCAATTGGAATGTCCTCATCTTGAGTGACTTCTACACTATCTTTTGTGGTGCAGCCTGTGCGGTCATTTTCAACTTCGAGGACATACCAGCCGGGCTGATTGACTTCTGGTTCTAAGGTGTTAGCGCAGCAGGTGATGCCTGCTCCTGTCCATTGATAAGAGAAATCGATTCCTGAATCTGTTCCATTGGTGGCGTCTAAAGTGTCTTTGTCAATGATGCAATTTAATTCGAAGCCGACACCTGGATCGACGGTTGGCGGCGTGATGTCTTGGCTAATTGTCACCGACCTCGTTTCGCTACAAAAGTTTTGAGTATT
>CALCJP010000015.1 GCA_937967625.1 uncultured Saprospiraceae bacterium
AGTATTTTATTTTTCATTTCCCGAAAGGGAAATTGTTTTTTTTAATATGTTTTGTCTCCCAAATAAATTTGGGAGCTACTTAAATAACTTTTGCTTCTTCTTTTAGTAAGCGAACCAATTCTTCCATATTGTCCGGATCGACATATTTACAACCTGTTTTGGCAGGTGGCAACTCGAATTGAACAGTTACGGCTGGGTCATCGCAGGCAACAGCTTCAACCACATTGAGCGGTTTTCTTTTTGCCATCATGATGCCTCGCATGTTTGGAATGCGTTGTTCCGCCATTCCCTTTGCGCAACTGATTACGAATGGGGTGTTGACTTCTATTTTCTCAACGCCACCTTCGATGTCGCGTTCAACGGAGGCAGTGTTACCATTGACTTCCATTTTGACGCCGTAGGAGATGTAGGGTTGATCTAAAAACTCGGCAACCATTGCGCCGATTTCAGAACCATTGTAGTCGATGGTTTCTTTGCCTAAAAAGACCATGTCGTAGCCGCCTTGCTTGGCATGTTCAGCGATTTGCTTAGCTACGAAAAAAGAACTTTTTGGGTCAGCATCAACACGAACGGCGTCGTCTGCACCGATGGCTAATGCTTTTCTTATGGTTTGATCATTGGACGAAAGTCCGACATTGATTACGGTTACGGTGCCACCAGCTGCTTCTTTCAATTCCAATGCTCTGACCAAAGCGTACCACTCATCATAAGGGTTCATGATGTAGCTGATGCCGTTTGTATCAAATTCAGAATTGTTGTTAGTGAATGCAATTTTTGAAGTGGTGTCCGGTGTTTTACTCACGCAAACTAATAGCTTCATTTATATTAATTTTGGTTGAAATTTTACTTTAATGCCGCAAAGATATGGTTAAGGCAAACTTTTCAAAATAGGAAGTAGCGAATTTTCGCTACTTTTAATTATTCTAAATAGATATCGGTTTTTTCGGTTGTTGACTTCGGCTCCTATTAGTTAACGGTTTTACAGTATCCGTTCCCTGAGCGAAGCCGAAGGGAACAGAAGCAAATTCAAGGTTTCGATTTCGTCCTCGACTCCGCTCGGACTCCGATGCTGCTATCCGTTCCCTGAGCGAAGCCGAAGGGAACAAACAAAACCTTACACCTTCCAAAACCTCAACAACAATCCTTCAATCGCCAAAAAAGCCAAAACAAAAATCAAACACCAACGCCAAAAGGTGATGCCTTTGTCACGTTCGCCGATGAAAGCAGTGAAATCTTTCATTTTGTCAGCCGAAAGAATATTGATTTTCGCACCGGAAGCATCAATTATAGATTGGATTTCGCCTGTCGGCAAATATTCCAAATCGGATTCTTTTCGATTGTAGTTGAAGGCAAAAGAGGCATTGGGCGCTCCTTCTTCCAACATCAAATCATAAATGCCTTCTTCTTTCAATTCATTTCCGATGGTCAAATAGACCTTTGAAGAAATGATTCGCTGACCAGGGATGAATTCTTCGGTTTCGCCTTTGAGTTTATATACCAAGTCGCTACCCGCTGATTTCTTTAGGGCATCGGTTTCAAGCGTTTCGTCTGCACCGATAGTATAGGCAATTTTTCTTTCTCTTGAACCAGAGATTGCCATCTTGTAAAGCATTGGAACAAAGATTTCGCTGTTGCGAACGAGGTTGCTGTAATCAGTCGAAATTGGCGAAACACATAAGAAGACCGTTCCGTCGCCAATTGAATATTTATTTAAAAATGGATTGCCATCGCGCAACGTCAATAGCTGCTCAGAGCCACGAGAAGCGATTCTGTTTAGTTTGAAACTTCCTTCAATGGAAGGCAATTTCAAATTGGAGGTTTTATTTTGGAAAACGTCTTTGAAGACAAATTCAGCAGTGTTGATTTTGCCGACTTCTTTTTTCGCTTTCGCGAAACCATCGTAAGTATCTGTCGGGAAGGTTTGGAGGAAATTTTTGTAGGCATTCACGTCAGCTTGCGCATTTGGGAAAACCAATAAATTTCCGCCGTTGGTGACAAACTGATTTAATTCATTTGCCAAACCAGATGAAACTGTTCGCAAATCATTCAAAACAATCATCTGATAATTAGGGAAGTTGGAATACTCCAATGCCCGACTGTTTTGATTGGTGACTTTAAAATAGGGTATTCCGCGAAAAGCGGCATTCAAATAAGAAGAGGCGCCTGATTCATTTACCACCAAAACATTGACTTCTTCAGCGACATGAAAACTAAAGAAAAATTTATCATCAAATTGGATAGGGTAGTCGGTGATGGATAATTCGCCTCGGTGCCAACCCGTCTTCAAAATCGTGATTGGAACGGTATCTATCAAAGAACTATTGGCAGGCAAGTCTAAAGTTCCAACTGGACGACTTTGTCCATTGTGTTTTATTGATAAACGAACCGTATTAATTGGTTCATCCGAATGATTTTTGACCTTGACCAAAAGGGTATTGGTCTGATTCATCATCTGCACCGGCGCTTCAAACCATGCGGAATCAATGCTCACATTTTTCTCTTGAACTGATTGTAACGGGATGATTTCGATTTCGGTAGTGGTGTCTTTTATGTTTTCAAAATCAGCGATTCCCTTTTGAAAGTCAGAAATGATGTAGCTAATTTGTTGGTCGTTGGTGCCTGAGTTGAGGGTCTGTTGTTGTCTTGAAAATATCTTTGAAACCTCTCTAACTGATGGACTGATTTTGATTTCGTCTATCATGGCAAGGGCGTCTTCTTTGCCCAAGAGGCGTTGGTGCCTTCCTTCAAAGTCGTTGGTTAAAACCTGAAATTCATCTTCAGGAGAGTAGGCTTCTACAATTTGAGCAGCGCGAATTTTTGCCTTGTCTAAAAGAGACACATCTTCACTTAATGCACTCATGCTGAATGAGTTATCTACAAAAACACTGACTGCTTTTTTGCCTTGCTTGACGGTTTTGTCCTGAGGGATAAATGGCTGCGCGAAAGCGAAAACCAAAAATGCCAAAGCAAACAATCTCGATAACAACACGAGCAAATTACGCAACCTACGGCGGTTGCTCGTTTCTTCTTTGACTTCTTTAAGGAATTTCACATTCGTGAAATATACCTTTTTGAATCGCCTGAAATAAAACAGATGAATGATTATCGGAAGTATCAAGGCGGCTAATGCCGCTAAAAATGCCGGGAATAAAAACTGCATAGTTTTATTGTGAGACTTATGCGAGTGGGGGTCGTTATCCACTCATATTTGCTACTTCTTTTTAATGAAAATAAAAATGAAAATTAAAATGAAAAGCGATTCAACATAGAGCTTTTTTTGATTTTAATTTTGATTTTAATTTTAATTGACTCAGTTCAGCAGCTTATTTTTTATAATCGATTATCAGGTAACTAATACGTTTTTTGGGTCAATATGTTTGCTCACTTAACGAATCATTACTCCTTTCTTTCCAATGATCGGAATATCCGTAAAGTTAATTTTACTCAAACTACCCGGCACGAAAATATATTTTTTGTCAAACATATAGCCATCGTAGTTGAAACTCACCCAAAATTCAGCAGTCAAATCCAAAAGATCCGTCTTGATTTGCTCTACTGGAATGGCTGCGTTTCCGTCGATTTTTTCGAAGTAGAATCTGAATTGAGAGGTCTTTATTTCTTCTCCATCACGCTCCCCATATCCTTTTGAATTGATCAGCACATTGTCGATTTTTTCGGGTTTTTGATTGATTATGAATGCGTCCCAAAACATGTCATGGTCATCTTCATATTTTTGTCTTGGAGCAATCGCAATCGCTATATCGGTCACCCTTCTTATTGGAATATCTTTTTTCATATCAGCTCAGCTTGAAAAATTTCTTCAAAATGTTTTCTCAAATGTTCTTTTACTTTCTCAAGGTCAATTTCCTTGCCTAATTCTTGCTCTAAAGAGGTAACGTCTTTATCTGCCTCGTTAATGCCACAAGGGACAATATTTTTAAAATAATTAAGATCAGGCTTTACGTTAAATGCGAATCCATGCATGGTCACCCATCTACTTAAATGCACGCCAATCGCACATATTTTTCTTTTGGGTTGATTCGCCCTTTCGGGCAACCAAACACCAGTATATCCTTCTTCTCGCCCTGCTTTCAAGCCATAATCTGCCAGTGTTCTAATTATCATTTCTTCCAAAAATCGCACATAGCGATGTACATCTGTAAAGAAATGCTCTAAGTCTAAAATCGGATAGCCAACTATTTGCCCTGGTCCATGATAAGTAATATCTCCTCCTCGATTGATTTTATGGAAGGTGGCATTTTTCTCTATCAACTCATTTTCCGAAAGGAGTAAATTATCTAAGCTGCCACTTTTGCCTAAGGTGTAAACGTGCGGGTGTGAGCAGAAAATCAATTGATGATTTTGCGAAAGCAACTCCAAACCATTTTTCTTTCTATCCCAATTGGCTCTTTTGATGGCGACTTTTTCGTTGAGCATCGACTGCTGTTGCTCCCATGCTTTCGCATAATCTATCATTCCCCAATCCTGAAATTCAACTTTTTGCATGGTTTTTGATTCTAAATATCTGTTTTATACCCTCAATTGGTTAGTTTAAATTGAAAGATTTTTTCAAATCTTTGGTTCAACTTCCTACTCCTAAAAATTGATTGACATGAAAAAAGTTTTAATTCTAACTGCTTCTTTCTTGCTGACGCAAATGTATCTTTTTGCGCAAACTGCACCTAATTTTACCGTAACGGACGCAGATGGTAATGTGCACCGACTCTACGAGGACTATCTTGATCAAGGCAAGACGGTTGTTTTAGACCTCTTTTTTACCGACTGTCCGCCCTGCAATACCAAAGCGCCGCTGATTCAACAATTGTATGTCGATTGGGGGGCAGGCGCCCAAGATTTGATGGTCATGGCATTAAGTACAAGATCATGGGACTCCGACCAAAAAATATTAGACTTTGACAATCGTCATGGCATTACTTTTCCCTCTGCGGGAAATGATGGTGGTTCCGTTCCTGCTACTGATTTTTATACGAACTCGCCTGATTTTTTTGGAACGCCTTGGTTTATCGTAATTAGCCCAACTTCAAAAGGAAGGACATTTGAGTATGTTTACAATACCAGCCAATTGATTCCTAACCTCGAAGCGGCAATAGAAAGAACAGGTGCAGTAAAAACAATTACTCCTCCGCCTCCGCCGCAAGCCACCGAAATCGCAGGTAGAATCATCACTTGGAGAGGTCGTCCGATTCCAGATGTCAAAGTTTATGAGGCGAGTGATCCTGACAATTTTTCGATGACAAGTGCTTCCGGTCAGTTTGCTTTTGATATGGTTTTGGATAATTTTTCTACTTATGAATTGGTGGTAGAAAAAGATGATTCTTTCAATGAAGGACTCTCTACCATTGACCTCATTACGATTTCAAAACAGGTTCGAAATATTCAGTTGCTCAGTTCTTTTTATGAGCGAATGGCAGCGGATATGAATGGTTCTGGTTCCATAAGTACCCTTGATTTAGTAGATTGTAGGAAGTTGATTTTATTTGTATCCGACAAATTAGCAGCTTACCCAAGTCCTTGGCGATTCTTTGCGCCGGGCGTTAATGGAGCAAATCCAGCATCTCAGGTTTTCTTTAATTCTCAATCTAATACGGCATCACTCAATTTGATTGGTATCAAAATGGGTGATATGAATGATTCAGTAAATTTGGATTGAGCCAGAGGTTTGAAAGTTGTAAGCTCAAAGTCCAAAGTCCAAGGTTTAGCATCGTCTCTCGAAGAGGACGATGCGACACAAAAAAGCTGGTCTGAACCAAAAGAGCTTCCGAAACGTTTTTTTGACAAAAATCCATAATGAGTAAGAAAACCGTCGTGTTAGGCGCATCAACCAATCCAAGCCGCTATTCTTTCTTAGCCACTAAGCGCCTTTCGGCAAATGGGCATGAAGTAATCCCAATCGGAATTAAGAAAGGGGACATCGGAGGGATTGAAATTCAACCCGTTTCCACGAAAGTGGAAGAAATAGATACCATCACCTTATATCTAAACCCAACTCGCCAAAAAGAATATTACGACTACATAATAGGTCTCAAACCCAAACGTATCATTTTTAACCCTGGCACTGAAAATTTGGAGTTGGTGAATTTGGCGAAAGCCGAAGGAATTGAAACGGTTTATGCTTGCACTTTGGTGATGCTTTCGGTGGGGGATTACTGATTGAAGCAAATAGGACATTCTCAGGCTACGGTTTTTAAATTCTGCAAATTCTTAGTGCACAGTCAACAACTTCGTCTGTGACCTCCCTCCTTCAAAATTAAACTTCGCAAAATACACCCCAGCTGATTTTCCGCTTAAATCAATTGTTTGGAATTGGTCATTTTGAAATTTAATTCGTTTTCCACTAACATCCATTACTTCAACATTTTGCAAAACATTTTGACCAGATAGCCCATCTATATTAAATAAACCAGCAGAAGGATTCGGAAACATGATTAGATTTTTTTCTACTAAGAAATCATTTGTTCCAGTCGGCGTTTCGCAAGCATCTGCACCCAAAAGCGCCTGAACTCCTGCATAATCGCAGGTCACTCTAAATGACTTGGTTGGTCCTTCTGGATATTGCCAAATGACATTATCATCTATATCTACCTCGTACATATATCCTCTTGAAAGATTGACGTAAGTGTTGCCATTAGGCATGGCGTCGGAGGCAGATTGACCATTGGCGTTATCAATACAATTGTGGGTAAAATCTGCAATTGCTGGGCCATAAGCCTCGCCTGGAGTTCTATCAAAGGTCTTTCCGTTGAAGGGTGGGGTGATTGCGTTTACGGTGCTATTTCTTCCATCAGTGCCTTCATTATTAAAAAATTGAATCATCCCTGCTCTAAAACGACCATCTTCTGGAATAAAACGAGCATCATGGCAAGGACCTGCAATTTGGCGAGCACCGGGAGTGTCGTAATTTGCTGGATTGCCCCAACGATACAAAAGGTCTCCACCCATTCCTGAATTTCCACCCTCATGAGTTGCGGCTTCCGCAGTCGTAGTAGAATGGTCAATTACAAAGACCTCACTTAAATATCGCGAAGTAAAAGTTATCAAGTCCAATTCTTCATTGTAATCAACTCCATTTACATGGAACCAATCACCACCTCTTCCTCCTCCGGCAGTCAATAAGTTGATATCGAGTAGTTGTGGGTTATCGGCAATTACACCATAGTTTGGTTTGTCAGGATCAACATCTTGAATCAGGTGATCGATAAAGTGCCATTCCCAAACGATTTTTCCACCTCCATTGCCGTCAGGTTGCACCTCGATGAAATGAGTTGGCCATTTTTCGGAAGTTCCTGTAAAACCAATGGCTTGTAGTTCCGCGGCGGTTTTTACCTCCCATGCGGTCAGTAAAACGCCGCCGTTTGGCATTAAGGTGATGTCATGGTGAGAAACATAATCTTCAGTGGAGTAAATAAAATCCCAGACTACATTAGCGTCTTTATCTAAGACTTGGACTTGACCACCTATCGCCGCTCCTGTTAGGATGTTGTCATCATAGATAGCCGCGCGCATTAAATTTCCGTCTTCCATCAATAGCATGGCATAGCCGCCTCTTTCATCACAATTCCAACGGTGGGCGATTTCTCCATCTTTGTCAATCAAATAGGTGGTACTTCTATCATTATAAAGGGCATAGCCATCAAACTCTTGGGCAAAGGAAGAACTCGTCAATATCACAGTGAAAATGGCAAAGAGTAAATTTTTCATTAAATGTTTTTTATTAGATTGAATCAAAAGTATGGAGAATCTCAAATGCAGGTGCAAGAAATAATGGTTAGTTGCGTCCGCGAGGAACAAATCTCTAATATTTTGCGAAAGCAAAAAAAAAATCTTGCTGTGCTTGAAAAAGCTGAAAAGGTGGATTTCTTCAAAGTGAGAAAAGTGAGATTACTCGAAAAGGGAACTATTTGTACTTTGCTTTGGCGTTACTTGCGCCGCGAAATTCTAAGCAATTGAAACAAAAATATTTCTCAAGAAAAACTTTGTTTTTAATTGACTTATGAACTACTTTTGCGCCTCCAAAAAAGCGAAGGCTTAGATTTTTGGATACATACTATAAAGAAATTCGGCTTGGTAGCTCAATTGGATAGAGCGTCTGACTACGGATCAGAAGGTTGGGGGTTCGACTCCTCCCCAGGTCACCATAATTCTCAAAAAAAGAAATCATGTCAAAAGTTTGTCAACTTACTGGAAAACGACCAATCACAGGGAACAATGTCTCTCACTCTAACAGAAAGACAAAGCGTCGTTTTATTCCGAACATTCAGACGAAGCGTTTTTATGTTCCAGAAACTAAAGAGTGGGTTACTTTGAAAGTATCTACAAGTGCTATCCGTAATATCAATAAAAAAGGAATTTACGAGTACTTGAAAGAACTTTCTTACAAAGGCGTAAAAGTTGGCATCAAATTTTAATTCAATCTAACTACAAGATATAATGGCAAAGAAAAGTAAAGGAAACAGATTTCAGATTATTTTGGAGTGTACTGAACACAAAGCATCTGGTTTGCCGGGTACTTCCCGTTACATGACACAAAAAAATAAGAAGAATACTCCCGGTCGATTGGAATTGAAAAAATACAATCGCATCATGAAGAAGGTTACACTTCACAAAGAAATAAAGTAATAAAATAATTTTTTCATCCTTAAATTTTAATTGCAATGGCTAAAGTGTCGAAAAACGCAAGAGTTGCTCAACGTGCCGCGAACGCAGGTTCAGGTAGGGATTTTATCAAAATCGTACAGAGCATTAAAGATGAGAAAACAGGAAAATATACTTATAAAGAAGTCATGGTTCACAAAGACAAAGTGAAAGAATTCATGGCAGGCAAGAAATAAGCATTTCGAATCTGTTTTCTTGATTCTACATAAAAGAGGTTTCACGTTTTTATATCGTGAAACCTCTTTTTATTTTTGGCGCGTGAGTTTGCGTTTGTTCCCTTCGACTTCGCTCAGGGAACGGCGACAACAAAACCGTTGACTCAGCGGAGCCGAAGTCAACAAGCAAACAATAAAATTATGAGAGACCAATTTATCAAAGACATGGAGTGGGGCTATAAATTTGAAGGACCCTATTTTACCTTAGGTGGAGCCGTTTTAGATGGCGAATGTCAGACCAATACTTTGGTGAACATTCCGCTCAAAACCATCAACCGTCATGGATTGATTGCGGGAGCGACCGGTACGGGTAAAACCAAAACACTTCAAATCATTGCTGAGCAATTGTCTGCCCAGAGCATTCCTGTTTTGATGATGGACATGAAAGGAGATCTGAGCGGTGTCGCGGTGCCAAGCCAAGGGCATCCCAAAATTGATGAACGTCATGAAAAGATTGGAATTCCCTTCGCTGCTTCAGGGAGTACGGTTGAGTTTTTGACACTTTCTGACCAAAAAGGAACACGACTCCGCTCGACAGTTACAGAGTTTGGTCCCACACTATTTTCCAAAATTATGGATTTGACCACCACGCAGGAAGGTGTGGTGGCTGTCACCTTTAAGTATTGTGACGATAAGCAGTTGCCATTATTGGATTTGAAAGATTTTAGGAAAGCATTGCAATATATCACAGGAGTAGGGAAGGACGAATTTCAAGCCGAATATGGTCGCGTTTCAACTGCTTCGGTTGGGGCGATAGTTAGAAAGATAATTGAATTGGAGCAGCAGGGGGCGGATAAATTTTTTGGAGAACGGTCGTTTGATGTCGATGATTTGTGTCGAATAGATGATCAAGGTAAGGGAATTGTTTCGATAGTTCGGTTGATAGATTTGCAGGACAAGCCGAAGTTGTTTTCGACTTTCATGTTGCAATTGTTGGCGGAGATATATTCGACATTTCCCGAAGAAGGAGATTTAGAACAGCCTAAATTGGTCATTTTTATTGACGAAGCGCATTTGGTTTTTGAAAACGCATCACCTGCTTTGCGTAGTCAGATAGAATCGATTATTAAATTGATTCGTTCGAAGGGGGTAGGGATTTTCTTTGTGACCCAAAACCCAACGGACATTCCGGATGATGTGTTGAGCCAATTAGGCATGAAAGTCCAGCACGCACTTCGAGCATTTACCGCCAAGGATAGAAAAGCGATTCGATTGTCCGCCCAAAACTTTCCACTTACTGATTATTACAACACAGCCGAATTACTCACCGGGCTTGGTATCGGCGAAGCCTTAGTAACCGTACTCAATGAAGATGGTATTCCAACGCCACTTGTTCACACCATGCTTCGTGCGCCTCAATCAAGAATGGACATCCTTTCGGAAAATGAAATCAACGCCATCCTGAAGCGCTCTCAGATCATGAAAAATTACAATGAAGTAATCGATCGAGAAAGCGCCTATGAAATCCTTTCGGCAAAAATCGAGGATGCCGCAACCGAAGAGCATCAGTCAAAAATGAAAAAACAGAAACCCAAAAGAGGCAGACCTAAAAAAGAGAAAAGCACTCTTGAAAAAGTAGCAGATAGTTCCCTCACCAAGCAAGTAGGGAGAACTGTCGCTCGCGAATTGACTCGTGGTCTGTTGGGTATTTTGGGAGTAAAAACAACGCGCCGCCGAAGTAAAAGAAATAAAGGTCTGTTCTGGTAAGTCAAAGACCAGAATCATAGATTTTGTAAAAAAAGTCATTAGTTGTCAGAACTAATGACTTTTTTTGATCATCTATAGAAAAGGTACTGATCCAATATTCAATCATATTGCGTATTTACATATAAAAAAAAGTCCACCATGAAAAAACTCAAAACCGTTTACTCGATTTTTCTCTTATTTTTTGTTGCTGCTCTCTTCCTCAACAATTCCAGCAACCCTCCAAATGGAAGAACTGGGGCACCTGGCGAGAGCACTTGCTCAAGCTGCCACAACCAAAATGGAAATTTTGATGGAATTCTAAACATAAGCGGACTTCCGTCCAATATTCAACCCAACACCACCTATCCAATCTCAGTGACGGTCAATGTTACCAGTGGAGCTCCCGTTCGGGCGGGTTTTCAGTTGGTTGCGCTTGATGGCAATGATAACACTATTGGAACCCTAACACCCAGTGGTAGCAATACAACTACTCAATCCTCAGGTGGAAGAACTTATGTGGAGCATAACCCCGCCAAAAATTTCAATGGCGGAATGGTCACCTATACTTTTGATTGGGACGCACCAGCTTCTGCCGCAGGCAATTCGGTAACTTTTTACTCAGCCGCATTAATGGGCAATGGTAGCGGAACGAATGGTGACAAAACACTGCTCAACTCAGTCAGTGGGACACTCGCCAGCGCCCCCAATCCACCTGCCATTATGGTAGATAGCCAAACCGATGTAAATTGCTTTGGAGGCAATGATGGTGCTGCAACTGTATCTGCTTCAGGCGGAACGCCGCCTTATAATTTCACTTGGACTGGTGGATTAAATGGTCCCATGCAATCTGGTCTGACTGCTGGAACTTACGGAGTAACAGTGATTGATAATGCCCAAGAATCAGCCTCAACTACTATCACAATTTCAGAACCATCAGGTATTTCGTTGATTCTTTTGAGTCAAACAAATGTCAACTGTTTCATGAATACAGGCATGGCAGAGGTCGAGGCGATGGGAGGAAATCCACCTTACAACTACTCTTGGTCTAATGGCGAAACAGGACCAATTGCTTCCAATCTGCCAACGGGCACCTCAACTGTAGTCGTGATGGATCAGAATCAATGCTCGAAGTCAATTGATGTAGTCATTGCCTCAGATTTAACCGACCCGATTGTTGATGCAGGACCTGATATGAGTTTGGACTGTAATTCCACGACAGTGGTCTTAGATGGGTCTGGGTCGAGTAGTGGAGGGAGTTTTACCTATTTATGGACTACTACTAATGGCAATATCATTTCAGGCGCTACCACCTTAACCCCCACAGTAAATCAGTTAGGGAATTATATTTTACAAGTAACAGATGGAACCAACGGTTGCCAAGGAACCGACGAGGTGGTGGTTACTGACAACTCAGTGTCACTTACCGCAGTCATAGCTTCCCCTGATCTAATAAATTGCACAAACTCGACGGTGACGCTCGATGCCACAGGTTCTTCAATGGGACCAAACATCACCTATCAATGGACCACCAATAATGGCAACATCATCAGCGGAGCCAGCACCTTGATGCCGACTGTTGACCAAATCGGTAATTATGTATTTACCGTCACAGACGTAAACACGGGTTGCACTGCCCTTACGAATATTATTGTAACAGAAAGTTTCACCAATATCATGGTGGACGCAGGTCCCGATAAGGTTTTGAACTGTAACTCCACGACAGTGGATTTAGATGGGACAAATTCAACGGATGGCAATACTATCGTCTATGAATGGACGACGCCCAATGGCAATATCATAACAAATCCAAACACAGGAGTCATCACCGTTGACGCCGCAGGGATGTACGTTTTGAAAGTGACAGATAGTAGCAACACTTGCACGGCGCGCGATACTGCTATTGTGACCAGCGATACAAACCTACCAACGGCCACCATCGCTCCGCCAGCAGAGTTGAATTGCAATACCGCATCAACAGTATTGGACGCAACCGGTTCCACAACTGGAAACAATATAATTTATCAATGGAACACCAGTAATGGCAACATCGTCTCAGGCGGCAACACCCTCATAGCGACCATCGACCAACCAGGCGTTTATACACTCTCGGTCACCAACAGTACAAGCAATTGTAGTGCTACGAGTTCAGTAACGGTCTCTCAAGACAACGTTCCTCCAACCGTTGATGTCAATGTCAATGGCTCTGAACTTACTTGTGATGTAAGTACGATTTTTATCGATGCTTTCGCCTCCGGTCAAGGACCTTTCAGTTACAGTTGGAATACCGGGGAAACTACTTCCTCTATCCAAGTAACGCTTCCAGCCACCTACATTTTGGTGGTTACAGACAATGCAAATGGCTGCACCTCGCAAAGCATTCCTGTCAATGTCGGTCAAAATATTACCCGACCGACTGCCAATATTACCGCTTCCGCCAATGAGCTTTCTTGCACCACCACTTCCATAACTTTAGACGCAAGTTCTTCAAGTGGACAAGGTGCTTTGACTTATTTGTGGAATGATCCATCTGCTTCGACGACTCCGATGATATCTGTTGAGACTGCTGGCAACTACCGCGTTTCGGTCACGGATTCTAATAATGGCTGCGTCGATACTGCAAGCATTACCATCACCCAAGATGCTCAAGTCCCCGTAGTTCAGATTGCCCCTTTCGGGGAATTAAACTGTACGAATACCACCCTGACACTCGATGCAAGCGGCTCCTCCGCAGGCAATGGATTTATGTTCAGTTGGTCAACTCCTGATGGAAACATCGTTTCTGGAGCAACCACACTTACTCCAGTGATAGATGCCCCCGGCAGCTATACCTTACAAGTTAATAATACCAATTCAGGATGCGTGGCGAGTTCGACAGTGACGGTGGTTGAAAATAGGGTTGATCCGATTGTGGTGATTGCTCGACCTGCTAACTTGAATTGTATAAACGCAACTGTTCAGATAGATGGAAGTCAATCGACACAAGGAAATATGTCCTATCAATGGACGACCACAAATGGCAACATCGTTGCAGGTGCGAATTCACCAGTGGCAACAGTTGATGCAGGAGGAAGTTATTCTTTACAAATAACTAATCTTGATAACGGATGTGGGGCATCTGATTTAGTATCTGTCAACGCTACCGATCCTGTTACTGCAATCGTTACTGCCGACAACATTTTGTGTTTTGGAGATGAAACAGGAGCTGCGGAGGCTACTCCTTCTGGTGGAACTGGCCCGTATAGTTTCCAATGGTCAACTGGAGGAATTCAACCCTCAATTTTAGACGTAGCTGCTGGGATTTACATGGTTACAATTACAGATAGTGATAGTTGCCAAGTAATTGAAACCGTCGAAATCACCCAACCCGACGCCCTTAATTTAAACATCAATGTAACTGATGTCTCTTGCCACGGTGGCAATGATGGCAGTCTTGTAAATACCGCCACAGGCGGAGTAGGTGGATATAATTTCGTTTGGACTTTTCCAGATCCAACCCAACTAACAGCAGGTGACTATGGTGTAAGCGTTGTTGATGCAAACATGTGTTTGACAGGCACCAATTTCACAGTTTCAGAACCACCCCCATTAAGTGTTTCATTTACAGTCATTGACGAATCCGCAAACATGGCAAACGATGGCTCAGTTCAAGTTGATAATATCACAGGCGGAACGCCTCCTTACCGATACCTTTGGTCTAATGGAGACACTACCGATGTCATAAATAGCTTACCTCCAGGAATTTACACATTGGAAATAACGGATGGTAATGATTGTACCTATTCGGAGTCAGTTACAGTCGCTGAATTCGGATGTGCTGGGTTTGCTATCAATCTTCAAACTCCTTTCAATATCGATTGTGGTGGTTTTGTTTCGGCTGCGTTTACTATCGATAATGGGACGCCTCCCTACCAATTCAATTGGTCAAATGGACAAACCGATTCAATCGGCATTGTTACCGATACCTTTTCAGTTACGGTGACTGACGCCAACGGCTGTGTCGCCACAGAAGGGTTTCATCTAAATCTTCCGCCGATTTTAAATATGATGGTAGGTTCTATTCAAAATGCGACAGGCACTGACGCCAACGGAAGTGCCTCCGTCAATGCCACAGGAGGCGATGCCCCATATCAATACTCTTGGCAGGACAGTTCAGGGAGTGTAATTTCCAATACTGCTGAGATAAATGCCGTACCTGCCGGAACCTATATCGCAACAGTTCTTGATGCAAATGGATGTGCCATTACTTTGGCCGTGGTGGTCGGTTCTGATCCATCCACTTCTGTCGATGATCCGGCTTTCGCCAAATTGGTTCACATTTATCCCAATCCATCAGATGGGCGTTTCCAAATTGATTTTGATTTTTCCCTTTCGGGAAATGAATACAAAATTGATTTATACTCATTTGCCGGAAGGCTGATCGAACATCGAGTGCATGACACGCGCATTTCGACGAAAGTCGTCTTCAATAAAACTGCGCTTCCATCAGGAGTCTATTTATTGAAAATACGATCAGAGGAAGGCGTCCTCGTCAAACGATTGCTTATAGAATAGAATTTGAGAGATCGGGATTTTGGGAGATCGAGATTTATCTAAGTCCCGATCTCTCAAAATCCCAATATCCCAATCTCAAATTACAATAAACTATCATTAACAAAATCCCTTTTTTGATGTGAACGTAAAACGGTAATTTTGGTCATTGATTATTTCCCTAAACATACGACTATGAAGAAACTTGTTTTATTTCCCTTGGTGCTCCTTGCGATTTCCCTTTTTTCTCAAATCAATTTTACGGCTAAAGAGTTCGTACCTCCTGCTTACCATGAGTTTGGCTATGGCGTCAACATGGGTTCCTACAAGGGTTGGACAGACGAGGAGTTGGCAAATATCGCCGCTGGAAATCCCGATGCGCAAGTGACGGGTTTGGGAGCCAATTCAGTTCGAATTTGGTTGCCCGATTGGTTTACTCAGGAGTGGGGTTATGATATCAGAGTGGAGGCTTTCAAGCATTATGAAAATTTGGGAATGCAGCACAATGTCGTTTTTGTGGGCGATCCATCTCCTGCTCACTCTGATCCGACGATGTACTGCCCATCAAGAAAATCAGAATCTTTCGCAAATCTATACGAACCCATTTGGGACAATGGCGCCAATGGCACCCCTGTCAACGAGGAAAATTACTTTGCAATTTATCTTTATAATTTAGTTCAAAAATATGGCGCCCAAACAAAATATTGGGAAGTCATCAACGAACCTGACAACGACTTGGGCGGCAACGCCGCTTGGGGTGATGACCATCCGAACAACTGGTGGACTAACAATCCGCCTCCTTGCGAAACCAAATATGGAGCGCCAATTCAGCACTATGTGCGAATGCTTCGCATTGCCTATGAGGTGATTAAATCGCTTTCTCCCGAAGACTATATCGCAGTTGGTGGATTAGGAAATGCGTCTTTTTTGGATGCCATCATGCGCAACTCTGACAACCCCGTGGATGGCTCCATCACAGGTGAGTTTCCTAACCTCGGAGGGGCTTATTTCGATTGTTTGAGCTTTCACGCCTATCCGCATTTCGATGGAACCATGCGCTATTGGAGCGATATTTTTGGCGGCTTCCAATGGGAGCGAAATTCAGATGGGGGCACCAAAGGCTTCTTTTCGAGAATGGATAGTATGATCGAGTTGATGAAAAACTATGGCTATGGAAAGGATTTGGATTACCCTGAAAAAGTTTTGATTTGCACGGAGACTAATTTCACACGAAAGTCATTGGTTGATCAATTTTTGGGAACTGAGGAGGCACAAAGAAATTATGTCATAAAACTTTTGGTCGAAGGACAAAAGCGCGGGATCAAACAAATTCACTTCTATTCGCTTGCAGATAATTTGCCTGCCAATCAAGCAAACAGTGATTTTGATTTCATGGGATTGTTCGAAAATCTGGAAAACGTTCCGTTTCGATCTGAGAATATGTTGGATGCAGGAATTGCTTTCAAATCTGCCTCCACCCAACTCAAAGGATACGAATATGACCACGACCTCACCCAACAACTCAACCTAACGCAGGCAGTCCGAGGAGCAGCTTTTGTCAATGCCGCAGGAGAGCAGGTGTTTGTTTTGTGGGCAGCCACTTTGACTGATGAAACCGAAGCAGCCAGCATCAATTATGCTTTTCCACCGAGCTTTACATTTGCGGAAGTCAAAACATTGGCTTGGGATTTTTCAGCTACCGGTGCCATTTCTTGCGAGAGTGCTCGAAATGTTTCGCTGAGCGGAAGTCCGGTTTTCTTGATTCCTGACTCTTCTTCAGAGTTCAATTGCGAAACTGGTTTTTCAATCAAAGTGATGCCGAACCCGTTTTCTAAAAACTTCAATGTCGAAATCCAAACTGACATCGATGAGGTGATTACGATTGATTTAATTGATACAAAAGGAGCCTTGATTCAAAATCTGACTACCGATTTTCCTTTTTATATCGGCAAGACAAATCTCCCTTTTCGGGTCGATAATTTGAAGCCAGGTGTTTACTACCTTTCGGTAAATGGGATCAGTACCAATCGGGTTTTTAAGATGATGAATTTTTAATAATCACTTTCGTCAAATGAACCAATACACACCCTGAGTACAGAGGTGGTTATTTTATATTTTTTTTGGCTAAATTTTATTCGCGCACTTGTAGCGAAAACTTGATAGTCAAAAATCATCCGGTCGCCAATCTTCAATCTATCATGATGGCGGATAATATTTTTTCAAAACTGAGAGTTTAAGTTTTCTCCCTTTAAATATCGAATGGGGATTGCTTGGTAAAATTAAACAATTGTATTACGGAACTTTATCCATCCTCAATTTGTATTTGAGGAGTTCGATCATTCACAATCAAAAGAATCATGGCTAATCTTAGCACTCAAAATTTGAAAGAAACATTGTTGGAGTTGCAATCGCTTTTGGAGCAAAACGAGGTTGATGCCTTAAAAGAAAAGGCAGTTGAATTGAAAAATTCTGAACAAGCAACGATGCTTTCCTATTTTTTGAATGCGATGGAAAATGAGAGAATGGATGACGCAAAAACACTGCTTAATGATCTAATCAGGCAGCAGCAAGCGGTAACCAATGTTTTTGATCCAAAGGTTGGAGCCTTGAAAGTGGAATTGAATTATCAGCGCAAGCAGCTGATAGAAGCAGAAATCGAAAGAGACGAACTCAATAAAACAATTGATTTGTTCCATTCTCGATATTTCGCGAAAGTGAAACATCTTTTAGAAAAGACGCTTTTTCTTCGAAGAGATAAATTGAAAATTCAGGTGGCACAAAACCCTGATATGGCACCTCTTTTGGCGGAAGCCGAAAAGGAATTAGAGGAGTTTTTTGAATATCAAGAGGAGTCAAAAGACGGCGTGATTTATAGGCTCAATGACGAAAAGTTGAGAAAATTAAAGCGCCTTTACCGAAAGGGAAGTCTGATTTGTCACCCTGACCGAGTGAAAGATTCCGACTTCGAAAAAGCGCAGGAGGTGTTCGGAAAACTGAACAAAGCCTACAAGCGAAATGACATCAAACGAGTCACCCAAATTGTCCAATATTTGGAAAAAACAGGTGGGTTTGATCTGATGATCGATGACATAGATAACGCAGAAGCACTCCGAGGACAAATCGAACAAGTGATGATCTCTATCGAAGACGCCATCGATGAAAAGGAATTGATCAGTGACTCGACCGCCTACTACACGATTAAAAATATCAAGGGTGAGTGGGATGATTATTTTCAGACCATTCAGGAAAATTTCGAAGCTCAAATCCGAGATTTGGAGACATGGATAAAAAGTAATTTGCCGAAAGGCGAATAAAAAAAAGCTACTATGAAATTAATCAAAGTCAATCAAAATGCACTGGAGAGTTTTGGAAAACTGCTCAACCAATCCAACGAGTTGCAAGCGGAGCAAACCCGCAATGCAGAGTGGTTTGACACGCCCATGAAACGAATGCAGTGGTGGATGGATTTGGAAACACAATGGAAAGAAGCCTTTTCACAGTCGATTTTGCATTTTGCGCCCAATTCAAATAAAATGCCTTCTGATCAGGAGTTGCAGTTCCTGTTTGATTTGGAACGAATATATGTTACTGGCAATGCTCGAAAAAATAATGCTCGGGTCAACAACAATCCCAACATCGACTTTGCGCTGACCAACTTGTCTGGTCTCAGGCATCTGACGAATTTGAAAAGGATTGAGGCAGATTATAATGCCCACATCCAATCCTTAGAGCCGCTGAGTAATTTGACCAATCTGGAGGTGCTTTGGTTTGACAACAATAGTGTCAATGACCTGACGCCTCTCATGAATCTTCATAAGTTGAGCAGCCTTTGCTTTTGGAACAACGAAGTTACAGACCTGAACCCCCTGATGAATATGCTTTCCCTGACCGATGTGGTGATTAGTTTGTATGGCCACGGCAATCCGATTGAGAGTTTTGAACCACTGCTTAAAAACATGAATTTGAAATCCGTCATGGTTAGTTTTAATGATAAGGATGCGATAAAAAGTAGGCGACCTGATCTTGCGGTTTATAGTTATAAATAGTGAGAATTTTCTCGCTCCCGATTAAAATACGGGACAAGTTTTCGCGAAATATTAAAAAGGGCAGTCAAATTTCGACTGCCCTTTTTTTATCGCTTTCGCGAAATGTGCCAATGTTTTTAAATTTTTTGTTGCAATTATTAAATTTGCAACTTGCCAAACCCATTCAATTTACCAAACCTACTAAATATGAAAATTGGATTTCTAAAACTTTTACTTCTATTCTTTTCCCTAAGTATTTTTTTGGCTACTGATTTGACTTCGCAAGAAGAAAAACTAATCAGTCCAAAAAAAATGGAAAAGGATTTCAAATCACTTGTTGAAATAATTGATGCGCATCCCGATCCTTACGCCCACACTCCTGAAAAGGCATTCAAAGCAAAAATGGACAGCGTTCGCTCCACATGCGATAAACCACTCACGGAATTGGAGTTCTATAAGAAAGTTGCTTTTGTGGTTGCCATGATAAAAGATGGGCACAGTAGCGCCAATTTTTCTGAATTCTGGCTAAAAAAGAAAAGGAAAGAATTTGGTGTTTTCCCTTATGAAATGCATTTGACCAATGATGATAAATTATATGTCCTCAAGAGCTATCAAGATGGAGGAATTAAGAAAGGAGCAAGGATTGCAGAGATAAATGGCATTAGCGTTAGCGAATTTCTTGCGACCATCGATCCATACATTTCCTATGAGCTAAAGCAATTTCGAAACACCATCATAGATGACAATTTCGAAAAATATCTCTACGTGGCTTTTGGGCATTCTACCAATACAGAATTTAAATTATCAGCTGGAAAGGAACCGGTAGTCATTGAAAACATGCCTTTCAAAGAGATGAAAAAGTTCACAAAGGACAATCGAGAAGAGCGCGAAATAAAAATCTCAAAGGGCGAACCCTATGACTATGAAAAGATAAGTGAAGGAGTGGGGGTGTTAAAAATCTATGCCTTTCAAACCTCCGACATGGGGGACTATCGACGCTTTTTGACCAGAACTTTTAAGAAAATAAATAAAGATTCTATCCACTCACTCGTGATTGATATTCGAGGAAATTATGGAGGATGGCCAAAAATTGCCTCCAATCTCTTCCATTATATTTCCAAAACTCACTTCAAAACTATGGCGCAATCAAGCACCAAAGTGAGTTACGCCTACCGAAACAATTTCTACAAACGAATACCCCAACTACGATACGTAAAACAATACATCCCTACGCAAAGGCATTTCGTTGATATCAACGGTGTTATGAAAAATCGAATCGGTTCCTTCATCGATGAAGCCACGTTTTTCAATGAAGAGCCAGTTGAAGAAGATTTTGAATTTTCGGGTGATTGTTATTTGTTGACTAATCGCGACTCCTATTCAGCAGCGTCGAGTTTTGCGTCCACTTTTCAGTGCTATGACATGGGAATTATAATTGGAGAGGAAACCGGCGGCACAAAAATCTTTCGAGCCAACGCCATTTACGAGGCACTGCCTAAAACCGGGGTACGTGTTGCCATGTCCACTACAAAGCTATGGACAGCTTGCTTTAATGAAGAAATGGAGGGCGTCAAACCAAGAGTGGAGTACATTCCCAATATTTTTGAAATCACCTCTGGAATGGATACGCATTTGCTTTTTGTCCAAAAGTTAATCAAGCAAATTCAGGCAGAGAAGAATAAGAAACCATAGAATTTCCCGAAAGGGAAAAAGAAAAGGGCAGTCGAATTTCGGCTGCCCTTTTTTTATCGCTTTCGCGAAATGTACGAATCATCATTTCCGTTGCGCCTTCGCCCAAGAATCCCTCAACGTAACTGTCCGATTAAAAATCAGCTTCTCTTTCGTTGAGTCAGGGTCAGGAGTAAAATAACCAGTGCGCATAAACTGGTAATGTTTGCCCGGTTCTGCATTGGTCAAAAACGGTTCGATGTAAGCCTCCTCAATAACTGACAAAGAATCAGGGTTGATGAACTCTTTGAAATCTTTGCCCTCATGCCCCTGCGGATTTTCATCTAAAAAGAGGCGGTCATATTGCCGAATTTCTGCTTTGGCAGCATGCGCGATGGAAACCCAATGCAAAACGCCTTTAGCTTTCAAACCAGAGGTGTCTTGCCCACTTTTACTTTCCGGGAAGTAGGTACAATTCAACTGAGTAACCTTGCCATTTTCATCCTTTTCAAATCCATCACATCGGATGATGTAGCCCGCTTTGAGGCGCGACATTCTTCCGGGTCCCAATCTGAAAAACTTTTTTGGTGGGTCTTCCATGAAGTCCTTTCTTTCAATATATAACTCTCCTGAGAATGGCATTCTATGTACGGTGTTTTTGCCATCCTCTGGGTTGTTAGGCATTTCTACCCATTCCATTTCCCCTTTCGGGTAATTTGTGATTACCACCTTCAACGGGTCAAGGACAGCCATGACGCGAGTCGCGACTTTATTCAAATCTTCACGAGCGCAAAACTCCAAAAGAGAAACATCAATTACATTCTCGCGTCGTGCGATACCGATTTTATTCGCATAGTTTCGAATCGAAGCGGCGGTATAGCCACGTCTTCGTAATCCAGAAATCGTAGGCATGCGGGGGTCGTCCCATCCATTGACCAAATTTTCATTGACCAATTGTAAGAGCTTTCGCTTGCTCATCACAGTGTGGCTCAAATTACGTCGAGCAAACTCAATCTGACGAGAAGGAAAGATTCCTAACTTCTCAATAAACCAATTATAGAGCGGTCGGTGATTTTCGAATTCAAGCGTACAGATAGAATGCGTCACGTTTTCAATCGAATCACTTTGACCATGCGCGAAATCGTACATTGGGTAAATCACCCATTTATCACCTGTGCGGTGATGCGGTTCTTTTTTTATTCGATAGATAAGTGGGTCTCTCAAAAGCATGTTGGGAGAAGCCATGTCAATTTTCGCACGAAGTACCTTTGCGCCATTCTCAAATTCCCCATTTTTCATTCTTTCGAATAAATCGAGGTTTTCTTCTACTGTCCTTTCTGCAAATTTATTTCTGGAACCCGGTTTGGTGGGGGTGCCTTTTTGTTCGGCGATTTCCTCGGCAGAGGAGTCATCAACATAAGCCAAGCCTTCTTTTATCAATTGCACTGCCCAAGCATACAGCTGGTCAAAGTAGTCAGAAGCATACAACTCCTTGTCCCACTCAAAGCCCAACCATTGGATGTCTTTTTTGATAGCTTCGACATAGCGCGTTTCCTCGGTTGATGGATTGGTGTCATCAAATCGCAAATTACATTTGCCATTGAATCGATTTTTCAATCCAAAGTTGAGGCAAATGGAACTCGCATGTCCAATATGCAAAAAGCCATTTGGCTCAGGAGGGAAACGCGTTTGAATGGTTTCATGCTTTCCTGATGCTAAATCTTTCTCAACGATTTCCTCTAC
Source organism: uncultured Saprospiraceae bacterium (assembly GCA_937967625.1). Lineage (GTDB taxonomy): Bacteria > Bacteroidota > Bacteroidia > Chitinophagales > Saprospiraceae > JAGQWW01. The sequence continues at coordinate 22,538 of CALCJP010000015.1, forward strand.
GAAGTTCAAAGACACTTTGGTCTCCATGGTATGTTTTTTTAATTTTTGAAAATGGAGTGCAAAAAAAGGGATTTTTTATTTAAAACCATTTAATTTTTTATTGAACCGTATTAGGCATATTAGGGCATAGAAGCGTTAGGGGCTTCTATGTTCTTATGTGCCTTATATGGTTCAATAAATCGCCGACCTATATTCATACAATACCGTTGCCTAAAAGTTCCAACCCCATTTCCCGAAAGGGAGAAAATGTTAATATTTAACTAAAAAGAGGGGAGAGATGGGTATCTTGATTCACAAATTGGGTCTTTGCTTCGTTGATGGATTGTATTGCCACCAAAAAAAAATTAGGGAGCAGCGCGAACTTGACCTGCGCTGAGAGTTAAATAAAAATCGAGAAATCTGAACAAACACCCAATTTTCTGATTCAGCTTTCTAACTTTGTACATATCGCTCCCAGTTTTCCAAATACCGGAATTCGAAATGAATTCGCACAAAACCCGAGGCAGCACATGAGATTTTTTACCCTCGTTCTTTTCTTTTTTGTTTTTCCATATATTCTTTTTTCCCAAGCCAACTTGGAAGTTACCATTCTGAATGGTGAAGCAACGACGACTTGCACTGACATTTTTTCACCTACTCCGAATACGCAGTGGGAAGTCAACGTGCAAGGCGATGGTTGGGAGATCTATCCCAAGCGAGCCAATTGCTACAATGAATTGCCAAATGTTCAGTTCACGGGTGGTAGTTTTGCATGCCCTCGCGATGTTCCACCAACGATTGAGATTTGCTTCAAAGCTTATGATAATGATGCTTTTTTTGGATGTGCCCCTCGCACAGCTTGTGAAGAGGAGGTTTGCGCCAACTTTCCGGTGATACCTGCAGTGACTGCCCGCAGGCATCGTTTAGATTTGCCGACAGGCGGAGATTCAGGCGGATTTGTGGAGTTCGAAATTGCCGTGAAAGGGCAATTTACGCGTTCGGGCAATGACCATATTTGTGGTGCGCACGAATTTGGACTTTTGGATTTTGGAGAGACAGTTGGAGATGCGTCAGCAGGAGGATTTGATAATATTTGCGCTGTTGATGGCGTCGATCCCCACCCAAAAGATTTCGATCCAGACGCATGGCACTTGCACAAAGGCGTTTGGTTTACTTTCGATACAGGTCCCAATCCGAGTAGCGCTTTGTTTTTGAATCAAGTCAGTGACCCTTTGGGTTTAAGGAACAATATCAGCTTACAAGGAGCCGTGTTTACTTCAAGCACGGACGATTGTGAGGGGGCATTGGATTTGGTTGCTTTTGATTGGGAAGCAGATGCGTTTAATGATACTGTTCGATTTTATTGTCCGGAGCCGAATACGAAATACTTTGTTTTAATTGATGGAATTTGGACGACCTCTGCACGAGATGGGCACTTTGGATTTGAGGTCGTGGATCCAGGAGTGGAGGAAAGAGGTGATGAGATTTGCGACCATGTCCAATTGGGGCAGGTGCCAGATGTAGGTTTGGTTGCTTCCAATGGGCAACTTTCCAATTTTTGTGCAAGCAGCAACAATGACCCTGTGACGAGTTTTTCAACTGAAAAAACAATATGGGCCAGTTTCGAAGCGCCGAGCACCGGACACGTTTTGGTAAAGGCGATTAGTGAAACTAAATTAGACCCGATTGATTTAGAGATAGCTGTTTTTGAGTCGTCGGATGGTACGTGTGGTGGGACATTTTCCGAAAGGGGAAGCATCTCAATTAATCGACAAAATGACGAATTTTTAGAACTCTCTTGCCTAACAGAAGGAGAGACCTATTTCATCATGATAGATGGCGATGTCAATAATCCAGAAGGGCTTTTCGAACTTGAAGTGGAAGCTTTGGCAGACGATACGCCAGTAACGAATCAAACCGTTTCGATTTGTGTTAATGAGTCGCTCCCTGTTGGAAATAACTCTTATGACCAATCTGGATTTTACGTAGATACGATTCTGTTGGGTGGCGGCTGCGACTCTGTGGTGCTCACGACTTTGACAGTTTTGGATTCTATCAAAATTGAGGTGGTCCAGCAAGGAAAAGCTCAAGACTTAGGCTCCTTTACAGGAATTGTGATTGCTTCGGCAACGGGCGGAGATGGCAATTTTACGTTCACATGGTCAGATGGACAAAACGGTTCAACTGCCACGAATTTAGAAGGTGGTCAAACTTACTGCGTGGACGTAATGGACGGCGAAGGATGTGTCATGCAGGAGTGCATTTACATTGAATATATTACGCCGATTTTGCCTACTTTTTCCTCAGATGAAGTTCGGTGTTTTGGAGAGCTAAATGGCTCCTTGACTTTTAGTGTCAACAATGGCGAACCTCCTTATTTCTATTCGATTAGTGGTCCGAATCAGACTGCGGTTACGACTAATGGACTTGGAGATGATGAATTGGTTACGCTAACAGATTTGGGCGCTGGGTTTTATGATATTTTCGTTCGAGATGATTATTTCGACACTACATTTACGGTAGAGGTTGTGCAACCTGAATTGGTAGAGATTGATGTGGTGCAACAAGTAGATGCTTCTTGTTTTAAAGTTTGCGATGGAGTGATCTCACTTGAAGGAATCGGGGGCGTTGGCAATTATCAATTCACTTGGGAAGATGGAAATAGCGTTAAATCACTTTCGAATCTTTGCGCCGATACCTATATCATCGACATGGAGGATGGCAATGGCTGCCAGACCAGTATTTCCCTCCAAATCAAACAACCTGACGAATTCATCGCCACTGGGATAGAAGACAAAGGCGTCACCTGCCTCGGCTGGACAGACGGCATTGGTAGTATCACAACCAATGGCACCCCAACTGATTTTCAATGGGAAACTGGCGCAATCGGGCAGCAAGTGACAGACCTCGCAGCTGGCAGTTATTCAGTGACTGTCACGAATGCCGATGGCTGTTTAGACACCACTTTCGTGGAAATAACGGAACCTGAAGAACCCTACGAAGTAGAAATTGAATTAGGAAGTCCCATCATTTGCAAAGACGATTCGAATGGTGCTTTGAATACAACCGTTTATGGAGGCAATACGATTTCTTACAATTGGAATACGAATGATAGAACACCTTCGATTGAAGATTTGCCGACAGGCTGGTATGCCATCACAGTCACGAGTGAGTCCAATTGTGAGGCAATTGATTCTTTCTTTTTGGATCAACCTGACGTATTGCAAGCATTGCCAGAAGGTAATCAATTGACCTGTCTCGACCCATTTGATGGGGGAGTCGTTCAAATTACAACTGTGAATGGAGGTGTTGCTCCTTATGAGTTTTCAGTCGATGGCGCCAATTTTACTTCCAATGATTTTGTAGAAAACTTAGTGCCTGGTCAGTATGACCTCATCGTAAAAGATGACTTGGGCTGCGAGCGCGAGTTCCCTTTTGAAATCCTTCCGCCTCCTCCGATTGATGTGGAGCTATCAGGGGAGACCACCGTGGATTTAGGAGACATCGTTAGCCTTTCGGCAAATACTCAAAACACAAACGCAAGCTTCGAATGGTCCTCTGACCAATGGGATTGCATAACCCCTGATTGCAGTCAAATCGAATTTTTGCCTCTCAACACCCAGCGTGTTCAGGTGACGGCAACCGATTCCATTTTCTTCTGTACGGCTACCGCAATCATTGAAATTGATGTCATTAAAAATTATAAGGTTTTCATCCCATCTGCCTTTAGTCCCAACAATGATGGCTTAAACGACAACCTTGCTATCTTCGGTGGCAACGATGTTGCTATTATCAAAAACTTTAAAGTCTTCGACCGCTACGGCGCAACGATTTATTCACAAAAAGACATCGTCCCTAACGATGAGTCAATTGGTTGGGATGGTAGTTGGAAAGGTAGTTTGTTGCAGACAGGGGTTTATGTCTTTTTTGCGAAGGTGGAGTTTATTGATGGGGCGGTTGAGATATTTAAGGGGGATGTGACGGTTGTGCGGTGAGTTCAAAATTATTTTTTCAAACAAAAAAAACCTGTTGGAGTACAACAGGTTTTTTTTGTCTTTTCAGATTTTAGTTTTTACCCCCCTTTTTGGTTTTTTAGTTTTCTTATTTCTCGTTTTAGCCAGTTAATTTCTTTTCTAAGTTCAGTACAACAATTTTCATCCCCATTCGGATTAATTATTTTCTTGACTGGAAATCTAAAAATCAAATACTCTCCGTGATCAGTACCTGGATAAAATGGACTTCCAGAATCCTTCGAATTATACCAAACCCATTTAGC
>CALCJP010000016.1 GCA_937967625.1 uncultured Saprospiraceae bacterium
TCGCTTTTGGCGATAAATTATTAAATCGCCTTTCGGCAAATGCCGGTTTGACTTTTAAAATTGAAAACATTTAACCATGAATTTCTATCAAAAAATCATCTTCGCTACGCTATCCGTTTTTCTAATGATAGCTGCTTGCTCCACTCCCGAAGAGGAATGCGTCAAGCCCGGTTCTAAAAAGAAGGTCGGAAAATACCACATGCGCCAAGACAGCGAATTGACTACCTTGATGAAAGAAATGGAAGATGATTTCAAACGCATGAAAGCAGATATCGCCGCCGGAAAACCTGCCAAACCCGGCTTGGATTATCAAAAAATCTTAACTGCTCACGGCACCGAAGCGGAGGAAGTTCCTTCTGAAAGTTATCAGGCTTTCGCCAAAAATTTCTTGCAAACTATGGAAGCCTTCGAAAAGGCAGATTTGGAAAAATCAGAGCAGTTGTATGAGAATTTAGTGACGAGTTGCATGAATTGCCATACGGTGCATTGTCCTGGACCGAAGGTGCGGATTGAGAAGTTGTATTAGAGAAATAAATCCGAAGCAATTCGATCAGCCAGCAACTTTCCCTTCTTAGTAAGTTTAAAAATATCGCTCCCGAAGCTGGTTCGGGATACACTGCCATCTGCTAAGTAAGGCTCGATCTCTTTTGCAAAATGAGGCTGAAAAGGCTTTCTAATCTTATTGATGTCAGTGCCCCAAATGGTTCGCAGGGAGGTCATGACATATTCATTATAGCGACTTTCGGGAGTTAGTGTTTCTTTCTCCGAAAGGAGGTTTCCTTCATTTAGAGCAGTGATGTATTTGGTATTATTAGCGATATTCCACTGTCGTGAAATGCCATCAAAAGAGTGGGCGGCGGGACCGATGCCTAAATATTTTTCGCCCAACCAATAGGCGGAGTTGTGTTTAGAGTAGCAGTTGGGTTTTCCAAAATTGGAGATTTCGTAATGTTCGTATCCTTCCGTCTCGCAGCGGTCGATGAGTCGCTCAAATTGGCGAGCAGCTTGTTCTTCATCAACGGGTTTGGCAGTTTTCTTTTTTACAAAATGGTCGAGTGCCGTATTGGGTTCGACGGTCAAGCAATAGCAAGAAAGATGTGGAATTTGAAAATCAAAGGCATGGTTCATGTTTGCTTCCCACTGCTCATCACCCATCGTTGGTGTTCCATAAATCAAGTCGATGGTTAGATTTTCAAAACCTACTTTTTTAGCATTTTCGATACAGCTGATAGCTTCCCCTGCATTATGCGCTCGATTCATAAATTTCAAATCTGCTTCCGCAAATGATTGCACCCCAATGCTCAACCGATTGACTGGCGAATCTGCCAATTGTTTGAGTTTTTCAATGGTTAGATCATCGGGGTTGGCTTCGAGCGTTATTTCCGCGTCAGCGGTAACTTTATAAATTTCATGTATTTTTTTGAAAATGGAATTCAACTCGCTTTCGCTCAAAAGGGAAGGCGTGCCACCACCGAAGTAAATGGTTTTGATTTCTTCTCCACGAAGGTAGTCTCGTTGCAATTCTAACTCTTTTATGATGGCGTTGACCATCACCCCTTTTTTCCGTAAGGAAGTCGAAAAGTGGAAATTGCAATAGTGACATGCTTGCTTGCAGAATGGAATATGTAGGTAAATGCCCGCCATAAATGTAGGAGAATTATAGGGATATTATATTCTCTTCAAACCATGCCTTGCATTCTTCGAGACTAACATCTCCATTGGCAACCTTGAGAGTAAAATCATATGCGAAATCTAATGCCTCATTACGGAAGAATGACTCAATTGCTAATTTTTGTTTAAGTTGGGATCCATTTAAATTTAGAAAAATCAAAGCAGCTAAAAGACCAGTTCTTTTATTACCGTCTTGAAAAGTGTGGTTGGAAATTATGGAATGCATATAAAGTGCTGCGACATCAGCAATCTTCGGGTAAAGCTTTTTTTCAAACATTTCTGCTTCTGCCATTTCAATCAAATAAGTCAATGACCCTTCTTTTAAAAGATTGTAGGGACTTACAAAGTTTCCTCCTTGTTGTTCAACTGTTTTTCGATTGATTAGGATGATGTGTTCCTTGGCAAGGTATCTCATAGTTAAGCGAGTGCTTTCAATTCCGCTTCATATTTTTTCATATTTGCGTCAATAAGAGCTTCAATTTCATCCTTTGTAACTTCCCTTTTGGAATTCGTTTCAGCATTAATTTCTATTAGAATTTCTTTGATCATATCTTTTAGGTTCGAAAAGTCTTCAGCTAAGATTTCACGTAAAGCCTCTTTTAATACCGTTTTATCAATTTTTTTAATATCCATTTTTCTGATTTTACACCTCAAATTAACCCAATTTTTAACAAAAACCAACAGAAACAAGTTTCATATCTTCGCGCTCAATTACAATTTTCAATAAAATGCTAAAAACAAAAGTAATCGCCAGTTCTATCACCAACCTCACAGATGCGCGCTATTTCGCGGCTTGGGAAGTGAATTGGTTAGGCTTCTGCTTCGATGAGTCAAGTGAAAATCACATCACGCCACAGGCGATGTATGCGATGAAAGAGTGGGTCGATGGCGTTCAATTTTTGGGTGAATTTAAAGGAGCTACTGCTGATGAAATCATTGAGCACGTAATGAAACTGGGACTCGACGCCGTGCAAGTAGATGAGTTTACTGGCATTGATGTGCTAATGGAATTGCAAGATATTGTGGTCTTCAAAGAAATCAATATCACTGCTGATTCTGACGCAGATTTTATTGCTAATTTATTAGAACAATTTGCGCCTTACTGTGCTCATTTTATTTTTATAATAGAAAATGAAGTGCCTGAATATATCGCCGCTCCCGAAGCAAGTTCGGGACAAGTTTTCGCGGAACATCATTCTATATGGCTGGAAGGGAACTTACCTGTTGAAAAAATAATTGATTCTAAATTTCAAGGCATTTGCCTCAAAGGCGGAATGGAAGAGAAAGTGGGTTTTAAATCTTTTGATGAATTGGATGAGGTGTTGGAAGCATTGGAGATCACGAGTTAAAACTCGCAATCTCCAATTTATTTCTCGTTTTTTATCAATTAGCCGAAGGCGGATCCACGTCTAAATCTTTCAACGCGTCTTTCACATCCTTCGTTGCTTTTTTCAACTTATCGACATCTTTCAATCTTTTGGTGACTTTCTTCGCGTCAGGACTTTTTTTTTGAGCGGCTGCCTCTTTTGATATTGGCTTTTTGCTAAAAATTAAGCCTTTCGAATCGCTACCGATGTAGATAGTATCGCCGGCAGCAAAATCTCCTGAAAGCACTTGTTTTGAAAGCTCATTGACCAATTCTTTTTGGATGACTCTTTTTAATGGTCTTGCGCCAAATTGAGGATCATAACCAAGGTCGGCTAAGTAGTCTTTTGACTTGTCGCTGAGTTTGATGACCATGCCTTGTTTGCCCAACATTTTCTCAACGCCTCGCAGTTGCAAGTCCAAAATCTTTCGGATCTCATTTCGCGTAAGCGGCAAAAACATAATGCGCTCATCAATACGATTGAGGAACTCAGGGCGTAAATGCTCTTTCAATTTTTCGAATACTTCGACCTTGGTTGTTTCTATAATATCGGCGCGATGTTCGTCTCCCACTGCGTCTAAGTCTTCGAAATTTTCCAAAATCGTTTGCGCTCCCATATTGGAAGTCATGATGATAATGGTGTTTTTAAAATCGGCAGTTCGGCCTTTATTGTCAGTCAATCGCCCGTCGTCAAGCACTTGCAGCAAGATGTTGAAGACATCCAAGTGCGCCTTCTCGATTTCATCTAACAAGATGATTGAATACGGCTTTCGCCGAACGGCTTCCGTTAACTGACCGCCCTCTTCGTAGCCGACATAGCCAGGAGGCGCACCCACCAAACGAGAGACGGTGTGCTGCTCCATATATTCGCTCATATCGATTCTCGTGATAGCGCGCTCGTCGTCGAAAAGAACTTCGGCCAAGGCTTTCGCCAGCTCCGTTTTTCCGACCCCAGTGGGCCCTAAAAAGATGAAAGAACCAATCGGGCGTTTGCTGTCTTGCAGTCCAGCACGACTTCTTCGCACGGCGTCTGCGACTGCAACTACTGCTTCGTGCTGACCAATCAATCGTTGACCGATTTCGTCTTCCAGTTTGAGCAATTTTTCTTTTTCGCTTTGCTTCATTTTCGCGACCGGAATGCCTGTCCATCGGGCTACCGTTTCTGCAATATCATCGGCAGTTACCTGCTCTTTAGTAAATCGTTGATCTTCTGAAATATTCCCCAATTTTTCTTCTGCTACTTTGAGCATCGCATTTTGCTCCTGCATTTCTCCATGACGAATTTTAGCGACAGCTTCAAAATCACTTTCGCGCTCTGCTCGGTCGGCTTCGATTTCTAACTCCTCCATTTTCTTTTTGATGTTTTGGATAGCGTCCACCACATCTTTTTCGTTTTGCCAGCCCGCTTTTAGTGTATCGAGTTTTTCGCGCGTGTTAGCGATTTGCTCGGTGATATTCTTTAGCTTTTTTTCGTCTTTTTCGCGCTTGATAGCTTCGCGTTCGATTTCTAATTGACGAACTTTTCTATCCAATTCATCTACTTCTTCCGGAACGGAATCGAGTTCTAAACGCAACTTCGCTGCCGCTTCATCAATCAAATCAATCGCCTTGTCAGGCAACATTCTATCGGAGATGTATCGGTGCGATAATTCGGCGGAAGCCACTAAAGCTTCATCCATAATTTCTACTTTATGGTACACTTCGTATCGCTCTTGCAAACCCCGCAAAATCGAAATCGTATCTTCTACACTTGGCTCATCAATAAGGACTGTTTGAAAACGTCTCTCCAATGCTTTGTCTCTTTCAAAATATTTTTGGTATTCATCAAGTGTCGTGGCTCCAATAGTTCTCAATTCGCCACGAGCGAGGGCAGGTTTTAAAATATTGGCTGCGTCCATCGCGCCGCCGCCGCCGCCTGTGCCGATGAGCGTATGAATTTCATCAATGAACAAAATGATTTGCCCATTGGAATCAGTTACTTCTTTGATGACTGCTTTGAGTCTCTCTTCGAATTCTCCTTTATATTTTGCACCTGCAACTAAAGACGCCAAATCGAGTGTGAAAATTTTGATGGATTGCAGGTTTTCGGGTACATCGCCTTTTACGATTCGCCAAGCAATACCTTCGATAATAGCAGTTTTACCAACGCCTGGTTCCCCTACTAAAATCGGGTTATTTTTCTTTCTTCTCGAAAGAATATGCAGCACACGTCGAATCTCTTCATCTCGCCCGATGATTGGGTCGAGCTTTCCTTCTTCTGCTTTTCCATTGAGATTGATGCCGTATTTTTGAAGCGCATTGTATTGTTCTTCGGCGCTTTTATCGGTTACCTTTTTTCCTTTTCTAAGCAATTTGATAGCAGCACGCAAGTCCTTGTCTGTTGCTCCCAAATCTTTAAGGATTTTTGACCCCTTATCTGTTCCATTCAAAATACCGAGAATCATCATTTCCACAGAAATGAAATCATCACCGAAGGCAGGCAAGTATTTTTTTGCACGACTTAGAGCGCGGTTGGCGTCGTTGGTCAGATATTGCTTTTGAGCGCCAGCAACTTTTGGATATTTTTTCACCGACTCATCCAAGCGAACGCGAAGCGTAGCAATATTCATCCCCATTTTAGAAAAAAGGAATTTTGGAACACTGTCATCGGTTTCCATGATCCCCTTAATCAGGTGGGTTGTGTCAACTGATTGTTGCTCCAATCCGCCTGCTATCTGTTGCGCTTTAAGAATTGATTCTTGCGCTTTTATAGTGAAATTATCGTAAGTCATTTTAAGTCTATGATTTTCCCCGAAAGGGGCTAAATTAATTCTACACAACTAACACATCAATTTATTTTCCAATTAATGTTTTAGCAATATTTGGCAGGAAGATGCAGGTTTTAGCTGACATTTTGGCTTTTGAAAGCTAATTAATAATCTGGTAGAATACCTTTCAATAGCCAATTTACATCCAGCATATTTTGAATAGCAACTTTCATCATACCGTCATTTTTGCCAATTTCAATCCCCAATGTTTGCATATCTTCCTTAAAATCTACTAAATAATCTTCGTGTAGCTTTTCAAGTAAAGCATAAATTTTTAGAGTTCTTTTGACTACGTATTCGTTGAAGGTTCGAGTTTTTTCTCTATGAAATAGCATGACTTCATCATTGTATAGCTCCATAGTCTTATTGAGCATAAAAAGGTTAAGCATGACTTCGCCATACTTGTCTTTTGTTGTTTTTACATGGCGTGTAATTTCTCCTGAGAGGGTTCTAAGTTCCATCTGAAGATAGCCGGGTGTGTAGAAGTATTCTTCATATTTTTCGAGACGATTATTTATTAGGTACTTGACCTCATCTCGACGCTCTTCGGTAGAACTTCCATCTTCCAGTAGCTGAAATGAAAGTTTTTCAACTAAGGCTGGTTCCTTGGGAAGTAACCGAAAAAGTAATTTATCTTTTTCCTTCGGAGACATTCCTTCCACTGCTTTTTTGAATTCAGGGGATAGTTTTACTCTTGGCATTTATCATTTATTGAGTAGTTGAAAGAATCAATGTAATTTATGTAAAAAAAAAAGAAATTTAGACTGGCGTCAACTTTTCTTCTAAAGCAATACAACTAAAAAATGTTGACAGCAGACTTTTACGTAATCCATTTAGGAGTGCATTTTCTTTCTGCCTTTCGGCAAATGAATACATCCCGAATTTAATTTCCGGGAGCGAAAAATAAAATGTGCTCTAATTACTTCACAAAAAAACGTTACATGAAATTATTGCCAGTTATCTTTTTAGCTGTATTCCTTACTTCTTGCGCTACTACCACCCAATATTCAAAATTAACCGACTTATCGTCGAATGATGAAAACGCAAAAATATTCATTATCAGAAAATCATGGTTGACCACGGCGATTCCAATGAAAATTTATCAGGATGGCAAATTGGTCGGAAGGTTGGGACCAAAAGGCTACATTGCTTGGAAAGTCGAAAAAGAAGGTGAAATTCAAATCACCAGTTCCAGTCCTGAAAACAAGGACAACTTTACTATCGATGTACAAAAAGGAAAAACCTACTACTTAAAGCAAAAAGCAAAACCGGGTTATTTTGTAGCTCGTTCAGGTTTGGAATTGATGGAACCTCAAAAAGCTAAGAGAGCCATCAATAAATTGAAAGAGCCAAAAGTGAATTATACGAGTCGATAAACAATTCATCAAATCCCAACCCGGTATTTATGCTGAGTTGGGATTTGATTTTTTGCCAAAAATTGAGGAATTGAAATTATTGATATATTTTTGGTGATAAATTAAATTATTATGACAGCTTCTTCTTCAAATCTTGCGGCTCGAAAACTAAACTTGATCCAGTTACTAACTTCGATTGATGACGAGGACGTAATTACTCAACTTGAAAGTATCTTTGAAAAAATAAGTTGGGATGATTTATCAGATGAAATCAAGGAAAGTATTAAAAGAGGAATTAAAGACGCAGATGAGGGGAGAAAAATTTCGTTTGAAGAATTCTTGAAAAAACGAAGAAACCGATAAATGAAAGCTTTTCTTACTCAAGAAGCAGACAAGCAATTACATGAAATTTTGGATTATTTAGAATCTGAATTTTCAATCAAAACATCGAATAAGTTTCTTGACCAAGTTCTTAAGTCCATCGAAACCCTTGAGACTTTTCCTTTGGGCTATCCATTAGTTGAAAAATCTCCAAATATTAGAAAGTGTGTTTTAAATAAAAGAGCAATCGCTTATTATCGAATTAATGAAGCAACTCAAGAAATTGAAATTTTAGCTATTGAAAGTACCCGAACGGATAAATAGAGAATTAAACACACCTCCCCCTTTCATCTCTCCCCAATTGGCAATAAGTTTGCACTCTCATAGTCAAAAAATTTATAATATAAGTCCCCCACATGAAGGTGTTAAAATTTGGTGGTTCATCCGTAGCGAAGCCGGAACGAATCAAATCGCTCGTCGAGATACTTAAATCTTACTATAAGAAAGGTGAAAAATTTGCAGTCGTTTTCTCTGCTTTTGGCGGCGTGACGGATTCGCTGATCGAAATGGCAAGGCGCGCCTCCAATGGTGAAACTTGTTATGGTGAAAAACTGGAGGAGTTCAGACATCGCCATCAGGAGGCAGTCAAAAAACTGTTGAAAGGCGAGCAGCGAAAAGAAGTACTTCGTGAGCTAAAAGAAAATCACCAAACGCTTCATGATTTGCTGCATGGGATATTTCTCGTAAGAGAGGCATCTCCGCGCACGATGGATTATGTGTTGAGTTTTGGAGAAAGAAATTCCTCTTTCATTATTTCAAAATACATGAACCAGGAGGGCATTCGGTGTAATTATCTCGATGCTCGGAAGATTATCAAAACGGATAAAAACTTCGGTGCTGCTAAAGTCAATTTCAAAAAAACCTATAAAGAGATTGAAAATTACTTCGATAAAAATCCAGAGGTGCAAGTGGTAACTGGTTTTATTGCTTCCACAAAAAAAGGCGTGACTTCAACGCTTGGGCGAGGGGGTTCAGATTATACGGCAGCGCTTTTGGCGGCAGGTCTGGACGCGAAGATTATTGAAATCTGGACAGACGTTGATGGCGTTTTGACTGCTGACCCAAGGAAGGTGAAACGCGCATTTACGATTCCGAAAATGAGTTATGCAGAGGCAATGGAGATGGCGCATTTCGGTGCGAAAGTGATTTATCCGCCCACACTTCAGCCAGCACTTAAGAAGAATATTCCACTCGTTACTAAAAATACATTTAACCCCGATCATCCCGGCACTTTGATTTCTGCTGACTCGAATGGTACCGACCGACCGGTAAAAGGAATTTCTTCTATTGGAAATATTTCATTATTGACGCTATCGGGCAGTGGGATGTTTGGCGTGACGGGGACTGCGAGTCGTTTGTTTTCAGCAATTGCGAATGCGGGGATCAATATCATCTTGATTACGCAGGGATCATCGGAGGCTTCGATTAGTTTTTCGGTAGCGCCTGCTCATTCCGCGAAAGCGAAAAAAGTAGTCGAAAAAGAATTTGAATTCGAAATAGAACGAGGCGTTATCAACGAAGTGAAAGTTGAAGATGACCTTTCTGTCGTTGCCATCATTGGCGAAAACATGCGCTATCAACCGGGCATTTCTGGAAGGTTATTTCAGGCATTGGGGAAT
>CALCJP010000017.1 GCA_937967625.1 uncultured Saprospiraceae bacterium
CCCTTAATCTCCATCTTCGGATGATAGGATCGTAGAAAAGAAAAGAGGACCAACAAACGCTCATTGGTAGTAAAAAAAGGAGATTGAAGCATTTTCTTAAATCGAATCAGATCCTTTTTAGTGAGGATTTGAAAAAGATTCGAAAATTTTCTAATTTTTTTCACCTTACAAAGGTGCACTACATTTTATTGATTATCAACCTTTTATGATATTTTTATTGAAAATTATTGATGACAATGACTAACCTGCATTGTTTTTTATCAGAAAGAAAAAGTTGACTTTTGAATCATCAACCCCACCCAAAAAAATATTTCCCAGGCATAGCCTCAACAAGCCCTATGAAAATTAGGACATCTCCCCAATAACCCGGATTACATTCAATAACTAACATACTTTTGAAGCGGTTTCCCGAAAAGCTTTACAATAGAGTAGGGACTACAAAAAATCAAATCACAATAGCTCTTGTTAACTATATCATGCTAAAACGTTATTAGTGATGACCAATACCTGTCAGAATTCGTTCTGGCAGGTATTGTTTTTTTTAGACGTTTTCTCTCAGCCATTTTCGGATTCGCGTTCGCGCATTTTTGTAAGGAGCAGCAGTGTTGAGTTGAACCATGCGCCCCATTGAGTAGTGTTTGTACCAAACGACGCCGTAAATTTCTTCATTCGTTTTTTCCGAAAGGAGGGAAAGAATTTTGGATACGGTTTCATCTAATTTGTCAAGCAATTTGGCGAAAGCCAGGTCTTCGTAATCTTTGTAAAACTTCTGCGCAAGCAGTCCAAGCTCCGCCCATTTATAGCCCCTTTCGGGGAATGTCGCGACTTCGCCCGCCTCAATTTGGTGGTTCCATTTTAAGACCAATTCGCCCCAACCAATCAGGTAGGCTACCAAATCAGCAGGACTCATCTGAGTGCCTTTGGCATGTCCTTCCATCGTTTTCAATTTAGCCTGTTCGGAAGCCACTAAGTCCAAATCAGCTTTCAACTTACCGTAAGTAAGTGCGATGGCATCAATCAATTCAGACTTGGACACAGGTATGGGCATACAAAAAATTCGATTTTATAATTGTTTTGGCAACAATTTTTTAATTCAATCTTATACCTTTGGGATTCATCTCATTATTAGAGTGCACCTTTATCTCTAAATTTTAGATTTAAAAAAAATCAATATATGAAACTCGGAAAAGTTATTCTATTTCTTTCATTAGGTTTTTTAGTAACCGCCTGTGGCGTCAGTAAAAAACAATATTCTTTACTGCAAACAGAGTTGGATGCTGAAAGAAAAAACGTCGCAAAATACAGCGCAGAACTCAGCGACCACCTCAATCAAATCGCTGCCCTCAACGGTAAATTAGAAACCTGTAACTCTGCTCTCAAACTCAAAGAAGATCAGATGAACGACTTGAGATCGCAGCTAACAGATGTCAAAACGCAGCGTGACAAGCAATTCAATCAGGTAGGTGACCTAACCGTCCTATCTCAATCTGCCAATGAAAACATTAAAGAAACGCTCCAGCAACTTGAGAAGAAAGATAGATATATCGGTCTTTTGCAAAAAGCCAAGACCAAAGCAGATTCTATCAATTTGGCTTTGGCAGTCAACTTGAAGAGCCAGCTTGCTGACGGCATCGAGGATAAAGATGTAGAAATCAAAGTGGATAAAACAGTGGTTTTCATCAACCTATCTGACAAAATGCTCTACCAAAGCGGAAGCGCAGACATCACCTCGAAGGCACATGTCGTATTGAGCAAAATCGCCAAAATCGTTGAGTCACGACCTAACTTCGAAATCATGGTTGAAGGCTACACTGACAACGTGCCGATGAATAGCTCTTGCATGAAAGACAATTGGGACTTGAGTGTAAAAAGAGCCACCTCCGTTGTTAGAGTATTGCAGTCCAGCTATGGCATCGACCCTAATCGCTTGATTGCTGCCGGACGTGGTGAATACAACATGCTCGCAAGCAACAACACCGCAGAAGGACGCTCCATGAACCGCCGTACGAGAATCATCATACTCCCCAAAATTGACCAATTCTACGATTTATTGAATCCTAACAATGTGCCCGAATAACACAATTGGGCAAAAACTACTTTAACAAATGAAGGGGTCAAAACTGTGTTTTGACTCCTTTTTTTATTTTTCTATGAGATACTGATGCTTTCTCTTTTTTCTTCCAAATATCTTTTCTCTGCTTCATTCTTCACCAATTTCAATGCTTCATCAAGACAATTAAGCGCTTTTGATTTTTCATTTTTGAGGAGGTGATATTCCGCGAAAGCGCCATGATAGAGGTAGGCGCGTTGTTCCAAATCTTTGGGGTGGAAGGATTCTAAAATTGCTTTTGACTCTTCAAGTTTTCCTAATTGCATTTTGACGAAAGCAATATTGAGTAGGTTGAATTCAGTGGGTTGTAATTCATAGAGTTGTTGGTAGTAATTGTGGATTTGCGACCAGTCGGTTTCTTCAAAAGTTTTAGCCTTGAGATGTTCGGCAGCGATGGCAGCTTCGTAGTGATAGGTAGAGTATTCACCTGATTCGACTGCTTTTATCATAGCTTGATTGCCAATGATGACCAATGGACCAAACCATTTGCTTCGGTCTTGATTTTTGAGATCAATGATTTCGTTTTCTTCGTTGAGTTTGCCTTCCATTCGTGCGGCATGGAAACACATCAGCCCGAAAAGGGCATGTGTTTTCGGTGTTTCTGTAAAGGAATTTTTAAGGAGCATTTGGCAAAGACGCATGGCTTCTCCACAGAGGTCTTTGCGTACTAAAATTTCTTTTTTACCTGAGTGAAATCCTTCATTGAAAATCAGATATAACACCTCCAAAACTCGATTGAGCCTTGACGGCAAATCGGCTCCCTGCGGAATTTTAAATTCCAAATCAGAACTTGCAATCGACTTCCGCGCTCTGACCAAACGCTTTTTAATGGTTTCGTCTTTGAGTAGCAACGCCGAAGCAATTTCTTTTGAACTAAACCCCGAAATGGTCTTCAGTGCAAATGCAATTTGGTCACGTGGATTGAGCGATGGGTGGCAAGCCATGAAAATCATGCGCAGTTGTGCGTCTTCGATTTCGCTTTCTAAAAAGACTTCTCCTAATGCAATGGCAGTAGTGCCTGAGTCAATTTTTAAAGCCCTTTTTTCCTCTGCACTCAATTTTCGTAAGAGGTCTATGGCTCTATTTTTTGCAGCAGTCATGAGCCATCCTTCTGGATTGGGAGGAATGCCTTCGCGCCACGTCATCATGGCTTTAATGAAGGTGTCTTGGACTGCGTCTTCGATGATTTCAAGTTTGGAAGGACCGAAGATTCGAGTGAGGGCAGCGAGCATTTTTCCGTATTGGTGACGGAACAAATGATCGACCAACGGCACTTTTGTTTCACTCATTTTTTTAGGTTGAAAATCGAGGTTCGCAATTTAGCACGAACCTCGAATATTTTCTTACATGTCGAATACTTGAATTTCTCGGATCTCTACCACACTTCCCAAATCATAGTCAGGAAAGTCTTCGGCAATTTTAGTGGCTTCCGCCAAATCATTTACCGTAAGGATATAAAACCCACCGATTAACTCCTTGGTTTCGGGAGAGGCGGTATCAGTAATTGCTCTGTCGGTGCCAGACATAACACGCACAGGATCTTGTAAGGCATCGCCTGTTTTGATTCGAACGCCGTCCGTTTCCATTTTTTGATTCCATGCGAACCATTTGCCCATGCGTTGTTCTATTTGCTCAGGAGTCAAGTTCATGGCTCATAAGTTTTTCCTTTGAATATTAGCATGAAGTCTTTCATTGATGTAATGTTTTAAGAGTTTGTTTGAAAAATTGATTATCAACTTTATCACAAAGCTCATTTCCCGAAAGGGGACAAAATCTAAAGCTAATTATCAAAAACCATCACTTCACGAATCTCTACAGTACCTCCCAAATCATAATCAGGGTAGCCTTGAGCGATTTCGCTGGCATGTTCCAAATCTCTCGCAGTGACCACGTAGTAGCCACCTACCAACTCTTTCACCCCCGTTGCTGCCAAATCCGAAACCACTCTATCGGGACCAGAGATATGCCTTCTTTGCTCGTGCAATGCGTTACCGTTTTTCACGACGCCATCGGCTGCCATCTTTTGTTGCCAAGTGAACCATTTGCCCATTCGTGCTTGCATTTCGTCTGGTGATAGACCTTGACTTTCATAGCTTTGACTCATAAAAATTAACATGAAATCTTTCATAATTGATAAATTTTTGAATTTGATGTTTTGAAGAATAATTGAATTAAAAATTAAACGACTTGCCAGCCCCACTGACTAATGACTCCGCCCATGAGCGAGAGGGCAATTAGCCAGTAACCTAAATTGACCAAAAGGTAATTCCATCCTTTCTTTTCAAAAATAGTCACATAGCCATAGGCGGGTAATACCATCACCAAAGTCGCCTGAATTCCATGCACCAATCCATGCTTGAAAGTAAGAAAATTTTGTCCATGTTCTGCCATAAAGGCACCGGCTGTCCCTACTTTCATCGCTTCGGCATCTCCACCCATTAAGCCAAAAACACCAGAAGCATGAACGGTCAGACAATAGATTCCAAAGGCAGCAAAGAAATTTAAAATCAAGCTCGAAAATAGCAAACCCATTTTGGCAGGTCCGTGCTTTTCTTCAGGAACTTGAGCGATTTGATCCCAATAGGCGCCTCCAAAAAGTTTTTCGCTAAACCAAAAGTAGCCTAAAGTAAATGGTATGAATGCCGACGCGGCAAGTATTAAAAAATTTGGTGTCATAATTAAATTTTTCGTTTGAAAATTGATTATCACACCTATCACGAGGCTGGTTAGAAGAGGGGGGACATTTTTTTGAAAAACTTTTTTATCCCCTCTGATCCCTAAAGGGGGCAGGAAGTTTTCCTTATTCAGATCCGTGTGAACCATGGAAATCTCCGTCCCATACTATTTCAAGAGCAAAAACGAACCATACCCTCCCCTCCTGCGTTTACCACAAAATCTTATCTTCGCGCGTCAAAATCGTAACGTTCTTTGAAAGATTTCGTGGTCAGGTCGAAAATCAAATTTTATTGACCGAAAGGGAGAAGAAAATTTGATTTTTGGACTGACTTAATCACGAAATTTTCAAAGAATAAATCAATTAGTCAAGAAATGCCAAAGACACTACATATTGCGAATAGTTTAACTCGCAAAAAAGAAGAATTCAAACCCATCCACGAAGGTCGCGTCGGCATGTACGTCTGCGGACCTACGGTTTATAATAGCGTTCACTTGGGCAACTGCCGCACCTTTATGAGTTTCGATGTCATCTATCGGTACTTGATGCATTTGGGCTATAAGGTGCGTTATGTGCGCAACATCACTGATGTCGGGCACCTCGTCGGCGACTCCGATGACCATGATGCAGAAGATAAAATCTCCAAACGCGCCCGCATCGAGCAAATCGAACCAATGGAAATCGTCCAAAAATACACCGTCGGTTTTCATGAGAAGATGCAGCTTTTCAACTGCTTGCCACCGAGCATTGAGCCGCGCGCAACCCAGCACATCATCGAGCAAATCGAAATGGTGCAGCAAATCATCGACAACGGCTACGGCTACGAGAAGAATGGTTCCGTCTATTTTGACACTATCAAATTTGCGAAAGAATCAGGCGTATATGGAAAGTTGTCGGGACGGATTTTAGATGATTTGATTTCGGAATCGAGAGACAATCTGAAAAACCAAAGCGAGAAAAATCACCCTGCTGATTTTGCGATTTGGATGAAAGCGGCACCTGAGCACATCATGCGGTGGAATTCGCCTTGGTCGGAAGGATTTCCAGGATGGCACTTGGAGTGTTCGGCGATGAGTACGAAATATTTAGGAAAGACCTTCGATATTCATGGCGGTGGAAATGATTTGAAATTCCCTCACCACGAAAACGAAGTCGCTCAAAATCACGGTGCTTGTGGCTGCCATCCGGCTAACTATTGGCTGCACACCAACATGCTTTTGATGAATGGCGCCAAGATGTCCAAAAGCGTCGGCAATACGATTACGCCCGATGAATTAATCGGAGGCGATAGTCACCTGATTTCGAAAGGATATAGTCCGATGGTGATTCGTTTTTTCAACTTGCAGGCGCATTATTCAAGTCCATTAGATTTGACGGATGAGGGTTTGCAGGCAGCGGAAAAAGGCTATCGCAGATTGATGGAAGCGAACAAAACATTGCAGGCATTCACGCATCCTGACGGCGGTAGCGATGGCGCATTGAATAGCGAAATAGCCAAACTAATCGCAGAGACCGAGGAGGAAATGAACGACGACTTCAATACGCCTAAAGCATTAGCGAAACTTTTCGAATTGGCTTCTAAAATCAATGGATTGAAAGATGGTCATCTCGATTGGGAAGCGCTTGCAGATGATACTTTAGCAAACTTGAAGCAATTATATCAGTCTTATATTTTCGACATTTTCGGTCTCAAAGAAGAAGGCGAAAGTGGCGGAGACAACGGCGTCTTGAGCGGCGTGATGGAATTGGTCATTGACTTACGTCAAAATGCGCGTGCCAATAAAGACTGGGGCACTTCCGATAAGATCCGCGATAAGCTCAATGAGTTGAATGTGGTTTTGAAGGATTGGAAGGATGGTACTTCTTGGTCAGTTAATTAGCGAATGTTGAGCGAAAGCGAAATCCCGAATCCTTTCGGGAAGAGAATGCTTTCGCGAAGTGTGTTCATTTCGCGAAAGCGAAAAATGAATAAGTAAAGTTGAAATAATAAAGTTTCGAAATTGAAGTGAGTTGTTTTTTCATTAGACGAGGCAAAAACCGCAGACAATGCCTTAGCATTGGCGAGGATTTTTAACGCGTGTCCCGATTTTAATCGGGGAAGTATAATG
>CALCJP010000018.1 GCA_937967625.1 uncultured Saprospiraceae bacterium
TTTTATGAAAAAATTCAAAACTGGGATTTATGACTATGCCGTCATGCAATCCGTTTTCACGCCAGTGGATTTGAAATCATTTCCGCATACTTTGAAAACTACTTTCTCTTCGCAAGATTGGTGTGGACATGTTTTTTCGCAACTGAATCTGGAAAAAGATGGCAGTTACCGAATGACTGATTTTTCCTATTTCGAGAGCGAGGGGGACACCGAGAAAAAACTAAAAAACAGTTTGCTTGAAGAAGAAATTTGGAATCGAATACGAATCAATCCAGAAAGCATTCCGACAGGCGAACTAAATTTGATTCCAACGCAAAGCTTCGCTCGATTGCAACATAAGGACATCAAACCCTCAGCAGCGCGTGTTAGCCTCAACAAAAATTCAGAGTCCTCCTCAGAAGTAATTATCGAATATCTCAACATCGAGAGAACTGTTCAGATTACTTTTGAAAATTTCTTCCCTTTTAAGATTTTGGGTTGGACAGAAAAGAATGGCAACGAGCCTCCTACCATAGCGACTTTACGCAAAACCATGCGCTCTGCTTACTGGAGTCAGAATGGTAATGATTCGGCGTTTTTGAGAGATAGTTTGCAGCTTAACTTTTAAGAATTCGAGAGATCGAGAATGTGAGATTTCGGGAAAACAAATCATCACATTGCTATGTCAAGTCTCGAAATCCCAATTTCGCGATTTCTCGAATTCATTTAATACCCCGATTTAATTCCTCCACTCAATTGTATTAATCAACTCCATGATGTCCGTTTTCATAAAATCGTACATCGGCGCTAAAGAGTCAGGTTTAGCCTCTGCATTAAAGTAAAGTGAGCCTCGCAAAAAGTGTTTCTCCCCATCAGTCAGAAAAAACTGAAACGGAGACGCCACCGGCCCCTCTATATCAAAAGCATAGCCGAAGGTACCATCAGGTCTTTTGATGGGCAGCTCGTCAATGTAATCTGCTTTGACATTATGCCTGCTCACTAACTTAAATGCATCATTTCGAAGGTCATCAAGGGTTTTTATTTCTTCATCCAAAGCGATATAGCTGCAATGAATTTTGGCGGCTATCTCTGGAACATTGATATCAAACCAACAAGGGTGAGGTGCTTCATCTTCGAAGAAATATTTGTCTTGTTCAACTGTCGCATATTTCGGATAGTTGAAAGTGAAATCACAATAGCCTTCGGTAAATTTCTGATATTCCTTAGCCGGAAGTTCGACTTTAGGAAAGCCTCGCGGTTTTGGAGTATAGACTGGATCTTCGCAGCTATTCAGAAGAAAAGCAAGAATCAAAAAAAGGAATGACAAGTATGATTTCATGAAGATGATTTTGAACAAAGAACGGCAAAGAAAACAGGTCTATTTCATTTTTTCCCTTTCGGGAAATGAATTTATTTCGCGAAAGCGAAATTAGATTAAAGTAGTGAGATTGAATATCCGTATATTCGCCTGAATATATTAGAGAAACATGAGTAAACTTACTAGTAAATTAGGCAGTTGGCTGCGAGAGACTTGGTACTTTTTCACAAGTACTTACTTCCTCAAAAATTTCGGAAAATTATTGGGTATCGCCCTTTTGCTTTTTTTGGGGCTGACTTTTTGGATGCGTTGCTATACGCGCCACGGAGATTCGACGGAAGTCGGAAAATATGTCGGCATGACCTATGAAGACGCAGTCGCCTCCCTCGAAGATGATAATTTTCGCCACGTGGTGTTGGATTCTATCTTTAGAGTAGATGAAAAACCGGGCTTGGTTTTGGAGCAAAACCCCAAACCCAACTCGCTCGTCAAAGAAAACCGAACGATTTATTTGACCATCACCAAGCGGATTCCCGACGAAGTTTCGCTCCCAAGTTTGGTGGGCAATGATGATTATAACGGCTACGCGAAGAAGTTGAAGTTTTTAGACATCAGAACAAAAAGCAAGCAGGTCTTCAATAGTAAATTGGAGCCTAATACCATTCTTCATTTTTTCTTCAATGGGAAGAAATATACCCAACGAGATGTAACGAAAGGCTTGAAAGTACCGCGCGGTGCTACCCTCGAATTTGTCATCACCTCTCGCGAAGGCGGAAAAATCAAGGTGCCGGATGTGGTCTGCATGAGTTTCGATGAAGCTGAATTTTTAATCACGAACTCTGGGTTGAAATTGGGAAAAGTGATTGAAGATTCGACGGTGTCAGATAGAGGAAGTGCTTTTGTCAAAAGCCAGTTTCCAATGAGTTCGAGGGTTTCGGTCGGAACAAACGTGGAGGTGCAGCTTACGCAAGATAAGCCCATCAGCTGCGATTGATCGCAGATTTGAGCACCCCTGTCAAATTAGTTGTTATTTAATACATTAGGCACTTCCATTGCAATTTTCATTTTGTCAAAAATTGCTGTGTTCTCATAAATGCCTCTAAATGTTTTGCTACCTGGCCCAAAAGCAAATACTGGAATCAGACTCGCCGTATGGTAATCACTTGTAAAAGCCCCCTTGATTTCATCCATTGTAGAGCCTTTATTAATCGCGAAGCCACCGGTCTCATGATCTGCGGTGATGATTACGAGAGTTTCTCCGTCCGCTTTCGCGAAATCCAATACCGCACCAATCGTATTGTCAAAATCAATCATCTCATTGATAATGTAATTCGTGTTGTTAGCATGACCGCCCCAGTCAATTTGCGAACCCTCTACCATTAGAAAGAATCCATTTTGGGCTCGTTGATTCAAATGTTTGATGCCTCTGACTGTTGCCGATTTGAGATATTTTCGACCTTGCTCAACAGTCAGCGGATCTTGATTGGCAGTGAGATAGCCAAATTTTTTAGTGGAATCAATCACCACTTCCTCAAAATCTTTTTGGAAATAATCAGACATCTGATAGCCTTCCGCCTCTAATTCTTTGATTAAGTTTCTCTCATCATTTTCGCGATTACTAAAATACTTCAATCCTCCTCCAACGAAGTAATCTACTTGGTTTTTCAAAAACCAAGCGGCGATGTCATCATACATTTTTCGCTGCTTCACGTGAGCGAAAAAACTTGCTGGCGTTGCGTGGACAATTGTAGAAGTAGCCACCAAACCAGTTGGCATATCTCGCTCCATTGCTATTTCAAGAATCGTTTTTAGAGGAATCGTATCTGGATCGACGCCAATCGCACCATTGTAAGTCTTCTTGCCGCAGGCAAATGCAGTTGCCGCTGCTGCCGAATCTGTCACTAAACTATTTGAAGCATTCGCCTTGTGAAGACCAATATTTTTGATGCGCTCCAGATGAAGTTTGTTGCCGTTCATATACATCCCTGCCGTGATTTGACTCAATCCCATCCCATCGCCAATCATCAGGATGATGTTTTTGGGTTTTTCACCAGTAGCTTTAGTAACGGGAGCAGGAGGTAGTGTTGGTAATTTGGGATTGCACGAAAGTGCGATTAAAGTTGCCAAAGTCCAAAAGAGATATTTTTTCATGGTTTGTCGTTTGAGGGGGTGAATATAAAACAAACGAGGGCTTCATCGCAATGAAACCCTCGTTTGAATTTATTTCTCAGTGTTGGTTGGTTTATAAAAACTTGCCATTGTATTGATAAACGGCAACTACTAAAACTACAAACAACAAGAAACCGATAATTGCATACATCATGCAATAGCCTTTACTTCCCGCATTTTCGATATGATCTGACATAATATTGGATGTTTTATTTAAGTGATGCAAAAGTAAATCAAAATATGAAATATGCAATGGTCTTAGCCAATTAAGTAAAAAGCCGTTGCAAATTGATTGCAACGGCTTTTCATTTCTTTCGCTTTCGCGAAATATTGGTATTTCCCGAAAGGGAAAAAATCTAAATTATAGATGCCGCTCTGCATGATAGGAAGAACGCACCAATGGCGAACTCTCCACAAAGGCAAATCCTTTCGCTAATCCGACTTCCTTATATTTTGCAAACGTATCTGGATGAACGAAACTATCAACCGCCAAGTGCATTTTTGTGGGTTGTAGATATTGACCAATAGTTAAGACATCACAGCCATTTTCAACCAAGTCATCCATCGTTTTGAAGACTTGCTCATCTGTCTCACCCAAACCCACCATGATACCTGATTTGGTGCGTTTGCCCATTTCTTTGGTCAGTTTGATTTGCTCCAAGGAGCGGTGATATTTTGCTTGCGGACGTACTTTTCGATATAGGGTTTCGACAGTTTCCATGTTGTGCGAAACGACCTCTTGACCGCCTTCGACCATTCTGGCGAGGGCATCCCAATTTGCTTTGACATCAGGGATAAGCGTTTCGATGGTCACTTGAGGCGCCATTTCTTTGACTCCTACCACTGTTTGGTACCAAATCTCAGCACCTCTATCCTTTAGCTCATCTCTGTTTACAGAAGTGATGACGGCGTGCTTCACGCCCATTAGCTTTATGGCTTCAGCGACGCGTCGTGGTTCATCTTCATCATACTCTGGCGGGCGCCCCGTTTTCACTGCGCAAAAAGAGCAAGAGCGCGTGCAGGTATTTCCCAAAATCATGAAGGTTGCCGTGCCTGCCCCCCAGCATTCGCCCATGTTGGGACAATTACCGCTCTGACAAATTGTGTGCAATTTGTACTCATCAACCAGCCTTCTGACTTTTTTATATTCTTCTCCGATGGGTAATTTAACTCGAAGCCAATCAGGTTTTCTTCTTCGTTCGGACTTGCCCTCTACGATGGGTAGTTCAATCATCTTTGTTTGCTATTATAAAAATTTGCATTCGGCGGAAATTTATCCCGAATTCACTTCAGGAGCCAAAACATTATGCACCTATCGGCGCTTCCCTAATTGCAAATTTAGGAATACATTCATGAAAAATGGTCTATTTTCGACACCTTCCATTTCAACCATGAGATCTATGTTGCTAAAGAAAACATCAATCATAAAACCTGCTTCAACTGCTTTTACGAATTCATCGTATGCGCCCCAGTCAAAATGCACGCTCGAACGCGCGTGTATGCCCGGGCGAATTGAAATCTCAGAAAGACCTCTCAACATACCACTTGAGCCTTCGATTCTTTGACGCTCCAAAAATACATCATGATTTTCTTCAGAATATTTTTCGCTTCGGAATGTATCATCGTATTTGAGATCAAGGTAATATGGCTTCAACAGTCCTAATGTTGGTCCTAATTCATAATTAACTCCTACTGCAAGTCCTCTAACTTTTGCTTTTTCAGAAAAATATCGTTTTTGACCATAACCAGCACGCACTACATACAAACTGTTCTGTTTGCCAAATACATAGGATTGAGAATCGGCAATGCTAGAAACTCCTGTATTATCAAATGATTGTTGGCGATATTCTTTGATGTGTTTGAGGGCGCCAATACCAAAATGGTAATAAGGCGTCAGATAGTAGGTTTTAAGTTTTCCTTTATTGAACCCTAAAGACCAACCGTTGGTTTGCAAAAACTGCAAATCAAAAGTAATTTCCCTATCATAAACGATTCCTTTACTCTCATAGGAGTCCTGCTTTGGTTGGAAAGTGGTTTGCCCCGTGACAATTCCACAAAGACCAAAAAAGGCAGCAAGGATGAGGATTCGAAATTTCATCAATTAAGGTTAATTTTTGTGTCCATAAATTTAAGCTATTAACAGCACAATTGATAGAGGGATTTCAATTAACCTGCGATTTTCGCTGTAATTTTGACACTTTTGTTTTAAAACAGAAGTAGAGCGACGTAGTTCAATGAGTTTAACAATTAAAAATATTGCCAAAATCACTTCGGGGAAGTTCGTTCAGCGAAAATCTCCTGAGAAAAGAATTCGTCATTTGCTCATTGACAGTCGGCAGGTAGTGTTTCCTGCGGAGTCGATTTTTTTCTCCCTTTCGGGAAATCGGCAAGATGGTCATGCCTTCATCGAGGAGGTGTATGAAAAGGGGGTGCGAGCATTCATCATTTCGAAAAAAGTGAAAACAAAAAAACTCCCTGACGCTAATTTTATAAAAGTCGAGGACACTCGCGAGGCACTTCAAAAAATTGCCACCTTTCACAGAAAGCAATTCGAACTGCCCGTCATCGGAATCACCGGAAGCAATGGAAAAACCATTATCAAAGAGTGGCTTTATCAAATGCTTAGCTCGGAGCGAAAAATCGTTCGAAGTCCCAAAAGTTTTAATTCGCAGATTGGCGTGCCGCTCTCTGTTTGGCAAATGGATGAGGAAGATGAATTGGCGATTTTTGAAGCAGGAATTTCGCAGCCAAAAGAGATGAAAAATTTAGCACCCATCATTAGATGTGATTGGGGTATTTTTACGAACATCGGCACTGCCCATAGCGAAGGCTTCAAAAACGAAACTCAAAAAATCAACGAAAAATTAAAACTATTCAAATTCGCTAAGAAGATTTTTTATTGCGAGAATCATACTCATTTGGCGAAAGCCATTGAGAAAAAATATGCTAAGCGAGAGTTGATTTCATGGTCTTTCGACCAAATGAACGGGGCAGCTCTTTCTCTAAAAAAAGTCGATTCTAAAAACAAGCAGACGTTTTTCAAGGGAACTTTCAGAGAGAAAAAAGTGCAACTCGAAATTCCATTTGCCGATAAGGCGAATATTGAAAATGCGCTGCATTGCTGCCTTATCATGTTTGAAATGGGCTACTCCAATCAGGTGATTCAGAAGCGAATTTGGCAACTCAAACCGATGGCAATGCGCCTCGAAATGAAAGCTGCCATCGATAACTGCCTGCTCATCAGCGACTATTACAACAACGACCTGACCGCCCTCCGAATCGCCCTCGATTTCATGGAGCAACAAAGCGACGGACGCCAGCGAACCATCATTCTTTCTGACATTTTGCAGAGCGGTCTTTCGACCGAAAAGCTGTACAAAACCGTCGCTCAACTCCTCGCCGAAAAACAAATCAACCGAGTGATTGGAATCGGTCAGGAGATTTCGCAGTTGAAAAAATCGTTGTCTAAAAAAGTAGCCAGCAAATTTTTCAAAACCACTGAATCTTTCCTCAAAAAAATAAATCCACACCTCAAAGAATCATCTTGGTTTCAAAACGAAATCATCTTGCTCAAAGGCGCTCGTAATTTTCAATTTGAACGAATCGCCAACCGACTCTCACAAAAAGCACATCGAACCGTTTTGGAAATTAATCTCAATGCGTTGAAGCATAATTTGAATGCGTTTGCCGCAAGGCTCCAACCTGAGGTGAAGCTCTTGGTGATGGTCAAAGCATCAGGCTATGGCAGCGGCAGCGTAGAAGTCGCGCGCCTACTTCAATTCCAAAAAGTCGATTACTTAGCCGTTGCCTATGCAGACGAAGGAGTGGAATTACGGCAAGCAGGCATTGACCTCCCTATCCTTGTGTTGAACCCGGAGGAAGTGACATTTGACTTGCTCCTGAGATATAATTTGGAACCGGAAGTTTATGATTTGCAGCAATTGGAACGGCTGATTACTTCGCTGCCTTCCGGCAAAAAAATAGCCATCCATTTAAAATTGGACACGGGGATGAATCGCCTCGGTTTTTCCGAAAAGGAAATAAAAGCACTCTGCAAACAGCTAAAAAATGAACCTAAAGTCGAGGTAAAATCCATGTTCTCTCACCTCGCTGCAAGTGAAGCAAAAGCGCATGACGACTTCTCAAAAGAACAATTTGGCCGCTTCGAAAACATGGCGGATGACATTTCAAAAGAACTTGCTCATCGCCCCATGCGCCATATTTTAAATAGCGCTGGAATCGCTCGTTTTCCGAATTATCAGTTAGACATGGTGCGGCTTGGTATTGGTATCTATGGCATCGATAGTTCAGGTGAATTGCACGATGAGTTACAGAATGTACTCACCCTCAAAGCAACCATTTCGCAAATCAAAACCGTCGAAAAAGGTGCTACCATCGGTTATGGTCGCAAAGGAAAAGCAACTAAAAAGATGCGCGTCGGAACGATTAGCGTCGGCTATGCAGATGGACTGCTTCGCGCTGCGGGCAATGGTAATTTTTCTGTTTCAGTCAGAGGGATGTTAGCGCCAACCATTGGCAATATCTGCATGGACATGAGCATGATTGACTTGACCCATATTCCCGAAGCAACGGAAGGTGATGAGGTGATTATATTTGGCGAAAGCCCCTCGGTTGATGATTTGGCGAAAGCCTATGGGACGATTGTGTATGAGGTGTTCACGAATATTTCGGAACGGGTGAAGCGGGTTTATTTTGAGGAGTAGACTATTTACATTTGTTTATTTTAAAAGAAGATGAATATCTTACATGCTTGATAAGAAAAAGGATTAGATGAAAGATACCCAAAATAAGAATTCTTTGAAGTGGCGATTTGATGTAAATGCATTCAGATTGCTAGGTAGAGAATTGATTACAGATAGAATAACAGCATTGGTCGAATTGGTAAAAAATTCATATGATGCAAATTCAACAGAAGTTCACGTTGAATTTTAT
>CALCJP010000019.1 GCA_937967625.1 uncultured Saprospiraceae bacterium
CTACCCTAATGGGATGTCTCACTTTTATCATCAAGAAGGGAATCTTCATTTTATTGGTTCTGGCATGGGCGGAGGTAAGAAGGATAATTTTGTCTTGGTGAATATTTCCCGAAAGGGGGAAGTTCATTTTGAGTTAATTGCGCTTAATGGGGATGATCAGAGTGCTTTGGGGAGGTTGGAGGATTTCCTGAAAGGGAGGTGAGTTTCCCCCTGACCCCCAAATTGGGGGAACCAAGCGTTTGGAGTATCGAGACTTCAAAATTCAAAAATTAGCAAAAGTTGAAGATCCTTTTCCTGCTATTTTTTATTATCTCCTTGAAATTTAATCTGACACTTTTGAGAAATTTTAATAATTGAAAAACCGATAGTTAATTTAGGTTCCCCCAACTTGGGGGTCAGGGGGTCACACTACCCAACCCTCGTCCGTTAACATCCCCTCAAATTTCCCCTCCCTTTCAAAAACAAATGTTAAAGTCTGGTACATTTTTATCATCTGTCAACTTTGAGTTGTCCTCTAAGCAAACACCCAAAGACATTTTACTGGTTTTAGTTTTCATTTTGATTCTCATTTTGATTTTTATTAATCTATCCACCTTTTTAAACTCGACTGATATGAAAAACCTGACAAAAATTTTCCTAACACTTTTGACATCTGCTTTTCTAATGATTGGATGCAATGATGACCTTGTAGAAGGAATGGGCGCTCCGATTACTCAAGAATTCATTTTGGATGATTTTGATAGTTTCATTTTGGATTCGAGTATTGATATTGTTTTGAGGCAAGGTCCTCGTCAGAAAGTATTCGTCACCGCGCAGCCGAACATCATTGATGTCATCAATACGGACGTGATCAATGGTGAATGGAATATCAGTTACTTCGAATCTGTGAGAGCAGGAGGCGCCGTTATCGAAATCACTGTACCCGACTTGCGTCGAATTGTAATTGATGGTTCTGGTGATGTAGTAGGCAGCAATTATATGATTTTGGATGAGTTAGAAATCATCATTGACGGCTCTGGTGATGTGGAATTATTTGGAGAAATAAATGAGCAATTCATCACCATCGATGGCAGCGGCGATATTGAAAACTTCGATTTGGTTTCTTACGAAACGACCATCAATGTCGATGGATCAGGTGATGTGGAAGTGACTGCTGAGGATGTTTTAGATGTCATTATTGACGGCAGCGGCGATGTGAAATTCAAAGGGAGACCTGATATTTTCCTTACAGATAATGGGTCTGGTGAGTTGATTGATTTTAATTAGTGGTTGTTCCTGATTTTCCCTTCGACTACGCTCAGGGAACGGGCGCATGCTCCAACCGTTGCCTGAGCGAAGCCGAAGGCAACAACAAAAACCCCTATTTTTCAATAAAAACCCCTTAAAGCAATCATCAATACAACGGGAATACTTGGCAATTATAAAAAAAATGAGAAATTTGAGGTGAACCTTATTAAACACCCATTGCTGAAGCCAAAAAAAACATCTGACTTATGCTCTATTCCCGATTTTTACTCCTAACAATTTTTGTTTTTTCCTTTATCCAAAATTCGTTTTCGCAGTGTCCTTCTGACATGATTGTCAACGTGCAATTCTATCAATGCGACGGAGGAGACTTTGATGCCACCTTGACACTTCAGACAAATGCGACAGTTCCAGAATTTGTAGAATATTCCAGTGTCAATTCAGATCAAGGATTTATCGATTTTGATTGTCAGGCTTCAAATAATGGGGGGTTCTGCACCGCAGATTTTGACCCTGTTTGTGGCTGCAATGGCAAAACCTACAGTAATAGTTGCAAAGCTGAAGATGACAGTATCACGGATTATGACCCTGGGGCATGCAATGGAACCAAGCCGATTACCTTCAACCTCACTGGCGTCCCTTCTGGCGCCAGGCCTAATTTGTCAATTGACTTTGATTATCGAGATATTAACAACATTCAATACAGCTGCAGTTACACCGTCCAAGTGCCGACCTATTACTGTGCGGACACCCACACTTGCCCCTCTGA
The DNA here is from genome assembly GCA_937967625.1 of uncultured Saprospiraceae bacterium. Classification (GTDB taxonomy): domain Bacteria; phylum Bacteroidota; class Bacteroidia; order Chitinophagales; family Saprospiraceae; genus JAGQWW01. Next base: position 2,015 of record CALCJP010000019.1, read on the forward strand.
TCCACTCAATGAACTCCAATGGCTACAAGACTCTATCGTTGCAGTTGATTGCAATAATTGCATGGTTGAATTCTCTTCCGGCGTCTTTGACAACGACTTTGACATCATCCAAATTCAACACCTCGGAGGGTGCCCTACTCCCGAGACTTATATTTATGATTGTGATGGACAATTTTTGTTTACCCAAAGTTCAGATCCAGTCAATTATGGCAAAGTTGGGTTCCTAAACTTCCTTTGGGATTGCTCGATTGCCCCTCCGGTGGTTTGCGATCCCGCAAGAGATGAAGCGGCTCTGATGGCGTTATACAATGCGACCGATGGACCGAACTGGACTAACAATACCAATTGGGGCGCTGGAAATATTTCTAACTGGTGGGGAATCACCGCAAACAATGAAGGCTGCGTCACCTGCATCGACCTCGATGGTGGCAACAACTGCTCTGCCGATGATTCCAATGGAAACAACCTCAACGGAATGCTTCCAAATGAAATTGGGGACCTTTCTGATTTGGAATTCTTACACCTCTCCCACAACAACATCAGCGGAACCATTCCACTTTCATTAGGCAACCTATCCAAACTCAAATTTTTAGAATTAGATAATAACTCCCTTTCGGGAAATCTTCCAGACACGCTGAGCAATCTCACCGAGTTGCAATTTTTTGAGTTAGACAACAACTCCCTTTCGGGAAATATCCCAACCTCGTATGGCAACCTCACCAACCTTATTGGATTTTATGCCTTTGAGAATCAACTGTCTGGAACAATTCCAGCTACCTTTTCAAATCTGACACAGTTACAATTCCTAACTATTTTTAATAACCAATTCACTGGAACTTTCCCTAATTTGTCGGGTTCGCCGCTGGTTGAGTGCCGCATTGATGGAAATCAATTCACAGGTCTATCTAATCTAAGCAGCATCACTACTTGGGGATCCCAGCCATGGCAAGGCTTTAAAGTCTTTGATAATGATT
>CALCJP010000020.1 GCA_937967625.1 uncultured Saprospiraceae bacterium
TTGATGGACTATTTTGTGCAAGAAGTAGAATAATTTGTTGTGATCCCAACTTCGCGGATGTCTCCAATGCCGAACCGTATGTTGTCAATGACACAATTGTTGTTTCTGTGGGTGGAACTGTTCCCACATTTTCAATATCAAATTCCGCAGGAGGAGCATCTCCGGATCTTGATGTTGCTTGTATCGGATGGTACCTCACTCCAAATAATACAACTGATTTTAATGAGATTGCCACTGGACTAACTTTTACACCAACTAATTTTGTTGATACTAATATTCCGGGATGCTATAATTTTTATTTTGATGACGACTTAAATAATTACTCAACCACAGCATGTGATGATGATGTGAGAAAGAGAGTAACAATTTGCGTTGAAGATTGCCCTACAGCTGCCAACGTTACAGACGACACAGGCGCCACCTGTTCAGGAACTGGAACCGATGACTTTGCCGCCTGGCAAACCTCAATCTCAACAGCCAACCCTCTTGACGCAACCCAAGACCCAAGTAGTTTAGGTTCAATTGTTTATTCCTCAACAACTCCATCTGCTCCCAGCACACCACCAACAGGAGACACCCATATCACTGGCGTCCACTCTGGCACTGACAACTGCATCGCAGAAACCCAAACCGTCATGGCATACCTCTATTGCGACGCCGACGATGATGGGACTATAAATGCAGGTGATACCTACACCCTAATCAGCACCTATACCCTAACAGTTTACCCAGAAGTTCAAATGCCCACCCAAATGGTAAGTGGCTGCATGAATACCGTAACAGTTGCCTGCTCAGGTGATGTACTTGGTCCATCCTTGAACCCAACAGGAGGAGCATCTAACGCTAATTGGAATCTCGCTACGGGCGTTTACACTGCTCAACCTGGTGATGCGGCGGGTACAATTATGATCTCAATTTCGAGTACATTTAACAGCATGACAGGAGCTTGTCCTGCCAAAAACTTCCTAATCAACACGCCCGCTTGCCCATTTAATTGCCCTTTGGCAATTGCAGTAGCAGATGATACAGGCGCAACTTGTTCAGGAACTGGAACCGACGACTTTGCTGCATGGAAAACCTCAATCTCAACAGCCAACCCTCTTGACGCAACTCAAGATCCAGGTATGTTAGGAATGATAGTATATTCCTCAACCACCCCATCTGCTCCCGGCACACCACCAACAGGTGATACTCATATCACTGGCGTCCATTCTGGTGCCGATGACTGTGTTTCAGAAACCCAAACCGTCATGGCATACCTCTATTGCGACGCCGACGATGATGGGACTATAAATGCAGGCGATACCTACACCCTAATCAGCACCTATACCCTAACAGTTTACCCTGAAGTTCAAGAACCAGTCGAAATGATCAACGGTTGCGTTAATATGCTAACCGTAGCTTGTACAGGTGATGTTTTAGGTGCCGCATCCAGCCCAACCGGTGGAGCAGCCATCGCCAATTGGAATGCCGCTACTGGTAAATATACTGCTCAAGCCGACGATGCAGCAGGTACGATTACGATTTCAATCACAAGTGGAATTGCTGGCACCACCTGTCCTGCAAAAACGTTTGTCATAAGCACTCCCGTTTGCCCATTCGCGTGTCCAGCTGCAACTACTGTTGCTAATGACACAGGAGCAGTTTGTTCAGGAGGAGGAACAGATGATTTAGCTACTTGGCAATCTGCCGTAGCAGCTGCGAACCCTTCAAGTGGTGTTGGTTCAGTAGTCTATTCTTCTGTAACACCTGCCGCTCCAAGCACTCCTCATGACAATATGTTGCCAACTGGCAATCATAGTAACTTGCCAAGTTGCATGTCCGAGACACAAACTGTTATGGCTTATTACTGGTGCGACTTTGACAATAGCGAAACCGTAACTGCAGGCGATACTTACTCGCTAATCAGTACCTATACGTTGACCGTTTCTCCACCTATTCAAGCTCCAACAATTGCAACGACTGGCTGTTTGGTTACCATAACTGGCGTTTGCGCAAGCGATATAATAACACTCTCTGGTCAAACCGTTGCGACTGGAACTATCACAAATAATGGAACCAATTCAGTGACCTACACCGCTGCTCCTGGCGATGCCGCAGGAGTCGTTACTATCAGTATTACTACCACTGGTAGTACTTGTTCATTCACTTCAATAGTCACGCCTACTCCAGCATGCCCATCATGTATGTTGAGCGCAGTCTGTCCTGCTACAAATAATTTAGGCAACTTCAATTGTACCAATTTATCATCAATCCCTGCTCCTCCTACCACGGCGGCAGAAGCTATGGCAGCACCTTATAATATCACAATAGCATCCGGTTCCTGCGGTCCAATTCTGGTTTCTTCATCAGATGATGCCACCCCTGATGGCTGTACCACTACAAACCAAACCATCACACGAACAGTTACCATCGTAGATGATGCGAATAATAACGGTATGACAGATACTGGTGAAAGTTCTACAACTTGCACTTTCACTTATACGATCACTCCTACCACTCCATTAAGCGTAAGCTGTCCTGCGGATGTGAGTTTAGCTTCATGCGCAAGCCAAGCGGATATTCAAGCTGCCTACAATACATGGTCTGCCGCTTTCGCGGTAAATGACGGTTGCAATGCGAGTTCAAACATGACGAGCATACCCGCCCTTCCTGCGTTCGTATGTGGCGGTGCAGTCAATCTAAGTTTCACGCTAAGTGCGACCGATGATTGCAATACGACACCGCTGACTTGCATGTCCACATTCTCAGTAGCAGCAGCCACTCCATTAAGCGTAAGCTGCCCTGCGGATGTAAGTTTAGCTGCGTGCGCGAGTCAGTCCGATATTCAAAACGCATATAATGATTGGGTAGCTGGTTTTACTTTTTTAGATGGTTGTAATGGAGCGATCACCAGCACCCCACCTGCCTTGCCTACCTATGTTTGCGGCGACGCGGTAAATTTGACCTATAATTTTACAGCAGCCGATGATTGTGGTTCGCAAGGATGTAGTTCAACCTTCACCGTTGCGGCAACTACTCCTCCAATGGCAGTTTGCAACGACATAACAATAACACTTGATCCAGCAGGCAATTATGCATTGACGGCTGCAGATATTGCTGCGATTTCAGCCGGAACAACCACCGGTTGTAATGCAAACATATTGGTGAGTCCAGATGCCTTTGATTGCACCAATGTAGGACCAATGATGGTCACTTTCACTGTGGCAGATGATTGTGGTTCCACAAGTATGTGTTCCGCAACAGTCAATGTAATCGCCTCGCAATTCTGCATAGATAATTTCCCTCCTGAATTAGGGAACGAAAATGGACCAATGATTTCCGATCCATGCACCTGTCGAGGCAATGGTGAATTTGATGAAGAAGTATTCCTTCGCTCTAATAATATTGGCCAAATGTGGACCGTCACCTCGGTTACTGGATTAGCACCTTGGAGTGTTGGAGACATGTTGACCGACAACAATGACAACACCTACTCCGCAGTCGGAATCCACTTAGATGGAGTTGGCTTTACTATAGAAGTAGAAAGTATCTTTTTCCCTGGGTTAACCCTCGGAATCAGCAATGTGTGCCATTACCCTGATGCTGAAATTACAACTGATTTAAGCGTTGTCTGTCTAAACACTGGCTTACTCACTCTTGAAGGAATCGGAGGAGAAAAATCAGATGGAACCCCCGTCGATGGCACTGGTGAGTTTAAAGTCAACGGAGTCGTAACCAACACCTTAGACCCAACAGCTTTAGGCATTGGTTCTCATACCGTTGAGTTCTGTTTTGATGCGGGTGCCGCACTTGGCTTTACCCAAATACTTCCTCCAGGCGGCGGACCTCCGGTGATTGCAGGTCCTCCAGTAGGAGCGAATTCGCTTCAAGAAGCCCAAGATGATCCGGGTTGTGAGGAGTGTGTTTCTCAAATAATTAACATCCTTGAAACTCCCGACGAAGTCGCTTGTAACAATGGTATTCAAGTATCTTTGGATGCAGATTGCGAAACGATGATTTTGCCAGATATGATTCTCGAAGGCAGCTATGCTTGCTTTGATGATTACATTGTCTCGCTTTCGCGAAATGGGCGGCCAGTTACCAACCCCGTTTCTGGTTCCAATATCGGTCAAACTCTGACCGCAACCGTAACCCATGTCCAAAGTGGCAACTCTTGTTGGGGTACCATCACGGTCGAAGATAAATTAGGACCCGAATTCCTTTGTAGGGTTGACCTTCTTAATAAAGCAGGAGTCGTCATCCAATCAGATGATACCATTCGAATCAACTGCAGCGTTGATCCGGCTACAGTGCCTGACCCACTCGCGATTGACAATTGCGATCCAAGCCCATTTGTCGTTAAGACAAATGAAACTACGGTAGGTGGTAATTGTGATGTCATCACCGTCACAAGAACTTATAGCACCACCGACATTTATGGAAATGAAGGAAATACCTGTACCATTACCATCATCGTTGACCCGGTCATGATCGAGTTTCCAGATGATGTCACCTGGACTTGTGAGCAATATGCCGCTTTCGCGAATGTCGTTGATGCAACCGCCATGCATCCGCTGATTATTGCAAATGCAGCGAGTATGGATCAATCGCTACTTTGTTGCATAACAGGAGCGGATGGTGACGACATCATTGGTGTTGACCCATATACCGGAGCCAACTACTGGATGGATGGCGAAGATTTGGATGTCACTTTAGATCCACTATACAACGATGACATCGACAACCCAATCACTGATGGAAACGCAGCCTGTGGCAACGCCACTGCTCAAACAGATGAAGAGGAGTGCCTTGCGAACTTTGGCTATCTGTTCGGATGTCCTTATTTGCAAGATTGCGACATTGCGCCTCCAACGGCTCATGCACCACAAATCATTCAGGTGCCGATTTATCAGCCGCCATTTGCGCCGGTTCAGTATCCAAACAATCACCCCATCAGAGGTCTGGAAGATGCTGATATTTTGGCGATGACCGGTTCTGGTCAGCCGAATGTAGTGGGGGCAAATTGCAATTGGGCAGTCACCCACCACGACCAGCGAATCGAAGCATGTGAAGGTTTCGGAACAGATGGTGATGTCTTCAAAATATTAAGAACATGGACTGCACTGAATTGGTGCACAGGAGCCACTTTCACTGACATTCAGGTCATTAAGGTCTTGGATAGAAAAGCACCAACCATCACATTTGGCGACAGCTATGATGATGAATTGGTTTCCAATATTCCTTCTGATGGACCACATCCGGATTGCCGCTCAAACGGTTTGATTGATGTGCCGACCTTTGCTGACAATTGCACAGGCGTGACTGCCATCAGAGTTTTGACCCCTTTCGGGGAAGCGACTTCCGTCGAAAATAACGGGCAGATCGTTGGCTTTAGAGTCCCTGCTCCATATTTGCCGCAAGGCGATCATATCATTACTTATGTCATCGAAGATGGCTGTGGTAATAGGACAACAGCGGATAGAGAGATTACCGTAATTGATGGATTGCCTCCAGTGCCTGTTTGCAGAGAAGTCACTCAGGTTGCCCTGAGTGGAACTCCAGATGGAGTGACTTCAGTTCAAGCCAAATTCTTTGATGAAGGTTCTTATGATTACTGCTCTTCGGTTTTCTTCAAAGTAAAAAGAATGGAGCGCTTTACCTGTGACAAAGCTAATGTCGATACCAACGGAGAAGCAGCAGACCCAACTCGCACCAATGATGATCAGGAATGGTTTGATGATAAAGTGAAGTTCTGTTGTGAGGATATTGGCGATACCGTGATGGTGATTTTGAGGGTTTATGATACCGATCCCGGACCGGGAGAAATCAATACAAATACTTCTGCTGCCAACGGTTTCACACATAGAAATGGAAGAAGAAATGGAATTTCTTACAATGATGCCTTCCTCAATGGCACCTACAATGACTGTATGATCGAAGTCCTTCTGGAAGACAAAGTCCGCCCAACCTGTATCGCACCCGCTGATGTTTGGTTGAATTGTAACGACTTACCAGATAATGTAGATTTTGAAGATACTGACCAATTGAATGACCTATTCGGTTCTGCAATTGCTAGTGATAACTGTAATGCGACAATTGAAGATTTGAATCCAAACGTACAAGTTGACTTGTGTGGTGTTGGGCAAATCATCAGAGATTACAGAGCAGTGGATGATTTTGGAAACAGAAGTATCGGAAGATGTCGTCAGACCATTATGATCATGGCTCAAAATGACTACACCTTATTAGTTCCAGGTGACTTCGAAGAAGAGTGCGATGACGCATCGCCAAGAGACTTCGAATACGAAGAAAGGGCATGCGACCTATTCGCTATCAACTTTGAGGACAGAGAGTTCCCTGCTTCAACAAACGGTGAGTGTAAGAAAATCATCAGATCAT
>CALCJP010000021.1 GCA_937967625.1 uncultured Saprospiraceae bacterium
GCGGGGGAATTTGTAAGAAAAGAATGTATGGAGATTTACTCCTATGATTTTATAAGTTTCAAAGCGGTACTTTTTAGTAACGCTTTTTTTTATGCCTTTCGGCAAATGATTTTTTAGGAATTATGTCGTTTTGCCCCCTGACCCCCAAATTGGGGGAACCAAGCGTTGGAAATTTTGCTCCTATTTTTAATAGTCTTTACTATTGATGAAAAATCTCTTATTGCTGATTTTTTGGAAAATCAATACTGAGCAAGTATTCAACTTTTTCAAAATATCCAAACTTAAAAAATTGAACTATTAATTTAGGTTCCCCCGTGTCGGGGGTCAGGGGGCAAATCACTCTGTAGGCTCATCCACCTCCAACGCCGCCAGCGGATTCGTCTCATCAAAAGTATCAATCTCTTCGCCCTTTTCTAGCCAGAAGTTATTAACCCCTTCGCCTTGAGTGATGGCAAGTTGCTGCAAATTCAGCATTTCGAGCAATGCCAAAAAGGTGACGATAGCGTGGACGCGGTTCTCTAATTTTTTGAAAACCTTTACGAAATCTACGCGATCTCCTTTTCTGATGTGGGTCAAAATGAATTTCTTTTGATCAAAGATGGTATAGTTGAAATTGAAAATCCGATGCACCACTTTGGTCTTTCTGTCCTCCATCCTTTGGAGCATTCGCTCGAAAGTTTTGAGGAGTTTGAAGAGGGTGAGGGATTCCAATTCGGCATCAGCCAAAGCGGTGTTGGCGATTTTGGCTAATTCGCGAGAAGCGTAGCCACGCGGCGCTCTGTCGAAGCGGTCTGCTTCAAGTTTGCGCATATCTTCCAAGATGCTTTTGTAACGCTTATACTCCAACAATCTACGGACGAGTTCTTCCCGTGGGTCGATTTCGTTGCCTTCCTCGTCGAGTGGTTTGCGAGGCAGGAGGAGTTTTGCTTTGATGCGACAAAGGGTAGCCGCTACGAGGATGAATTCACTTGCCAAATCGACATTGAGCTTTTCCATCTCTCGGATGTAGGTCAAGAAGTCGTCGGTGATTTTGGCAATCGGAATGTCATAGATATCCAACTCATCTCGCTCAATAAAAAACAGCAGCAAATCGAATGGGCCTTCGAATTGAGGTAAGGTAATCGTATATGAATTGGCTGAGTTTTGCACTTGCTGATTTTTGTCCCGTAAAGATAGGAAAGAATGCGTGCGGAGCGCTGCAATTGTTGGTAATATGGGAGGTTTTGTGGAAAAGTGCCACCCCAACAAAAAAGGGAACACTGAAAAATCAGTGCTCCCTTAACTTTTTTAGCTGCTTGATAGTTTCCTGTGCTTAATTTCGAGAACCTTTATCGTTAGGCTTTCTGGAAAGCATACTTGGTGTATCTCCTCCAACTTTGCTAATCGTCAAAATTTCTCTTTCAGCTTCAAGGGTAAAAACCATCTGATAAGTACCTTCAATCATGTTTTTCATGTCCACTTGGAGGTCATTGACTCCAACTGAAGCAGTGAAAAATTCTGAATGAAGTACAGAGGTGCCAGTTTCGTCAGTGACTTCAACTTGCATGTCGCCCGAGACGCTGCTATTGTAGGTAACTACAAAATCGTCTGTAACTTCGGTTGTGTTAAAACTAACCATTGAAAAATTGTTAGTCATCATTTTGCTAAGTAGAACTACTTGGCTGAAACTAGAAGTACCATCACCATCCACTTGTTTGAGTCGATAGAATGATTTCTTGTCAGTTGCTCCAACATCTAAGTAGTTGTAGGTCTTTTGCTCATTTGAACTCCCAGCGGCTTCGACAGTTCCTAATTCGACGTAAGTCACTGCGTCCGTTGATTTTTCGATAATGAAAGATTGGCTATTTGTCTCTGAAGAAGTTGTCCACTCCAAAAGATTGCCCATCTCAAACTCAGCAGCTTTTAAGTTTGAAAAATAGACTACTTCGGCAGAAACCTGAGTCAAATATCCAGCAAAAAAAAGGAGGGATAGCATGAAATTTCTTGAAAGCTTTTTCATAAATCCTTTTTTTTTAGAAGTTAAGTAACGTGTGTTTAGTTACTTAAGTGAGTAAATCTGTGCAGTACTTTTATTGCAAAAATCTATCCACTCTTACTGTGAATTTCGGTTATTTTTGGGGCGTTAAAAAAAGTTAATCTGGGTTAAAAATCACTTAAACCTTCTCGAAATGGTGCAACAGAAGATTATTTTCGTTTTCATTGTAAGAGAAGTTAAAATTGACTTCAAGAGTAATATACTACCCGAATCCTTGAACTGACCCGAAATTTTTAAGAACGTTTAAAACTTTAAAAACATGAGAGTCCTATCAATTTCTATCGCTTTGCTTTTTTGCTTAGCTTCCTGTAGCCCCCGCCTCACTGATTACACCACTCGTCTTGAAAAAGCCAATGATTGGTCAGAAGACGAAATCCGTCAAATCCAATTTTACCTTTCTTCCGATGTGGTCTTAAAAAGGCAAATCAAAGAAGGCAGTTCCGAAATCGTAAATGGTAAGATCAAAATGGAAAATGGTCGCCAAATCGAGGAAGTCTTAATTCCCTCCGGTACGCCAGGCGTCGCTTTGTTTTCTCCAAAATCAGAAAGATTAGCGATTAGCTTTGAAGCAAAAGGTGATGACAAATTCTTGATGTTTGGGCCCAATCCAAAAGCAGGAAATCGCTACGTCCTCCTCGCTTCCGAATGGGATAAACGACGAGGAAAAGTCAAATACAATGACCGAACTTATTACGTAGATTCACAAAGCGCCTTTGCTGGACTGAAAGTAAATTTGAAAAGAATAAAGAAAACAAAAGTCAACTCGCGCGTCGCGGGGGGACGGAAGATTTAACAGTGTTTCAGTAGGCAGTGAGCAGTAGGCAGTTTGTAAAAACTTTTTCGTTGCCTACTGCCTACTGCCTACTGCCTACTGCCTACCGAATCCCCCACCTTTCCAAAGCCGCATCAAACCTTTCCTTTTCCACTTTCGTGAAATTTTTAATCCGCGCATCCACGTGGCTTTTGCCTTCCATGAAGAACCATTCAGAGTCCACTTTTTTGGATTTTGGGACACCGGCGGCAGTCCAAGTATCAACTGCTCCGTAGATGTAAATTATCTTTTCACCTGTCGATTGCGTCCAGTCAAATAACTGATTACTCAAAGTCTTATCATAAGCCACCTTCATTTTTTTTGGTACAAAAGTCGCATGCGGATTGCCTTTCAATACTTTTAGCCTTTCGGCAAATGGAGCGGTTTCATAACCATAATAACCCGTCTGCGTAGCCGCCTGATAATAATGCGAACCATATTGCTCAATCTCCTGATCTGAAAACAAACCCATCCCCACCACCTTGTTGAAATACTCCATAATCTCATCCATCGGCGCGTCTTCTGATGGAATGTCCTTGCATTGATGCCCCACCTGCCAAAAACTAAACGGATACTCCAAAACCGAATACTCAAACGCTTTTTCAAAACCCAAATAATCGAAGGTCTGTCCTTTTCCTTTAGCAAACCACTTTAAGCGAACCATAGCATCATTGCGGTCATCAAGGATTCGATCTTGGATTTCTTTGATGTCGCGGCGGCACTCTTTACTTCCTTGCTTTCGCAAAAATGTATAGATACGCGGGTCTTCAAAAGTAGTGTCCACAGGTGCCACATACGGCACCGAGACATCCACATCATCGGGGTAGAAATAGCGATAATAAATCGTTGTCATCCCTCCCTTGCTGATGCCTGTCGCCACCCATTTGTTTTTATAAATTGCTCCAAACAATTCCCGAACATGGTGCAAATCAGCAGTCGCCTGTTCCATCGTAAGATATTGATAATCAAGCGGTTCGGGCATGGAGGTGCCGAAAAATCGATGTTCCACCCGCAACTGATTGGCATTCAACAACTCCGTCATTTCATAGATTCGATTGGCGGGGCAGTGATACCCTGCGGTATTGATTACCGTTGCTTTATCAAAGCCACTATGCGTAAACCAAACCCGCTGATAGAAGTAACCTTTTGAGGCGTCCTTATGGTCAATTTGTTGGCGCACATTAAGCAGATAAGCAGATTCAAAACCATCAGGAGTTTTGATTTTTTCGAATCGCACATCAGGCATATCGAAGAGTGCTTTTTCGAGATCAGTTTGCGCATTTGCCGAAAGGCAGAAAAAAAGGAAGAGAATAAAAAGGGAGCGTTTGTGCACAGTCATAATTATTGAAATTTAATCCCCAAAAGTAGTTTGAAAAAATAATTTATTCGCACTTCCGCATTCGCTTCTTGGGGAAGGATTTTTTTATTGAACCATATAAGGCATCTAAGAACATATAAGTTTACAACGATTTTACATGGTTCAATAAAAATTATTTAAACCCCTTTCGGGAAATGGAGTTATCAATACTTTCCTAAATTCGCACCATCAAAAATTACACATGGAAAATCTCAACTATCATAACCCCGCGCTCATCATCGAATCCGCCAATTTGCAACCCGGCAGCACCATCTGGCGCAGCCCATCCAATATTGCCATCGTAAAGTATTGGGGCAAACACGGCGTACAAATGCCGCGTAATCCATCTATCAGTTTTACGCTGGAAGGTGCATTCACGATGACGCGTGTTGATTACAAACCAAAAGAAACACCGAGCAATGAGGTCGAATTAGAACTCTATTTTCAAGAGGAACGAAACGAGGCATTTGAGGCGCGAGTGAAAAAATACTTTGCGAGTTTGACAGAGATTTTTCCATTCATCAAGCAGATGTCTTTTAAAATTCAGACCGCCAATTCATTTCCGCATTCAGCAGGGATTGCTTCTTCCGCTTCAGCGATGAGTGCGTTAGCGTTGTGTTTGTGTTCGATTGAGGATGAGTTGTTTAAGAGTTTTGAGACAGATGAGGCGTTTGATCAAAAGGCATCTTATGTCGCTCGATTGGGGTCGGGGAGTGCTTGTCGTTCGATATTTCCGACCCTATCCGTTTGGGGGAAAACGAGCCATGTGGAAGGGAGTTCAGATTTGTATGGAATTGGTTTTGCAGAGCAAATTCATGACAACTTTAAAAACTTCCATGATGACATCCTCATCGTTAGTGCAGAAGAAAAGTCAGTGAGCAGTACTGCCGGTCATGCACTGATGGAAGGCAACCCATTTGCGGAGCCTCGATATAATCAAGCACGAAAGAATTTGGGCACTGTCGTGGAGGCGATAAAAGCAGGTGATTTAGAGACCTTCGGAAAAATTTGCGAGGAAGAAGCACTCTCCCTCCACGCAATGATGATGAACTCAAACTACCTCCTCATGCGACCTAACTCATTGAAAATCATGGAGTTAGTTCGTGAGTATCGAAGGGAAACCAACCATCCGATTTACTTTACATTGGACGCAGGTCCGAATGTACATTTGCTCTACCCGGAAAACATTATCACCGATGTGCGCGTTTTTGTTGATGAACAATTGGCGCCTCTTTGTGTGGAAAATTATTACATCGCCGATTGGGTAGGAGAAGGACCAGTGCAGCAGTAACGTAACGCGGAATGGCATTCCGCGAAACATTTTTCAAAAATCTGAGAAAGGAATAGCTAAAAATTTAATTTCCACCTATTCCAATTTTTATCACTTAAAAACTTGGTTGCGGATTGCCAATCTCCATTACGTATGAGAAATTTAATCAAAATACTTTTCATTTCCGTTTATGGATTCATCACGGGTTGCTCAGCGCAAGCGCCGTCGCATGTTTCCGTAAGGAGTGAAAAATTTAATAGTAAACTGGAATTCCTGCTTAACTTTTCAGTGCCAGTTATTGATGTGAAATCGCTTTCGCGAAATGCGAATGATTACCTCATATTGGACGCACGGGAGCGCGAGGAATTTGACGTAAGTCATATTGAAGGCGCGCGGTTTATTGGCTATGATGAGCCACAGTTTGAGACATTGGCGGAAACGCCGAAAGACCAGCCGATAGTGCTCTACTGCTCGGTCGGTTATCGTTCTGAAAAACTGGGAGAGAAACTAAAAAAACGTGGCTTTACTAATGTCTCCAATCTATACGGCTCCATCTTCGAATGGGCAAATGAAGACCTTCCTCTGGTCGATAAAGACAATCAACCAACTCAAAAAATTCATACTTACAATAAGCGTTGGAGTAAATGGGTTGAGGAAGGAAAAGCGGAGAAGGTTTGGTAGGGAGAAAGGTTTACGAAACCTTAAAGGTTTCGTAAACCTCCTGCCTTAAGTGGTCTGATAAGCAGGCAACTGAAACATAAACGCCGTCCCTTCATTCATCTTACTTTTGATATGAATTGAGGTGTCATGCAACTCCAAAATCTTTTTGACAATTGCCAATCCAAGACCTGCACCTGCTTGTTTATTGCCGGTTCTATCTGCTTTTCGGTACCGCTCAAAGACGTGTGCTTGTTGGTCTTCAGGAATGCCCGGACCGGTGTCTTTTACTTGAATCGAAACGTTATTATCAGTGACATCTAAGTCAATTCCGATGGTTCCTCCTTCGGGAGTAAACTTCAGGGCATTGTCCATGAGATTTTGAATCACGCGTTCTACCAAGCTCAAATCTGCAAACACCAAGGGCAGGTTTTCTTTTTTATTCAAAACGATTTTGATGTCTTTCGCTTTCGCTAAAATCTGGTATTTAGCCGTAACATCCTGCGCCAATTCGGAGACGAAAAATGGCTCCTTTTTAGGTTCGATTTGTTTGGCTTCGAGTTTGGAATACTCGAAGAGTTGAGCGATTAATTTCTCCAAGCGCTCTAAACTACTCATCGAAGTTTTGAGGTATTTCACTCGGTCTTCTTTAGAGATGTTTTCTTCCTTTATCAGAAGTGTTTCTACATATCCTTTCACAATCGAAAGTGGCGTGCGCAAGTCATGCGAGACGTTTGCGATCAATTCGCGACGTAGATTTTCTATTGATTTTAATTGGTCAATATTTCCAACTATTGTATCTGCCATTTCATTATATGTTTCTGCCAAAACTTTAAAGTCACCTTGGTCGGTATCTGCTATCCGAGCATTCATGTCTCCTTCTTTAAAGCGGCGAACGGTTGAGATAATATTTGTCAAATTTTTGGTCAAAAACCAAATTGCTAAAAGTCCAAAAAGCAATGCACCAATCAGACTTACAAAAAATAAATTGCCGCCTAACTTGGTCATGTACGAGTTGAAAAGACCTGAAGAAATAGCGGTTGCTTTTTCACTTTGTAAGATGATGTAGAGATAACCCGTTAATTCTCCTTCTTCTAAAATCGGAGCTGCGGAGAACACTTTGCAGGTGCCTGGATAACGCGGGTCGTCCCCAATAATAAATGGTTTTTCGGTTGCAGTGATGTATTCTTTGATGGGGGCAATGCCTACTTTTTCAGCTTTTACTTTTCCTTTTGGAGCGGCATGGGTAATGATTTTTCCATCAGGATCGAGTAGGTAAACCTCTGCAATCGGATTCATGATCATGGTCGAATGCATGATGTCTTTGATGTCCGTTTCGTTCACCTGACCTTTGGTGTAAGGCTTCAATTCTTTTAAAACACTTTCTGCCAAACCGCCATACAGCCGTTGGTGTGTTTCCTGCATGTATTGGTTGCCGATATAGCCCGAAATGAATACATAGGCAAAACCCAAAACGACCAAAAGCACCATAAGGGTCGCAGAGATTTTCCAAAAAAGTTTATTGCTCGTTGTCATATTTTTCTTTTATGGTACACGGT
>CALCJP010000022.1 GCA_937967625.1 uncultured Saprospiraceae bacterium
GTCGTTATAAGGTATAATCTCAATCCCTGGCAAATAGGGCCCATAATCAGAAGTCGAGTCCGGATCTACTGAACCCGAAATCACTCCCAATGTCCGCCCATGAAAGTTGCCACTTACGAAAACAATTTTAGCTTTGTTGTACTCAACCCCTTTGACTTTGTAAGCCCATTTTCGGCAAAGTTTCAGCGCCGTTTCCACTGCTTCCACTCCTGAATTGATAGGTAAGACCTTATCATAATTGAAATAACTCGTCACGAATTTTTCATAAGGGCCCAACAAGTCATTATAAAATGCACGAGAAGTTAAGGTCAATGATTTTGCCTGCTCTGTCATCGCATTGATGATTCGCGGGTGGCAATGTCCTTGATTTACAGCTGAATAGGCAGATAAAAAATCATAATATCTTTTTCCTTCCACGTCCCATACAAACACGCCTTCGCCTCTTGCCAACACCACCGGCAATGGATGATAGTTGTGTGCGCCATACTTGTCTTCGAGTTGCATGAGTTCTTTGGATGATAAAGTTGCAGTGGTCATATCTTACTAAGTTTGAAAGTTTAAAGTTCAAGGTTCAAAACAGAGAGCGTGTCCCCCTTCGGAGGGGGTGCCCGAAGGGCGGGGGTGGAGTACACATAAAATTCTAATTCCCCCTCCGCCCTTTGGGCACCTCCCCAAGGGGAGGACAGCTCACATGGCAAAATTACATTTTCAATTTCAAAAAGGCTTCCGCTTTCGCTAAATCTTCTGGCGTATCAATCCCAATCGTTTCTTCTGTCGTTTCGGTGATACCGATGGAGTAGCCATTTTCGAGCCAGCGGAGTTGTTCGAGGCTTTCGGATTTTTCTAATTCGCTCCCGAAGCCAGTTCGGGACAAGCCTTGCGGCAAATGAGCGATTTCCAGCAAGGTCATTTGCCGAAAGGCATAAAGACCAATGTGCTTATAGAATTTGCCTTTTTGAATCCATTGACTTTCGTCAAATCCTCGAACATGCGGAATCGGCGAGCGACTGAAATACAACGCCTTTCCGTTTTTATCAAATACGGTTTTTACCACGTTTGGGTTGAATAGCTCAGAACTATTTCGAGCCTCGTCTCCTGAAAGGGACGATGCGGTCTCGTGTGAACGCCTCGTCCCCTTTGGGAGACGATGCTCAACATTAGTAGATGGAGTTATTCGTTTACACAAAGTCGCAATCTGAAAATCCGATGATTTCAGGAAACTGACCAATAAGTCAATTTGGGTGGGTTGGATAAATGGCTCATCGCCCTGCACATTGACCACGATGTCAAATTCAGGCATTTGTTTGGCAATCTCTGCGCAACGATCCGTGCCGCTTTGATGATCGGGGTCGGAGTTAAAAACCTGATAACCAATGGATTGGACGTGACGAAAGATTCGCTCGTCGTCAGTAACTACGGCAAAATCATCTATCTCTTCTGCCTTACTCACTTGTTCACAAACCCGCTGAATCATCGTCTTGCCTCCGAGTTGCACTAAGGGTTTTCCAGGAAACCGGGAAGAAGCAAATCTTGCAGGTATTAATGCCAGAACTTTCATAATTTTGCATTGAAACAAATGAGAGATTGAGAGAATTACTGAATGCGTGAATGCTCTCATTCAGTAATTCTGTCATTCTCTCATTCAAATTAAACTAATGAGAAAACTATCATTCAAACTCTTTTTTTTATTTATTTTTCTTTCGAAAAATGGCTTTGCCACAGGGGATAGTCTCAACTATCTCACGCCGAAAGATAGCGTAATCCTTTCAATTGATTTTTACGGAGATAAGGTTTTTGAGCATACGCTCGAACAGGGGCAGACATTGTATTCGTTGGCGCGTTTTTACGGTTTGCAACCTGAAGAGTTGCTGTTTTATAATCCGCACATTCAGCCGGAGACGATTAGCATTGGTGCAAAGTTGAAAGTGCCCATGCCCAATCGCGCACTCATCAGGCGTCCCGACCGAATGCGAAATGCGCAAACCTACGTCCCCGTTTTCCATAAAATCAAGCGCGGCGAAACGATGTATCGCCTCTGCAATATGTTCTACAAAATCCCGATGGACACCCTCAAACGTTGGAATCAGATGGACTCCGACGTGCTGAAATTGCACCAATTGGTTTACGTCGGCTACATGAGCACCGCAGGTATTCCTGATTCCTTACGAAAAAATCACAGCAATCATTTCTGGCGCCGGAGTTATCAATTAGGGAAGAAATTTCGCGGAAGCGCAAAGGGAAAAACCCTCAGAAAAGACAAAGGCGCGGCGTATTGGAAAAAAGGAAAAAATCAAGAGGAACTCTTTGCGCTTCATCGAACTGCCAAACCCGGTTCGGTCATCTTAGTTCAAAACCCCATGACGCGCCGAACGGTTTTTGTCAAAGTCTTGGGCAAGATTCCAGAGGCATCTTATCCACCTAATATCAAATTGGTGGTTTCTGAGCAAGCTGCTAAATTGTTGGGGGCTCGTGATCCGAGGTTTTTTGTGGAGTTGCAGTATTGGCGCTAACCGTAGGCTGAGCTTGCGCTGTGCTGAGCGTAGTTGAAGTGTCGAAGCCGAAATCAGTTACTCTAAGGTTTTGATTGACCCTTCGATAGGCTCAGAGGACGATTGTATTGTAGCTGCTTTTGTGCTTCTTTTGTGTCTTTTGTGGTTCAAGAAACTATATATTTGCCCTCAATAATCGAAATCAATTCATGCGAATAGTTGTCATTGGAAAAAGAGTAAAGGAGCAAAATCTGCCGTTCATTCAGCGATTTTTTGATTGTTTGCATGAGCAGGACATCAATACTTTTATCAATACCGATTATCTGCTTCAACTCAATGGCAAGGTCGAATTCAAGCAAGCTGTTGGTAAATTTGAAGGCTATCTCGATTTTTCAGTAAGAAAGTTTGACTTCGTGATTACGCTCGGTGGTGATGGTACCATTTTGGAGGCAGCGACTTATGTTCGTGACAGTGGCGTTCCGATTCTGGGAATCAATTTAGGACGCCTTGGTTTCCTCGCCAGCATCGAACAAAAGTACATTGATGAAGCCATCATCGCTATCAAAAACGGACGTTTTTCAATAGAACCACGAACTCTTTTGCACCTCGAAAGTAACCTACCGCTGTTTAATGAT
>CALCJP010000023.1 GCA_937967625.1 uncultured Saprospiraceae bacterium
TTTCGCGAAAGCGGAAAAAAAAATTTGGAATTAGACAAACAATTGTAATTTGGCCTAAAATCTGAAAATGGAGAAAACACAACCTAAATACATCGGCATTGCCGGCAACATCGGCGCAGGCAAGACAACCTTATGTTCTCAATTAGCCAAACACTTCGGCTGGGAGGTGCATTATGAATCTACGGACGACAATCCTTACCTCAGTGACTTTTATAATGACATGGCTCGGTGGTCATTCAATCTGCAGATTTACTTTCTTCATAATAGGTATAAGCAAATTTTAAAGATTTTAAATGGGGAAAAGACTATCGTTCAGGACAGAACGATTTATGAGGACGCCAAAATCTTTGCGCCCAACCTCCACGAAATGGGGCTGATGTCCAAACGCGATTTTGAAAGTTATGAGGAGTTGTTTAGCACGATGATCTCTCAGGTGCAGGCGCCTGATTTGTTGATTTACTTAAAAGCGAGTATTCCGACATTGGTGGATCATATCCAATCGAGAGGAAGGGATTATGAGGGGAATATGAGTATTGATTACCTCAAACGCCTCAATCGGATGTATGAAAGTTGGATAAAGGATTACAAGGGCAGATTGCTCGTAATCAATGCGGATGACTTGGATTTTGCTAATAAACCAGAGGATATGGGGAAAATAATTTCCTTGGTTCAGGCAGAGCTGCACGGGTTGTTTTAGTGATGATCTGGGACTGCATTTAGCGGAGGCGAAAAAAAGTTAGAACCGCTCCACGGATTCAATAATGTATAAAGGTCGTTTTTTAATCTCTTGATAGATGTTTGAGAGATAGATGCAGACGATGTAGAAATTCAATGAGGTGATCATGAAAAATACTGAAATGATGACTACCGTAAATGCCCATCCAGAAAGCGCTTCGTGATAGATGCCGAAGAGGTCGAAATTGGTAAATTTGACTTTCACTGCGTTGATAATCACTGCCAAAACCGCAAAGCAAGAAAAACCAAAAATCCAGAAAGCAATGCTTCTCAAAAAATTGGTAAAGGAAGTAATCGCCACCAAGGAGGTTCTGAATTGCTCTCGAAAAGAGACTTTTGAAAAGTCAGGAAGGGGGACTTCCGTTTGCAGAAAAGCAGACCGATAACCGATAATTGAATAGACCGGTTTCATAAATCTCAAATCTTCTCGAATGCGCAAAAGAGAGTTTAATGCCCTTCGAGAAATGATTCGCGTCTCGTGCGCCAAAGGGTCGATTCTTACTTCTGAGTAGTTTTTCAGAATGGAATAAAACAACTTTCTGAACAAATTATTAGAACCGTAGGAAGTGACATTTTGCGCTCTTAAATAAACTAAATCGAATCCTTCTTGCGTTTTTTCAAACAACCTTTCAGTCCAATTTTCTTCAATAAATGGAAATTCCATTAAAACGGTGTAGTCGCCATTAGCGCGATCCAAACCTGCAAGAATCGCGTAATTCGTATTGGAACGGCTGGAGAGATTGATGAGATAGATATTTTTCCTTTCGGAAAATGGCAATGCTTCCAACTCACTTTTGGGAACGACGCCCGCCCGATTGTTGACCAAAATGATTTCGTAATCTGAGAATTGCTTTTGAAGGTGCCCGCCCAAGTGAATCAACCCATTTTTCAGATGATCTAAATCAGCGGCATTTTGAAGCACCAACACCACACTTAGAAAGGTCTGATTCATTTTTCGAAAGAAATAATAAAATTAAAAAAGACGCATTCGAAAATTATTTATACCTTGCGCGTCCTGATTTTTGTATAGTCTCACCTTAGTTTATAAATCAAGAAATTCGAAGAGAGTGGTTTGTGCAATTGGTACTCCAATTGCCTATGATTTATCACTCACAAATTAATTAAATGCTAAAATCATTCCCATTCCATAGGCAATTCGATGAAGCGGATTGCGGTGCTGCTTGCCTGCAAATGGTCACCCATTTTCATGGAATGGAATACTCTTTGGCTTATCTAAAGGAACTCACCAAGACCAGTAAGGATGGCGTATCGTTATTGGATGTAAGTGATGCTGCTGACCAGTTAGGCATGAAAACCTACGGCGCGAAATTGAGCTATGAGACCTTACAACATGATGCGCCACTTCCGGCAATTGTGTTTTGGCAAGGCTATCATTTTGTGGTGGTATTTGATATTGATGACAATCGAGTAGTGGTTGGGAATCCAGGCGCGGAAGACATCGTTGAAATTCCAAAAAAGGAATTTATCTACAATTGGATTGAAGATGAAGAGGAGACCAAAGGAGTCAGTCTTCTTTTGGAACCCACTGCCGAATTTGGTCAAATGGAAAGTGGAGAGACGCCCTCCCATGCTTCTGTATTTTCCTTTTTTATCAAGCAATTGGCAAAATTTCCTAAGCTTTGGTTGCAGCTTCTTTTTGGAGCAATATTTTTGGGCATCATAAATGGGGCACTTCCTTTTTTGATCAAAGCGTTGGTGGATGGTGGCATTGCTGCCGAAAACCTACAGTTGATTTATATACTGATGGTAGGGATGATTGCCTTTGTTGCCACTCAGGCATTTGGAGAGTTTATCAGGGGCGCTATTTTGAATTATTTAGGCATCAATTTTCATTCAAGATTACTGACAGATTATGTGGCGCGGCTTTCTCGCCAACCCATGAAATTTTTCAATGACCATTCCTTAGGAAGCATCATGCAGCGGATTTCAGACTCTGAGCGATTGGAGCGGTTCTTTCATTCTTCTGCGTTGTTTTCTTTCTTTTCGATATTTAGTTTGGTGATTTTAAGTGGGGTGCTGCTCTACTTTAATTATAAATTATTTATAGTTTTCATTTTAGGAACGATTGCCTATGTCGCGTATATTTTTGCGTTTTTGCGAAAGCGGAGATCACTCAATTTTAGGCGGTTTGATATAGATGCAGTGGCTAATAATTATTTATTGGATATTTTCTCAGGTGTCGAAGACATCAAGATTTACAATGCAGATCGTCAACGTCGCATGCAATGGGAAAAGCATCAAGCCAAACTTTTCAAACTCAATTCGGAAGCCCTCAAATGGGAGCAATGGCAAAAACGAGGTGCTTTTTTCATCAATGAGTTTAAAAATATCACCATCCTCGTGATGTCTGCCGGATTCGTAATTGAGGGGCATTTGACCTTTGGAGGCATGTTAGCGATTATGTTTATTTTAGGTCAACTAAATGCACCAGTCAATAACTTGGTCGAATTTTTCAAAAGCTATCAGGAAGCAGCCATTAGTTTGGAGCGCATGAATGAAATCGAAGATGAATTGGATGCTCCCGCCAATCGAAAAGAAATCACCTACCAACCAAAAACTAAAAATATCAGTATCGAAAACCTGTCCTACCAATATGGAGGTGCCGGTTCGCCAGTGGTACTAAAAAATATTAATTTAAGAATCCCTTACGGGAAAACCGTGGCCATCGTCGGCCCCAATGGAAGTGGCAAATCCACCTTAATGAAGTTGCTACTTGGGATTTTGCAACCAACTGTTGGCACCATCAAAATTGGAGATGTTTCGCTCAATGGCATCGACATGAATTATTGGATGAGCCAAGTCTCTGCGGTCTTGCATAATGGTCATATTTTCAACGATACCATCGCCAACAATATCGCCTTAGGCCAAACCCAAGTGGATACCGAACGCCTTCGAGATGTGGCGCGTCAAGTCAATCTACTGAGCTATGTGGATGAATTACCGATGCATTTCAACACAGTGGTTGGAGAAGGCGGTGGAGGCATGAGTCAAGGCTTACGCCAGCGGCTTTTGCTCGCAAGAGCGATCTATAAAGACCCTGATTTCATTCTTTTGGATGAGGCAGTCAACTCTCTCGATGCTTTCAATGAGATGGTCATCATGGAAAATATTCGTGACAATACCATTGGGAAAACCATGATTTTTATTGCTCATCGATTAGGTACTATCAGCAGTGCTGACATCATCATCGTCATGGAAAAAGGAGAAATCGTTGAAGTAGGAGGGCATGGAGAGTTGTATGATTTAGGTGGGGCTTATTATCATTTTGTGCGAAAGCAATTAGAGTTAGGCTAATCTGATTTTACTTCCGTAAAATATTGGTAACCAGCATTTTACGAAAGTGAGAAAGGGACAAATTAGACAGTATGGAACGTTGATTACCATGATTTCCCTGATTTACGCGGATCAGTGATAATCTGTTAAATCATGGTAATCCGTGTTCCATACTCTATGATGTTTTAAAAAAATTAAACTACTGCCTCCTTCTCATAAAACTTCTTCCCCTCTCTTGCCATTTTTCGCAGCAAAGGACTACAACGATACCGCTCTTCATGATACTCTGCAAAAAGCTGATCCAAGGTCTCCACGCAATGAATGATACCTTTCTCATCCGCCCACTGCAATAATCCTTTCGGATAATTAACGCCTTTGGTCATCGCCAAATCCAAATCGTCGCGAGTCGCAATGTTGAGATATAAAGCATCGGCAGCTTCATTGATGAGCATGACTATGATTCTCCAAAGAATATTTTCACCTAACGCTTTGTCTTTATTGGGTTCAGGTTTGGTAGCGCCTTCGTGATATTCAAAATAGCCTTTCCCGGTTTTTCTTCCATGCCAGCCTGCCTCTGAAAGTCGCTTTTGAGTAAAGGAAGGTTTATAGCGCGGGTCATAATAAAAAGAAGTCCAAACTGATTCTGTCACGGCATAGTTGACATCATTGCCTATGAAATCCATCAAAGTAAAAGGTCCCATGCGGAAGCCACCCAATTCAGTCATTGCCCAATCGATGGTTGCGAAATCCGCAAATCCTTCCTCATAAATTCGAATCGCTTCTCCATAAAACGGACGCGCCAATCGGTTGACAATGAACCCAGGCGTATCTTTGGTCATTACCGTCAATTTGCCCCATGAGTCAATTAAATCTCTCGCCTGCTGAACCACTTTAGGGTCTGATTGAAAAGCGGGAACGATTTCTACCAATTTCATCAAAGGTGCCGGGTTGAAAAAATGAATGCCGACCATCCGCTCAGGATGTTGCATCGAGCCAGCAATGGAAGTAACGGAAAGCGAAGAGGTGTTGGTCGCCAAAATACAATCCTTTGAAACGATATCTTCGATGGTATCGAAAACGCTTTTTTTGATGTCGAGATTTTCGATGATGGCTTCGATGACCAAGCCGCAGTCTTTATAGCTGTAAATATTATCAACAAAAAAGATGCGCCCAAAAATCGCTTTGGCGGTAGCGTCATCCATTCTGCCTTTCTCGACCTGGCGGTTTAGGATTTTTTGCAACTTATCGCGAGAGCGAGTGATTGCATCTGGATTTTTATCAAAAATAATGACATCATGACCCGCAGTGGCAGCCACTTGCGCAATGCCGGAACCCATAGCTCCGGAACCTATAACACCTATTTGCATCTGGATTTCGTTTTGATTGGAATGACTAATTTTTTTTCCTACTGACCTTCTTATTCATCTTTTTTGGGAAAAGTCCAGACTTGGCTCTCCCTTTTTTGAAGTGTCCTTTTTTGTCGGTTTTAGCAGTGTATTCATTTACTGGACATCCTTCTTTTGTTTTGCAGGAAGTCTGGCTTACGCCAAATAACCCAAGACATGCAATCAGCAATAAACCCGCGAAATTTCTTTTCTGAAAATATTTCATATTTGAATTTTGTGTATTTCACGTAAGTGAAAAAATGAATCAAGGGGCAAGTTACAAAAATTAGGAAGGTGATATTTTTATAATAAGGTTACTAAGAGTGCATTTCAAAATTTCGCTTTTTACGCCTTTCGGCAAATAACGATATTTAGCGAAAGCGAAAAAATGAAATACGCCCGTTATTAAAAACAACCCGATTCGATTGTTTGAATTTATTTCGTTTTCTTTTCAATGGAAGACTATTTTAGGGGCGATAAGCAGGAGAGCAATATTAATCATTTTTTATATTGTGTAGGAATTGTTCAAAAACTTATTGCCTGACTTTTTCACCGTTTTTTAACGCCTCTAAAGGTAAGTTTATTTGGGCGAAAATAGAAAGGTCAAATCGAATTGATCCGCCAAAATCCATAGGCATATTTATTAAAAATAAATATGCCAAAAACCTCTACAAAATAACCAATCTCAAAAAAAGGAGGGAATGAGCAATTAAAATAATAAAAACAGCCTCAATTGGATTAACCACCAAAATGAGAGCAAATCAAAAGAAATTATGTAGATATATATAACTTGAAACCTTACTAAACATTTATTTTACGGTCTAGTATTTGTTAGTTCTAAAACGAAAAAAGACATTATGTTTCTATGGACCAAAACATTTCCCCCATTCTCATTTATTTGATAAATAATCCTCCAATATTTATTTAATCTTGATCCTCGTGATTCATAATTGAACATTTTCTCCCCTCCATAGATTTAACAAATAAACATAGAATACCTCCTGTCAGCTTTTAAATTGAATAGGATGAACAAACATTTACTCACGCATTTAATGCTACTTTGCGTTTTTTGGATCCATTTTTCAAATACTGGTATTGCAGCAAATCTCAACGGCGATCTCCGAATCGAGGTATTTGAGATGCATAATCTGGTGGTGGATCATAACATTCAGACTCCAGCGGGATCCAGTCCAAGTGCTGCATATATCGGGGTGCGGATTTGTAATGATGGGTCTAATGATTTAACTGATGTTTTTGTGAATATCGGTGATTTTGTTGCAGGTACTCCTGGAATTTACCCAGAGAGGACGGTTACTGAAGCCAATTATGCGGGCACCTTTTCCTTTACACATGAAGGCGGGACAGATGATGCTACCCGGTACATCGGAACTGTACCAGCGGGAGCATGCATTACTCAATATTGGCTAATTAGCTATCCGCTGATAGATGATAACGGCAACCGGGTGGCGGGTGCTATTGCTGATCAGACGGATGATCTTTGGTTGCCTTACGATGTTTGGGTCATGGCAGATGATGCTGGTATCACGCTCGCTGTCAATGAAAGAAATACACTTCAAATGAGGGCGGAAATTTCTGCCTCTGCAAATAAAATCTGGCCGAACAATACTGCAAAAGTTCCTAATGAATTTCTTGAAGCATTTCCCAATAAGGAGTTAGGTTGGAGAAAAAACACCTCAACAACCAATGTCGGTTCTTCAGTAGTTTTAGAGGGGATTTGGTTTGATTTAGGTAAGATTGAAAAAGGTTTTGACAACAATGGAGATTTTATTCCTGACTTCAATGCAATGCTCCAACCTGTGGGAAATCCCAGCATCTTTGATGCCTCCTGTTTTAGATTAGTAAAAGTTACGGGTCTCTTAGTAATTAAATTGAATGATGGGACGAACCATGTAATCGAATTTGAAGATCAATTGCATTTCTCTGATTTACCTCAAAACAATACGGGTGGGGTCGGAATGGTTTTTTACGAATTTGCCGTTTTGGACAACTCTTGTGTAGCTTCGCTTTCTCCTTATCAGGAAGTGGCTTCTGGAAAAGATAATGAAAAATTCAATGCCGATTATGGCTCAGATGGAGGTAATGGAACACTCATTTCTGGTTTACCAGATCCGAATGTTTCTTTTTCAAGTACGGGGCCTGCTTCCTCTGTTGTGGACAACCAAATTTCTTATCAATTGGAGATAAACAACGGTGGCACAAGTGATTTGGGAATGCCTGAATTCGCATTGCCAGTGGTTATTCAGGGATCAATTCCTGAAAATGGCACTTATGCGTCAGGAACGGCAGCAACGGGTCATACCTTGCCCGGCAGCAATTCAGTGACGGTTTTATACTCTGCTGATAACGGCGATACTTGGACTGCCACTGAACCAAGCCCTGCTTCAACAGTAACAGATATCCAATGGTGGTTCGAAGATAAAATTTACGCTGGCGAATCGGCAACAGTAACTTTTGACGTGGTTATTGATGGGACTTTTAACGGAACATTGATTTTAAACAATTCAGGAGTAAGTATCGGTGGCAATGATCCTTTTATGGAAGATGATGCCATTACAAATTTACTCGGCACCAATTCAGTAGATGTGACCGTATTCGGAGATGACGGAACAGGTGGCGCTATGATTTTCGACGGAACGCAGGACGGCGGCGAGACTGGTTTGTCAAACATAACGGTTTGGCTATATGCCGATATTGATTCGGATGGCAAATTGGACGATTCCGATATTTTAATTCAAACATTATCTACTGGTGGCGGCGGAACGGGTAGTTTTTCCAATGTAGCAGACGGTGATTTTATTGTAAAAATAGATGAAGAAGATACGGATATTCCAACAGGAAATATTCCTTCTACCCAAAAGGAAGTTGCAATCCTTGACTTAGGGATCAATCCAGGAGATGCCGTTTTCGGAATCGGACCTGCTTATACTATTTCAAAAACACTGGTCACCCCTACACCTGTTTACGAAACAGAAGACGTGATTTTTGATATTGATGTTGAAAATAATTTAACTGGTGGGGATAAGGGAACTTCTGGAAATGGTGAGTGCAACGTTGTTGACCTTTGGATAAATAACGATTACGAACCGGCATTTACGCCGATTACCAACCTTTACGGTTCGCCAGACGGAAATTATGCATCTGGTTATTGGGGTTGGGTTTCTAAAGGAGATGTTTTTAATGTACCTGCTACCAATACCAATATTAGAAAGGTAGAATTGGTGTCCAAATTTTATTACACAGGTACAGTAATAGATGACGAAATATTAGGTAGAATCATTTGGAACGGGAAAGAAACGGACTTCCCCAACCATCATGTTTCCAAATCTGAGTTTTCTTCTTTTAATTCTTCTGCCAATGCTGGCGAAGTGCTCATTGATGTGACAGCTGATTATTCAGGATGGGATTGGTCGCAGTTTACAAATGCTCCCAAACAGGGGTGGAGTATTTCTTATCAAGCAAAATCAATAGGCTCAGATGACGGGGCAACACCCTATTTTGATGCCATCGGTTTTCGGATTACAACGGATTCGGTATGCGCCACATCTGGAGGAACAGGAACTGGCAATTTAATTGACTTTGCAGTTTTGCCGCTCAAAGAAACCTACGATCCGACTTTATTAGAATATGTTTCAGCAAGTCTTGCTCCTGATTCAATAAATGTGACAACGGGCGAAATATTTTGGGAGAATGCTAAAGATAATTTACCAATCTCGGTTAAATACAAAGCACTGAGTCCTTCCGGCAGTTCTGAAATTACCGGTTCGAATGTTTGTGCGGAAGCACCAACTTTTTTAAACGGAAAAACGGCCGGCACCGAATGTGCTTCTGAATCAGTGACCATTCTTGATGGTGGATCAATCAGAGGCGTGGTTTGGAGTGATTTGAACTACAACGGCTGGTGGGGAACCACGGGTTTCGATGCAGGTGATAGTTTTATTCCTGGAGTGACAATCAACTTGATTGAATGTAGCTCCCTTGCGGGAAATAATAGTTGCAATGTCGCAACGACTATCGCCCAAACAGCAGTTACTGATGATAACGGCAGCTACACTTTTACCGCACTTACCCCAGGCTATTGGTACCAAGTTGAGGTAGATGCAACTTCCCTTCCGGGAAATGCCAATCAAAAAGGAGACCCCGATGATGACCCCAACGACGGCTCAGGAAACGGCGGCACTTGCGGAAATGGTGGAAGTAATGCAAAATGTAATAATAATTGGAATAACAATTTCCAATGGTTTGAAGTCGATGTTGATCTCTGGGGTAGCCAATCTATGGATCTGACTGACATAAGCTTTGGATATACTATCAACCCTGAAATTTATGGTGAAATTTGGGAAGACACCAATGGAAACGGTTCGCGAGACATCGGAGAAAAACCTCTAAATAATGTCACCCTTTATTTACAAAGTAACGGTTGTACTCCTGGGTCAACCTGTACCACAGTCATCACTGATGCTGAGGGGAAATATACTTTTACCAACCTTACTGCTGGGACGAATTACAATATCATTCCGAATATTTCGAGCCTTCCGACCGGCGCCACTTGGAGCAATACCTATGAGTCTGATGGATCTGCAAATAATAGTATTTCTGTCACACCAACTTTGGGATCAGTGACTGGATCTCATAGCTTCGGACTGGCACCTTCTGGCAATTCAGAAATCGGAAACCTTGTTTTTGCTGATTACTCCGTTGACGGAGTTTTTAATAATTCAGATGAAGGGATTCCGAATATTCCCATTACGCTTTACAAAGATTCGGATCAAAACGGCAAGTTGGATGCTTCCGTCGATCCAATTAAAGCAACTTTCGTTTCGAACATCAATGGCGAATATTTATTTACTGGACTTGAAGCTGCGGATTATTTTATCGTTGTGGATTCCAAAACATTGCCGTCTTCTTTTTCTCAATCTGCAGATCCTGATGAATCGGGCGTCTGTTCGGTTTGTGATTTGAAAAAGGTGTTGACCGTTGACGGAACGACTGCTTACAATGAGGAGGATTTTGGCTTTTCAATCATAATGAATGCGTTGCGTACTCCTTCTGACAACAAAATCGGTAATTTCATTTGGAAGGACAAAACGTATC
>CALCJP010000024.1 GCA_937967625.1 uncultured Saprospiraceae bacterium
GGTGTCGGTTTGATGTTCTACTCTGATAAAGCAGGGAGCTTTCGGTTGGGACATTCCTCGACGAAACTTTCCGGTTCTTACCACTTTGGCTTAAACAAAAAAGGAACTTCGACTTTCACGCTTGGATTTCAGGGAGGACAGACTCAATTGGGGATTGATTTCAATGACCCCAATGCCGCTACTGTCATCGCTCAAGGCAATCTCGAATTTTCTGGAGACCAGCAAACCACCTATACTGACTACAAAGCAGGAGTTATGCTCAAATCTGCTTTGAATAAAAAAATGAGTACGACTTTAGGATTCTCAATGGGTTATCTTTCACAACCTCGCTATGATGGTTTGGTAGGAAGGGACACTTCCTCCACAGGTGGTGGAGGAATCTCAAGATTTTTTAACCGTCCACTATTAACCCAAGCACATGGTCAGTTCAATATTGAAATGAATGATAAATTCACCTTAACGCCACAGTTTTTCTTTCAAACAGAAGCAGGCGCTATGGAGATTTCATTGCAAGCGTATGGTGGCTACAAACTCAATGACACCTACACTTTACGTCCAGGTCTCGGCTATCGTATGACTGGCAACGACGCCATCGAGGTTTTGATGGGCGTTGATTATAAAGACAACATCAGAGTGACTGCGGCTTATGACGCCAACATTTCCGAACTGGTTTCAGTAACCAATGGATTAGGCGCATTTGAAATCGCAGCTTGGTATATCATTAAGATTTTCAAGAAGCCAGATGTCAAGCCTGAAATTCTTTGTCCGCGACTTTAATCGGGATTAGCCTTTCGGCAAATGACGAGATTTGACGAAAGTCAGTTTTAAATCAAAATTAAAATATCCATAAAAATGAAAATTTAGCGAAAGCGTTGAGAATCAGTAT
Source organism: uncultured Saprospiraceae bacterium (assembly GCA_937967625.1). Lineage (GTDB taxonomy): Bacteria > Bacteroidota > Bacteroidia > Chitinophagales > Saprospiraceae > JAGQWW01. The sequence goes on from CALCJP010000024.1 coordinate 887, forward strand.
TCAATTATCATTCTTCTTCCAATTTTCATTTTAATTTAAAATAGAGCAATCTATGAAAAATATATTCTTAATCATTTCCATCTGCTGCTTCGCAATCGGATTGTCTGCACAGCCAATCAGTTCCTCAACCTACGGAACCATGATCGAAACTGCCGAGGAAGAAATGGCAAACAAAAACTATTTAGGCGCACTCGAATGGTGGCAAAAAGCTTACGAAGACCGTAAGGACAAAGACCTCATTCCAAAAATTGCGAATGTCCACTACCTGCTCAGAGACTACTCCAAAGCAGCCAATTACTATAAAAGACTTTTCAGAAAACCTCGTGGGAAGAAAAAACCAGCCGTAGTCGATCCTCAGATAAGATTCAACTACGCACGGGTCTTAAAAATGACTGGCAACTTCGATGGCGCTATCGAACAGTTGCAAAACGTCATCAGCAACACTCAAGACGAGACCTTAAAAGAATTAGCAGAATACGAATTGAACGGAGCCGAATTTGCAAAAATCGCTCGCCCAATTCCTCGTTTGAATATCTCAAACATAGGCTCACCTATCAACTCCCCATTCTCTGAATACTCAGCAGTCATGACTGGCACAGGCGAAGAAATGTACTATGCTGGTTTCGACAGAAAAAACGTAATCGTCTTGGATGGCGAGGAGATGGACTATCATGCAAAAATCTACGTCGCTCAGAAGAAAGACGAAAAGTGGATGAAGCCAACTGCATTGGATGAAAAGATAAATCGTCCAGGTTTTCACACTGCCAATGTCGCTTTAAGTGAAGACGGTCGCCGCATGTATTTCACCCGTCAGGTGATGAGTGGCAATGAAGTTTCAACCAGCCAAATCTTCTATTCAGAAGGCTCAGGCGAAGGTTGGGGCGCAGCCAATGAGTTGGGAGGCGTCAACGGTGAGTGGATTGCAAAACACCCCGCTATTGGCGAATTGTTCGGAAAAGAAGTCATCTTCTTCATCTCTGATATGGATGGCGGTCAAGGTGGATTAGACATCTACTATGCCACCCACAAAGGCAATGGAATCTATGGCGACCCCGTCAATTTAGGTCCAAAAATCAACACTGCTGCCGACGAAGAAACACCTTTCTATCGCAACGGAACATTATATTTTAGCTCAACAGGTCATCCGGGTTTGGGAGGTTTTGACATCTTCAACACCACTTGGGATGGCGTCACTTGGAGCGAACCCAAAAACATGGGTAAAGGCTACAACTCTAATGTCGATGACAAATATTTTACTATTGACAAAGAGGGCTACCACGGTACTTTCCTCTCCAATAGAGAAGGTGGCGGTCGTTCAGTACATGGCAAAACCTGCTGTGATGACATCTGGGAATTCACTATTGAACAAATCAATGTTGACGTCATCGCTGGCGCATTCGATGTCGAAACTAAGAAACCGTTGATTGGTGCCAACTTCGAACTTTACGAAAGAGTCAATGGCGAATTGGTTCCAGTAACCGAGTCATCTGACCCAAGCGGCAATGTGGCAAATTTCCCATTATTGCTCAATAAGTCTTATGTAATCAAAGCAAACGCGTTGGGTTACAAACCGACTGAGACGGAAGTTTTCACGACAGTGGGAATTACTGCTTCAAAGAAATTGGAGCAACGCCTCCGCCTCGAACCACTTCCAAAAGAACCTGAATACGAAACGGTCACACTCGAACTCAACGAGCCGATTCGTATGAACAGTATCTACTACGACTACGATGATGACAAAATCCTTCCTGCTTCCGAAAGCGACTTAGGAAAGATTTTGGGTTGGATGAATGAGTATGCAGACATGGTCGTAGAGCTTTCTTCACACACAGATTCGCGAGGACGAGACGCCTATAATGAAGACCTTTCTCAACGTCGTGCCGAATCCGCCAAGCAATGGTTGGTCACTCGCGGCGTGTCAGAAGAACGCATCAAAGCAGTCGGCTACGGAGAAAAGCAAATCCTAAACCGCTGCACAAACGCAGTCAAATGCTCAGACGAAGAGCACCGCTTCAATAGACGTACGGAGTTCAAAATTCTTTCTGGTCCTCAATCTATCGTAATCAAAAAGACCGAGCGTCGTTTGAAAGTAGAGGAACCAAAAGTGGAAGAGCCTAAGGTGACTCCAAAGAAAAAGAAGAAAAAGAAGAAAAAACGTAAACGCAGAAGAAGAGGATAATTTGGTGATTAGTTATCATTCATACTCCTCAGCTTTTTGCAAATAAATTTTAAACAAGCCGCTTCGCTAAAACACGGAGCGGCTTGTTGCGTTTATATGCAGCAATGAATTAATGTAGAGACGATTCATCAATCGTCCCTACGATATGAAAAAATAAAAATCATGATCCGAGCATTAACTTTCCTTACGCTACTCACATTTTGCCTCAGTTGCAATGCCTCTAAAAAAGCAACCACTACCACTTTCGTGGAATCCCCCACCCCAACCGCCGACACCCTCCCCCCAATTCATGAATACTCCTCCCTTCACGGGAAAAAGAACTTGAAAGGCGCTCCTATCATGCACTTCGAAGAGCGAGAGCAAGATTTAGGGACCGTAAAAAAAGGAGAGAAACGACACCTACTCTATCCATTTAAAAACTTGGGAGACACTGAGCTAAGCATCGCCATCATCACCGCCTGCGAATGCACCACTACCAATCAAGATGACCTCACGGCAAAAACCTACAAACCCGGCGAAGGCGGCGTCCTAAAAGCCACTTTCGACAGCTCCGAAAAAGACTACGGCGAACTCATCGACATCGAAATCATCCTCAACCAAATCGAACCAGGGACTGATGATATTCCAATTTTTGAAAAGGTGTATTACAAATTCGAGATAGAGAAGTAGAGATGTGTTTGAGTGTTTGAGTGTTCATGTGTTGAGGTGTTTGAGTGTTCATGTGTTGAGGTGTTCGCGTAGTCATGAACACCTGAACACTTCAACACTTCAACACATTTCTACCATTCCTTTCGGCGTCTCAATTTTCGCCTTGATCCCCGTTGATTCCCCCTTTTTAATTTGAAGGTTCAAATCCCAATTTTCCGTAAGGAAGGAAAATGAATCAGGCTGAGGATGAGTCAAGTGAAGTTCGATTAATTGGCATTTCGCGTCAAGCGAAACGGAAGGATGAATGGAGTCGCCCCAATCAAGTAGGAAGGGAGTAGTTTCAATTTCGGGAGTGGGGAGCGGCAAGCTCATTTGCCATTGCAGCAAGTTGCCATTGGTAGTCCTTCGGCTTCCTTTTATGGCTTTCGCCAAATGAGGGTTTATCAGTTTCAGTCGTTTCAAATCGGATTCAAAATCATCAGTCGAAATCGCCCATCGAGTCAATTTAGGCGTCTTGATTAAATCAATGCCCATCCATCTCGGAGGTGCAATCTGCGACTCAGGATCGACTGCCAAAATTTCAAAATAACAATTGGTACCTAAATAAATCAGGGCATTGTGAGTGCCCTGATTTATGTGTCTGCCTCCATAAACCGGAGCGACGCCAAACTTAGATTGGATGGTTTTTATTCCCTCATTTAAATTGGGAACGCAATAGACGAGGTGATCAATTTGTCGTTTGATGGATTGGCTTTTTTTGTTTTTTCTTCTCGACTCCGCTCGAAAAACGGAGCTGCTTGTTTGGAAGAATCCTACCGGAGTTCGAGCGGAGTCGAGAAGAACATCAACTATTCACCTGCCGCTTCTTCAGCCGCTTTGGTATTCAAAATCGAAAGCACTTTTTCAGTAATGTCATATCGTTCATCTGCCACCAAAACGCCACTACCCATGCCATAACTTAAGATGTACTCGTAGCCCATTTCGGATTTGAGACTACCCAATTTATCTTTGATTTCGGCTTGCAATTCATCATTGATACGCTGACCCTCTTTGATGATTTCGCCAGCAATACGTTGCTGATCTTGCATGATGCTTTGCTCTTTGGCAGCAAGTTTTTGCTGCTTTTCCATGAGTTTTTGACCACGCGTTTCGTAATCAACTCTTGCCATGTTGCCGCCCTGCCACTCTTGCTCCAAGCTCATCATCTCTTGCTGCAAAGCACGAACGTCTTTTTCTAAGGAACGACCTCTGCCTTTGAGGGCATTGTCTTCGCGTTTCTCACGTGCTTCAATTTCTTTTTTCTTCACCTGAAATCTTTCATAGCGATTGAGTAAAGTGTCAGCGTTGACATAAACGATTTTAGGAACATCAGCAGTTTCTTCCACCGCGACTTCTTCTTTTGGCGCCTCTTTGGAGGAAAATTTGTCCATAAACAAATAGCCAACTCCTAACAATAAAAGGATATTTAAAATCAGAGAAAGGTTTTTCATCTTCTTGTGTAGTTTAAAGAAGCTATTTAAAAATAGATTTCAAGCTGTAAATTCGAATCTAAAGAACCTGATTTCGTAAAATTTTTGAGCCATAGCGCTGCTATTTCTCAAAAATTTTACTTCATCAGAACCCATATCTTCAAATTTTCGCTTCTGAACTCCATTCTTAAACATCTTCTAAGTAAAAATGGATATTTCCCGAAAGGGGAGAATTTGCGGCGGCAAAGGTAGTGTTTTGATTGATTTTTTTCTTTCGAAAAAAGCGAAACCAAAACCATTTAAAAAACCTTTCCTTTGGTGTACCTTCGCCCTTGTAGCACCCAAATTTATTGGGGTGGTCTTTTTTAATAAAGCATTTCATAATTTTTCCCTTTCGGAAAATGAACTACATTTTTGCCCGAAAGGGGAAAACTATTATTAAAATCAAGTTTTATTTCTCTCTGCCAAATAAATTTGGCAGCTACTTATGACTGAACCGAAAAGATACTTAATCACTTCCGCGTTGCCTTATGCCAATGGACCGTTGCATATCGGGCATTTGGCGGGAGCGTATTTGTCAGCTGATATTTATGCGCGCCAATTGCGATTGTTGGGCAAAGACGTCGTTTTTGTATGTGGCTCTGATGAGCATGGCGCAGCGATTACGATTCGCGCAAAGAAGGAGGGCATTTCCCCTCAAGAGATTGTGGATAAATACGATAAAATATTCAGAGAAACCTTTGAGAAAATCGGATTGTCGTTTGACATTTTCCACCGCACTTCTGCGGAATTGCATCACGAAACTTCTCAACAGTTTTTCCGCGACCTCAATGAAAAGGGGGAGTTCGTAAAGAAAGAATCAGAGCAATATTTTGACGAAGAAGCCAACCAATTTTTGGCAGACAGATACATCATGGGCACCTGCCCCAAATGCAGCAATCCCGACGCCTACGGCGACCAATGCGAAAACTGTGGCTCTGCACTCAGTCCGACTGATTTGATTAATCCGCGCTCCACGATGAGCGGCAGCAACCCGGTTTTGAAGAAAACCACACATTGGTACCTCGCCTTAGACAAACACGAAGCGTGGCTCAAAGAATGGATTGACAAAGGAACCTTGGACGGCAAGCAACTCCACGACGCATCGAAATGGAAAAACCACGTATTGGGTCAATGTCGCAGTTGGCTCGAAGGCGGATTGCAACCCCGCTCCATGACGCGCGATCTCGAATGGGGCGTCGATGTGCCGCAAGAAATTGAGGGAGCAGAGGGCAAGAAACTATACGTTTGGCTCGACGCGCCGATTGGCTACATCAGCGCCACCAAGCAGTGGGCTGCCGACAACGGCAAGGATTGGAAGCCTTACTGGCAAGATGAGGACACTCAGTTGGTGCATTTCATTGGGAAAGACAATATCGTTTTTCACTGCATTATTTTTCCAGCGATTTTGAAAGCGCATGGGGATTATATTCTTCCGAAAAACGTGCCTGCCAATCAATTTATGAATCTCGAAGGGCGCAAAATTTCGACTTCAAAAAATTGGGCAGTTTGGGTGCATGAATATGTGCAGGAGTTTGAAGGTCGGGAAGATGAGTTGCGCTACAACATGATTCGCAACATGCCGGAGACCCGTGATAGCGAATTTACTTGGAAGAATTTTCAAGAAACCAACAACAACGAACTGGTCAACAATTTGGCAAATTTCATCAACCGAGTCGTCGTTTTGACCAATAAATATTACGGGGGCGTAGTCCCTGAATTTGATGAAAATTCAGGTTTCATCGGTAGCGATCAGGGCAATGAAATGTCATTTCACGAAAGTGAATTGATTACGCTGCATGATAAAATTCAGGAAGTTGCGGAACAGATTGCCAACTTTGATTTCAGAGGTGCGCTCAATGGAGTCATGTCGATTTCGAGCATGGGCAATCAGATTTTGCAATTTAACGAACCGTGGAGCAAGCAAAAAACAGAACCTGATTTCGTCAAGCCCATCATGAATTTGTCCCTGCAAATCGTGGCGGCATTGAGTGTGGTGGCGCGTCCGTTTTTGCCATTCACCTCTGATAAATTGAGAGCGATGTTGAGTTTGCCCGCTTTCGCGGAAAATGGCGAATTGACCGCCCTGTTGGATAAATTGGCAGAAGGTCAACCCATCTTAGAAGCAGGTCATCAAATCAACAAACCCACTCACTTATTCACCCGAATCAAGGATGAAACCATTGATGCACAAATCGAAAAATTAATGTCAACCGATACGCCAACTGGCTCAGAATCAATCAATTACGCTCCTCTCAAAGAAACGATTGCCTTCGATGATTTCATGAAAATGGATATCCGAACCGGCGTAATTTTGGAAGCGGAGAAAATGAAAAAGGCAGACAAACTGCTCGTCCTAAAAGTAGATATGGGTTTCGAAACCAGAACCATCGTAAGTGGTATTGCGCAACATTTCGCACCGGAAGACATCATCGGAAAACGTGTTTCGGTATTAGCCAATTTAGCGCCAAGAAAGCTGCGTGGCGTCGAATCTCAAGGCATGATTTTGATGGCAGAAGATGCGGAAGGAAAGTTAGGTTTTGTCAGTCCGAGCGATGAGTTTGGAGGAGGATTGGTGGTGAAGTAGAATTTCTAAGCTGGAGTTCGAGCGGAGCGCCGTGCTGAGCGAAGTCGAAGTGCCGAACTCCGATTGGTTTCACACCCGTTCCGCAACCAAAATATATTGATACTCCAGCGTATCCATATCCTTTCTCGCAATCTTAAACCCTGCCTCCTCGATATAGCTAATCGCTTCTTCCATATCCAAACGAATTTGAGCAGGAGGACCAATCGGCGTCCAACGTTTCTTAAAGTCAACGATAACTAATTTTCCGCCGGGTTTGATGCCATTCTTGACTTTTTCGAGATAAGCCGTTCGTTCACTCATATACATGAAGGTGTTGACGATTAAGACGCCATCGGTCTCATAGGAAGCCAGCAGAGGATCATCCAATTTAGCAATACGCGGTTCCAGTCGTTCCTGAAATTCTTCAGGAAGTTCGGAAAGACGAATGCTATCCAAGATGTCAATAAATCGCTCATCAATATCTATGGCGATGACTCTCGCGGCTTTCGCCGAAAGGCGCTTTGAGAAAAAACCAGTGCCCGCACCAATATCAGCAATGGTCTTATTGGTCAAATCACCAAACTGACTGATTACCAAATTGGGCTTCTGCCAAGTCGCTCTTCCAAAATCTTCGTAGTCATCAACAATACCTTCTGTGGGAGAGGTAGTCGATTTAGGGGCAGTTTGATTTCCTTCCGTATTTGGCGCACAGCCAAAACAAACCATCATCAAAAAAGCACATATTAACTGGTAGCAGTTGTTCATAAACGTATTTAGGTATTGTGCAGCTAAATTAAGGTGCATTTGTGGGATGGGGTAATTTTAGGGAGACTATTTATAGCGACCGTTGACTGAGCGGAGTCGAAGTCAACAATCAAAAAATCGATCTTCCATCTCCCCTTCGACTCCGCTCAGGGCACGGTTAGGTAACCGGCGTTGCCGGCAATATCTTTCCATTCGCCTCTCCAAAACCAATCCGAACTCCATCTTTCTCGCACCAGCCACGCATAATCACCGTATCGCCATCATGAATGAATTTTCGCTGAGTGCCATCTGGCATATCAACTGGCTTGGTGCCTTTCCAACTGATTTCGAGCATAGAACCGTAGCTGCCGCGCTCTGGTCCGCTGATGGTGCCAGAGGCGTACATGTCTCCCACTTTGATGTTGCAGCCATTGACGGTGTGGTGAGCCAATTGCTGGCACATGTTCCAGTACATATATTTGAAATTGGAGTTGCAAACGACTTTCTCTGCCCCATTTTCAGGTTTGATAGCGACCTCCAAATTTACATCGTAATTCTTTTTGCCTTCGTACTGCAAGTATGGAAGCACCTCTGGATCTTGAACTGGCCCTTGTTGACGGAATGGCTCCAACGCCTCCAAAGTCACGATCCAAGGCGAAACCGTTGAGGCGAAATTCTTACCCAAAAACGGCCCCAATGGCACATACTCCCACTTCTGAATATCACGCGCTGACCAATCATTGAAAAGTATCAAACCGAAGATGTGGTCTTCTGCATTGGCAGTCGCCACGGCATCTCCCAAATTCGTCTGCTTTCCTATCACAAAACCCATCTCCAACTCAAAATCGAGCAATTTGCATGGCCCATAAACAGGTGGTGCATCGGCCGGTTTTTGTTGCCCGCAAGGGCGCTTGATGTCTGTGCCTGAGACGATGATGGAAGATGCTCTTCCGTGATAGCCCACCGGCAGGTGACGCCAGTTGGGAAGCAAGGCATTTTCAGGGTCGCGGAAAAGGGAACCAATATTGGTCGCATGCTCGATGCTGGAGTAAAAATCAGTGTAATCTCCAATCTGAATCGGCAACAACAACTCCACTTCCGACATCGGCACGAGAATGAATTCGCCCAATTCTTTTGCGTCCCATTCATCATGGTCGGTGTCTAAAATTGCCGCCAATCGGTTGCGAATTTCATTGGTGATGGGTTTACCCAATCCTATGAAATCATTCAAATATTGGTTTTCGAAAACGGCTTTTTTATCAAAAGTGAAATCATCGAAAAAACCATGTTCGGCGACAGCCAAAAGGTCAATTACATAATCTCCAATAGCAGAGCAAGCGCGCGGCGCTTGTCCTTCCTTACGGAAAATACCGAATGGCAAATTCTGAATCGGGAAGTCTGAATTAGGTGCGACTTCTACCCATGATTCTAAATTGGGATCGTTGGCTGATATAGACATTTCTTTGTGTTATTTTATTTTTCCGCCTTTCGGCAAATGAGGGCGCAAATGTAGTGAATTTGTGGGGTAGTATGGAACGTGGATTTCCATGATTGCCTTGATTTTCGCAGATCCGCGTTGATCATGGTAATCAGCCTCATCTGCCTTCCATACCTTTTTATTTGAACCACATAAGACTCCTGCTGTTTCCTCAACAAACCCTACCTTTACGCCATTCAAAGAGTATGTGTAAAATTCAGCTTTAAGCTGCAAATTGAATCTTCTCGAACCTGATTTCACTAAATATTTTCAACATAGCTGGGCTATGCTGAAAACATTTAGCTTCTTCAGAACCGTGAATCTTCAATTTTCGCTTCTAAACCCGAACTTTAAACATACTCTAACCAATCCATTCAAATTTGAAATCAGAGAAGAAAAAGTCCGCATCACAGATAGACGATCCCACTGCCGTTTCGCGAAAGCGAGATCATATTGATTTAGCGTTCAAATCACAAGTGGCAGCCAACCAATTGGATGGTCGCTTTAGTTATGAGCCATTGTTGGCAGCACATCCGCAATCAGGCAGTTGGGGTGAATTTGATTTTTTGGGCAAAAAGATGAAGACCCCACTTTGGGTCTCCAGCATGACTGGCGGCACTGAATTGGCGCGAACCATCAACCACAATTTAGCACGAGCCTGCAAAGAATTCGGCATGGGTATGGGGTTAGGCAGTTGTCGCGGATTGTTGTTTGACGACGACCATTTGAGTGATTTTGATGTGCGTGATTTGATGGGCGACGAAGCGCCGTTATTTGCCAATTTGGGCATAGCGCAACTGGAAGAATTAATTGACGAAAACAAAGTCGAAGCCGCTGTCCGATTGGTAAAAAAATTACGAGCAGATGGACTCATCATCCACGTCAATCCACTGCAAGAAGCCATGCAGCCGGAAGGCGACATTTTCAAGCGCCCCCCTATCGAAACCATCGAATACTTTTTGGAAAAAACCAACCTCAAACTCATCGTCAAAGAGGTCGGGCAAGGCATGGGGTATGCAAGTCTCAAACGACTTTTTCAACTGCCTCTCGAAGCCATTGATTTTGGCGCAAGCGGCGGTACCAATTTCGCCTTGCTCGAATTGCTCCGCAGCAGCGACCTCAATCGAGAAGCCCTCGGCCCCATCACTCACATCGGACATAGCGCCGCTGACATGGTCAATCTTACCAATCTGATTATCAACGAGTTAGGTGGCGATCATGAATGCAAACAGGTCATCGTTTCAGGAGGAATCAAGACGTTTTTGGATGGCTACTATTTGATTGAAAAATGTGGATTGTCTGCGGTTTACGGGCAGGCTTCCAACTTCCTCAAGTATGCGCGAGGAGATTATGAAACCTTGCGTGAGTATGTGCAGACGCAAGTGCGGGGGTTGGAATTGGGGAAGGCGTATCTTCGTGTTAAATGAATTTACCCTCTCCTCTCTATGAAGAAGTAAGTGCTTGGTCTATCAAAATATTATTCGCCACCATGATAGATTGAAGATTAGCGATTACATGATTTTTGATTTGCGAGCAAATTCGGCAATCAAAAATCATGTAATCTTTAATCCATCAAATTTGTGTCTTGAAAGATGTTATAAGCGCTTTAGAACTAATCCTCCCTGACTGAAAACAGGAATGTCTTCGACGAGGAAGTTGTAAAATAAAGCACCGAATTGAGCTTCCTCTTTAGGAGGCGGAAGTGGTCACCCGCCCTCAGAGCAAATAAAATATCAAAAAAATTCGCCTGTCATGTTTTCAGTTTGATACGCCATTTGCCGAAAGGCAAATTTTAATCTAATCCAAATGAATCGTTCCAACGGAACGACATCTTTGTAGCAATTATCAGTATTGAATGTTTGCATTCGCTCCGTAGGTGCGATATCTAAAAAAGATTCCGCACCTACGGAGCGGACATTTGAAACTTCAGCTACATTGCTACAAAGATGATGCTCCTAACGGAGCATTCGTTCTATGCGCAACCGACCTGTTAAAATCACTTCACACCTCACTGA
>CALCJP010000025.1 GCA_937967625.1 uncultured Saprospiraceae bacterium
GAGGAAACTCACCCACATTTGGAAAAGTCCCTAACGGCGTGCAATTAATTACAATCTGATGACGCTCAATTACCTCTTTCGTCAGGTTCTCGTAAGTCAAATCTCAATTTTCTCGATTTCGCGAAATGAGTTTGTAAGGAATCGCCAACTTTTTGAGCACAAACTGAATCCCTTTGGACGCCCCGCCTGACCCTAAAACCAACGCGCTCAATCGACTTTCGTCAAATGCCGTTTTATCAACAAACTCACGAAACGAATGCTCAAACCCATAGACATCAGTGTTGTGCCCAATCAATTTGCCCTCTTTAATTTGTATGGTATTTACAGCTCCGATTTGAGCGGCTTCCGCCGAAATCTCCGATAAAAAAGGAATAACCTGCTGTTTGTAAGGAATCGTCACATTAAGCCCCAAGAGGTTGGGCTGACTTTCGAGGAGTTCAAGCAAATCGCTTATTTTCCGTAAGGGAAAAGATTGATAATGATGGTCTCCAATATTTTCTTCCTGAAATTTATTAGCAAAATAACCCTCTGAGAAGGAATGGGTGAGTGGATAGCCAATTAAGCCAAGTTGGGTCATTTTTTCAGTTTGCAGTTTGCAGAGGTCGGTTTGACAGTGGACAGTTGGCAGTTGGCAGTATTACAGTCTGCCGTGTGGTATTACAGTAGGCAGTAAGAGTTTGATTGTAACTACAAAGTGGTCACAAGCTGCCTACTGCTTACTGCTTACTGAAAAAACTGCCTACTGTAATACTGCAAACTGATCTACTGACTAAGTTTTATCGGTTTCCGAGAAGTTCTGGTCGGAAAGCAGCTTACTGCTTTTTCACTTTCCGCTACTATATAGTAGCTCCCCTTTTCAGAAAATGGAACGGTACAGCCCCAAATGCCATCTTCCAAAGATTCATCATTGCTACCACCATCATCCTTCATTTTGAAGCGTTTGAATGGAGCTTGCTTTGAAGTTCGGTAATAGGCATAAGCCTTAGTTGCGCCTTCCAGATGTGCTTGAATGGCAGAGTCCTCACCAAAATGGAGGTCTTCAACTTTCCCAATGGTTGGTGCCTCATTATTGAGCAATGGATGGGCGCTGAGATACGCTACGCGTCCTTCCATCAATTCGGTTAGGCCGATGATTGGCGTGCCTCCGGCATCTGTGGTAGCATCGAGATTTGCCGTAAAGGCTTCAAAAGAATACAATTTATTTGGGTCATTTTGAACCTCAGTACGAATAAGCGATTGTATAGCTTTTGCTCTTTCTTTATACTCACCATTAGAAAAATTTTCTTCTAAAATGGTTTTCAAGTGAGCCATATAGATTTTTCGCCAAAGTGAGTTTTGAAGCAAATTGACTAACAAAGGTCGCTTCGGATTCTTATTTTTGAAATGAACCATTGGGCTGAGTCGCTGTAATCCGCGATTGTCAAGCGGCTTTCCATTTCCATCAAATTTGAAAGCTCCGAAAGACAAATTCATATCCCAAACAAGCGGCATAAATTTTCCTTCCTCTCCTTTGTACATGTAGTAATTGTGACTCAAACGACCGGTGTAGCTATCCAAATTGACCAAAACATTATTGAAAGCATGCATCCAAAGCGTTTGGTCAATGTCGAGATGATTAGCGATTGCATTGTCTTTTTCGTTGAGCACCTCAATCATTTTGATGAAAGGTTTCCAACCTTCATCCGATGATTTCATCTCATAATTTGAATAGTAGCAATGTGGATTATCCCCTAAATACATCATGGAAGACTTATCACCTTTTTTGCAACTCGGTGGTGTTTTCAGTCCCCATTCAGGGTCGCATTTGACCAAAATTCCTTTTTTGGAACCGAAGTGCTTTTTCAAAAAGCGTTCATCGATTGATTCAGTATTGTTGTAAAGACCAATGTATTGGTCATTGATATAGAGCTTTGCAAAGTTGCATTTTGGCGCATAGAGATATTTGCGAGCGATTTCGTAGGTCAAAATCTCTCTCACAAAACTTGGGTCACGAAAGACGTTGGAGAGTTTAACGGTTTCCCATTTATCATCCAGTCTTTGGTCACTTTTGTAATTCAACTCGATGTTGAAAGGCAATTTTTTGGAGCCGCCTTTTTTCACGTTTTTAAAGGAGCTATTTCCTTTGAATCGGACGCCAACTTCTTCATAAGTTTTGCCATTGACAACCATCCGGGCAGACATTCTCTTTTTATTATTGGCAGATTTTAGTTTGGTAAGTATCTCCGCCCAATTGTCACGTTCGAAGTAGATTTTTATCTCTTGGATTTTATCCCATTTGTAAAAGCCTTGGGCATTGACGAAAGTCGAGCAAAAGAAGAGGAGCAGAAATGTATAAATTCTCATTAAAGTAGTTTAAATGAATTGGTCTAATAACGTATGCTAAGACCGTTTTGTAAACACAAAAGCGACATACAAAAGTATGTCGCTGATATGGTATTTCTATTTTTTTGGAAATATTTAATTTCCTTATTTTTTCCTTTCGGAAAATATTCTAATTCAATTGCCCTAAACTCATCTTGTGCAGCTCAAAGAAATAATTTGGCGGATCAAAACTCATCAATGAAGCATTCTCTCCTCTCAAATAATATTCGATGGCGGTACTTCCATTTTTGGGTTCGATTTCTACGCCAAACATCCCGTCGCCTTTTTTGCCGTCTGAGCTTTTGCCATCATCCAGCATAGTTGCTTGACTGAAACTCGTCTCTCCCTCAAATCGGTAGAAGACATCTACCTTTTTCGTGTATTTGCTCATCTCTGCCAATATCTTAAAACTTTTTACTTCCTTATTGGAAAGACGTTCTCTCCTTTGGACTTCTTGAGAAAGGAACTTTGGAGGAAATACCGAAATGACTTTTTCTTTTTTGAGATACCGAGCGCGCTCTTTCATCAGCTCCGCAATGCCAGGAATTTTACTTCGCTTACCGACCGTGCTAATAAGACTTCTTTGGAATTCATCCCAGTTGTAGAACTTATTGTTGTCATTGGAAACAGGCACTTGAATCAATCGCTGCAACTCCTCTGCTCTTTCTAAATATTTACCACTTACAAACCAATCGTGTGTAATGGATCGCATGTGAGATAAATACATTTTCTTATAAGTTGGATTCGATAACAACTTAGAAATCAACGGTTTAGATAAATTTTTCTCATGAAGTAGCGGTGACATATTGGTGGAAGTTTGGAGGTTTAGATCCGAACCACTTCCTGTATTTTTAAAACTGCCAAATGCTAAATTCAAATCCCAAATCACTGGGCTAAAGCGACCACTATTGTCTTGATAGAGAAAGAAGTTTTCGCTAATTTTTCCTGAGTAACTGCTCAGGTTGACCAATACATTATTGAATGCCAACATCCAAAGCGTCTGATCGACATTCAGTATTTTTTCAATATCGTCAGGTTTATTATTCAGAATGTCAGTGAGTCTCATCAATTCATCCCAACCATACTCCGATTTTAATTTATAATTGTAAAAATAGCAGCGGACGTTGTCCTCATGCACCAAACTGGAATAGACATTGACCTTGCAAGTGGAAGGGGCATCTGGGTATAAATCTGGATCAGCTTTCACTAAAGTACCGCCTGACTCCCCAAAGTTTTCTTCCAAAAACTTATTGTCAACATTTTCAATATTGACCAAAAGTCCATAGAAATCTCCGTTGATATTCACTTTCGCATAGTTCGCTTTGGGAGAAGGAAAATAAGAGCGTGCAATCTCGAATCCTAAGACTTCGCGAATCATGCTTGGATCTCTTTTCGCACTCGAAAAATGTAGGGTTTGATACCCCAGATGATTTTGAACCCGATCCACTAAGTTCAATTTTACGACTAAACTATTCCTTTTTTCTCCGGGCTGAAAAGCATGTGATTCAGCGAATTGGACGCCCACGTTTTTGTATTTAGTCCCATTGATTTCGACATTGCCAATGAGCCATCGATTCCCATTCTTCCGAAGGGTATCCATCAGATATTGCCAATTTTCTTCAAGGAAGAAGATGTTGACTTCTTCGATGGTGTTGGTGCTGTAAAATTCCTCTGCTGGTTTTGATGTTTCTTCCTGTGCTGGTAGGTACAAAGCTCCAAAGCAAACCAACAAAAGGACTATATATTTTTTCATGGTATTATCCATCTTTTTTATGAAAATTAATAACGTGCAATAATAAGATTTTTTTGTTCAATTTAGGATTTTTACTCCTTCTACTTTTGGGGACTCAAAGCATCCCATATACGAGTATTGTGTAATTTAAAGCCGGTTTGTACTGTCACATTTTTTTGATATTAAGTATGCATTTCGAATTAGTTTAACGTTAATTTGAAAATTATGCTCCCTGCATTAAATTAATGAACGAACATATTCAAATCATGCAAATACTTGGTTCTCCCCTTGTAAAGAGCAATTTATCTACCTATGCTAAAGGCTTACTCCAAGCCGAAAATATAGCAATCGTTTTTTTTGATGGTGATGGCATTATTCAAGATTACTCAAGAGGTTTTGAAAAAATGATGGGGTTTCGAAAGGACTTTTTCAGAAACAAGCCGCTTTATTCCTTACCCTTTTCCAAAATAGAGGAAATGTTGGGGTTTCCCGAAATCAACACTAATCTGGCGGATTCGCAAAGTTTTAAGACCGTGAAATTTATCAATGGGTCAGGAGTAATCGGAGCAGTGGATCTGCACCTAAACATTTCCCGAAAGGGAGAAGAAATAATGGGGGGCAGTATCATCATCGATAAAATAGAAAAGGATGAAAATCTCAGAAATTTCTCTCAATTCTTATTGACAAAATCAGAGTTTCATCTGAAGGAGCCTCTTCGAATTGCGAAAATGTTTGCAGACATGATGAACCTAAAAGTAGCGAAAGAGGAAGATAAGGAAAGTCAAGAATTCGCTTTTTTCATTTCCAAAAATTTGAAAAAATTGGAAATGTTGCTGTTGCATTTGATCTTGCTTGAAAATCTTAATTTTAAAAAAGTAGAGCCAACCATTGTCAATACAGAAATGCTTTGGCTTTTGGAACTTCAAAAAAAACATGACGGTTGCCATGTAAAATTAGGTTCTTTCCCGCCTGACCTTGTAGGCGACAAAAGCCTTTTGAAACTATTGATTCACAATGTGCTTGGTTTCTCTGAAAACTATGCGGTAAATGTTGAAAAACATTTTGAATTTTCAGCTGATAGACAAGGAGAGTGGCAGGTCTTGCACTTTGTTTTCAATGGAATGGAATTCATCAATAATCATAAATTTTCGACAGTTGCCCCCATCCATCGGGCGATTGATATTAGCAATTTGCCAGCCTCTGGTTACGAGTTGATGATTATCAATAAAATCGTTGAACTGATGGAAGGAAACCTGACTTTGGGGTTACTGAATAATGGACATACACACCTGAAAATCCAACTACCGAGTCGGTTACAACAGATAAATTAGCCCCAAATTTATGTAACGATTGACCATGGGCTGAGAGGAAGATTTTGTGAAGCTATTCAGCTGTTTTGCCCAGTGTGAATGAACGCCCCAATTTGAGTTGAGGTAATAGGTGGCTCCAAACTGAACCGATACGCCATTGGGCTGGATGTCGAAATCATCTGAGATGTCTTCTCCACTTCTGGCAATGAAGGTTTGATTGATCATACGGTTGTAAATCACACCCAGCTCAAAGCCCACTCTAAAGTATTCACCACCATCATCTTCTCCTTTCCAGTCCTTGAATCGAAGCGTGAGCGGCACCTCTACTTGGTTGATTCTAATCTTATCAAAGTCAGAAGTTGGCTCATCGAATTTGCCTCGTGCGCTGCCCAATTGGCTATACATTAGCCCTATCCCTACTTGCCAGCGAGTGGCTGTATTTATGTTGACCACAGGACCTGCCGCTACACCAATTCGGCGAAAGCCAAAAA
>CALCJP010000026.1 GCA_937967625.1 uncultured Saprospiraceae bacterium
AGGTGAAAGGACTGCTTTTCGCAGGTGGTAAAAGTACGCGCATGGGGAAAGACAAAGGCGACATTGTCTATCATCAATCAACTCAGCGTGAACACTTGGCGAATTTGATGAGCAAATTTTGTTCGGAAGTGTATCTGTCGAGTAGGGGAGGGCAAAACATTTCGTCAGATTATGAGGTGATTCCTGATGTTTATTTGGGTTTGGGCCCTTTTGGGGGATTGGTATCTGCTTTTCAAAAATTTCCGAATCAGGCAATTTTTACATTGCCAATTGATGTGCCGTTTGTGGATGAGGTATTGCTTCAGCAGCTTTTTGAAAATCGAAATCCGAGTAAGGTCGCGACTTGTTTTCATAATCCTGAAACGGAATTTCCGGAGCCATTGATTACGATATGGGAGCCGCGTGCCTATCCGATTTTATTGAATTTTTTGTCGCGAGGCTACTCTTGTCCGAGGAAGATGTTGATTAATTCGGATATAGAAGAACTGACTTTAACTCAACCTGAAAAGTTGTTTAATGCGAATACTCCTGAGCAACGGGATTTCGCGAAAGCGAAATTAAAATAACCCTATCGCGAACGCCCTACGATATCCACAAATTCAGCATTTTGGAAGAAGTTGCTGCAATCTGGGTCATCTTTGCAAAGGTCGTTGCCTTCGCAATCGAATATGGCTAAGACCATGTCCATGCAGGGGTTGTCAAAGATGAAATACTGTTCGCCATCCCAATCGTATAGGTGTAGATAGAATTTACAATCTGACATTATTTCGCCGTCGTATTTGATCATATTGAATTCAGAAAGCATTTCGTCAATGCAGTCTGAATGTAAGGTGTCTGATTTATGGCAGGAGGTGACTCCACATCCCAAAAGAATAAGGAATAAAAAGATGTTTTTCATGATCGTCATTTTGAATTAAGACAGCAGATGAAAGGCAAAGGGTTGGGATGTTCATGCATATTTCGCGAAAGCGAGAATGTTAAGTCAGATTTTTTTTTGAAAATTTATTTTGTAATTAATTGACTGTCAGTGTTTTATGAAAATTGTTATGATTAGTCTAATCATTTGAGTTGCATTATTGAAAAAAAGTCCAATACTTTTGTGGTAAAGATTTATTTCAAATGATTTTAATAAATATCAAAAATTGGTGGTGGCAAGTTACTGATTCACATACGTGACAGAAGCTACTTATTTGATATTTTTTAATTCCTAAAGAAATAGAAAAGAGAAGGTTCACCGTCACGGTGAACCTTCTCTTTTTTTATGCACCAAATTAAGAAACGATAAAAATTTAAATCATGAATTTAGTTGATCTCCAACGTCGAAAAATTACTTTAGAGGAACATGAGATTCCTGAAAATTATTACAACATCGTGGCGGATATGCCAAACAAACCATTGCCTCCTCTCAACCCTGCGACTTTAGAACCGATAGGTCCGGAGGCTTTAGCTCCGCTCTTTCCGATGGAACTGATTAAGCAGGAAGTGGCGACAGATCGGTATGTCGAAATTCCTGATGAGGTGCGCCATATTTATTCGATTTACAGACCCACTCCACTCTACCGAGCCTATGGTTTAGAGAAGGCGTTGGATACGCCCGCTAAGATTTATTACAAGTATGAGGGGGTGAGTCCTACGGGGTCTCATAAGCCCAATACTGCTATTCCGCAGGCGTATTACAATAAGCAAGAGGGGGTGAAAAGAATCACCACGGAAACAGGTGCCGGACAGTGGGGAAGTGCGCTGAGTTTTGCCTGTAGTAAATTCGGATTGGAGTGCGAAGTTTATATGGTCAAACTTTCTTTTGAGCATAAGCCGTATCGCAAAATCATGATGAATACTTTCGGAGCGAAGGTGTTTTCTTCTCCCACCAATTTGACAGAAGCGGGGCGTAAAATATTAGCCGAGAATCCAGAGACGACGGGTTCGCTGGGTATTGCTATTTCGGAGGCGATAGAGCGAGCTGCTTCTGATCCGGATACTAAATATGCGCTCGGAAGTGTCCTCAACCACGTAAAGCTCCATCAGACAATCATCGGTCAAGAAGCCATCAAGCAAATGGAAAAAGCAGGAGAGATGCCCGACATCGTTATTGCTCCTTTTGGTGGTGGGTCTAATTTTGCAGGGTTGGCATTTCCATTTTTACGACTCAATTTTGAGAATGGCAGTAATATTCGATGCATTGCAAGTGAGCCATCTTCTTGTCCTAAATTGACAAGAGGTGAGTTTAGATATGATTTTGGTGATACTGTTGGGATGACTCCATTGTTGCCAATGTACACTTTGGGACATAATTTTTTACCAGCACCAATCCATGCCGGCGGTCTTCGATATCATGGTGCAGGAGTAATCGTAAGTCAGTTGCTTAAAGATAAACTCATTGAAGCGAAGGCGCATGATAATGTTGAGGTTTTTGAGGCAGGTGTGCTGTTTGCAAGAGCAGAGGGAATCATTCCTGCTCCTGAAGCGACGCATGGAATTGCTACTGCTATTGCGGAAGCCAAAAAGTGCAAGGAAGAAGGCGTTTCAAAAACGATTTTATTTAACCTCTGTGGACATGGTAATTTCGACATGAAGGCTTATGAAGATTTCTTTGCAGGAAAAATTACTCGACACGAGCTGACGAAAGAAGAGATTCTTGCTTCATTGGCAACTTTGAATACTCCTACAATTGACTGAAAAAGCAATAGCTTGATCGTTTTTGGATTTTGTCTGAAATGCGATCAAGCTATTTTTTCTGCCTTTGGGCAAATGCGCTTATTGCGCGCGAGTACTTGTTACTTATATTTTCGCTTCGAAGGCAGCTTTTCAACAACACCCCGACCCCGGCGTACAAGACCCACCACCAGAGGCAATCAAATCTGAAAGATTCACTTTTGGCTTCACTTCCTCTGCTACGACCACAGGCGCACAGCAGGCAGCCGCTTTTTCCTCAGGCGTTTCGGCGCGGTCTTTCGCTTTGCAGCAAGTTTGCTCAGTACCGAGTTTTACGATGACTTTGTCGGTATGAATTTGGACTTGGTTGATGTTCAAAACAGCTTTATGAAAA
>CALCJP010000027.1 GCA_937967625.1 uncultured Saprospiraceae bacterium
ATCCTCAGTTCAGTGTCTTTAGAAGAGGACTAAATCTGTTTCGAAATTATTTTAAAAATCAAATTATTGACCCGATTTACAGAATTTTTGAGGTCGCTTTTAGCAGATTATTGAAAATTCCCAAAACCATCGGGTAGAGTAGGCATTGTTATAAATGCTTTAATGGTTGGTTTCTTCATGGTTGAAAAAGTTTTAGAGTGAAAAATTTATTTTAAAAATAGCAACGTTGCAGATTGTAAATGTAGTGATAAAATATTATGTCTGCAAAAAGCAACAAACAGTTTTGTTTAAAAAGTCAGCTTTAAACCTCATTTCGCGAAAGCGAAAAAAATAAATTTTTTCTTCCACCAAAAGCAGCGAATAAAAAACCTCACCCGTTAATCAAGCGAATTAAGGTTTCGAAAATTTATATTAGCAGCCTCTTTCTTTCCTTTACTCTCACTAATTTGTTTTTATGTAAAACATCGGAAAGGGGCTGCTTCTTTTTTTCTTCTTGTCTTTTCTCCCTGATTTCTCTAAAAAGATTGGTTTAGGAACGGGTAAAAAATAACTTCGTCATTCTATGGCCGAACCTTTTGCCCTCACTCTTCGCAATTTTTCCTTGCAATAGCCCTGCTATTAGAAGGAAAAATTACTGCGATTGAGAACAAAATTTTCTACCCAAAAAGTCGAATTTATTCTTCAACCGTTCCTAAATGATTTTGAAGTTATTCAACTTCTCAAAAACATTGTTTTGTATATTTGTCAAAACAAAGCGAAAGTTCTTACTATGTCAAAACTAACTGATGAAGAAATTCGAAAAATAATTAAAGTCAAGTTAGATACCTTAAAGCTCATCAGGATGTATGAAAAACACTACTTGGAGGTTTTGGGTAAAAGCGGTTTGCAAGAGTTGATTAACCAGACTTTAGAGGATTATAATTATTGGAGAAAACAATTAATTAATGATGAAGGAGAAAAATAAACTTATAAGTTCGGATCAGATTATCAATAATTTGAAAGCAGATAATTTAGCTGAAGTGGTCAAAGTGGTTAAGTCTGGTGATTTGTCAAAAGAATCAATTGATCAAATAGCTAAAGACTTTGATGAACTTCTCCTTGAAGCATGTAAAACTAAGATTAGCTTGGAAATACGATTTTTACACGAAGCATCACCTGAAACTGCACTGAGAGATGTGGTCGTAAACATGCTTAACCTCCTCCCTGCTGATATTAAAGCTACTCAGATTCCTGTCCTTACTAATTATATTATTGAGAAGTGGAGCGCTAATTTTGAGCAATTAGCAGCTTAATCCTCTAAAAAGATTGGTTAAAATGTGGCTTTTGAATATCATTAAGAGTCATAGTCATTGGTTTAAGTAAAGCAATAACGTACCTTTGTGGCGCTAAAAAATTTCCCGTAAAGGGAAATTCAGACCGAATTCCACCATTTTTAATAATAAAACAAAAATTGAATGCAAAAAGTAGATTCTAAATTAGGCTACAAAGTAAAAGACATTGCATTAGCTGATTGGGGTCGAAAAGAGATCGAACTCGCTGAAGCTGAAATGCCGGGTTTGATGTCACTTCGCGAAAAGTATGGAAAGTCTAAACCTCTTGCTGGTGCGCGCATCGCAGGTTGTTTGCACATGACCATCCAAACTGCTGTTTTGATTGAAACATTGAAAGAACTTGGAGCGGAAGTTTCTTGGTCTTCATGTAATATTTTCTCTACCCAAGATCAAGCTGCTGCTGCTATCGCTGCTGCGGGGTTCCCTGTATATGCTTGGAAAGGTCAAAATGAAGAAGAATTTGACTGGTGTATTGAGCAAACTCTTTTCGCTTTCGAAGGCGGAAAACCATTGAATATGATTTTGGACGATGGTGGTGATTTGACCAACATGGTTTTGGATCGCTATCCTGAATTGGTTGCAGGCATCGGAGGTATCTCTGAGGAGACGACTACAGGTGTTCACCGTTTGTATGAGCGCGTGAAAGCAGGAACGTTGCCAGTGCCAGCAATCAATATTAATGATTCTGTTACTAAATCTAAGTTTGATAACAAATACGGCTGCCGTGAGAGTTGTGTAGATGCGATTCGTCGTGCTACAGATGTCATGATGGCTGGTAAAGTTGCAGTTGTTGCAGGTTACGGAGATGTTGGAAAAGGTTCAGCAGCTTCTTTAGCTTCAGCAGGTTGCAGAGTAATCGTAACTGAGATTGACCCAATTTGCGCGCTTCAAGCAGCAATGGACGGTTTCGAAGTTCAAAAAATGACAAATGCAATTCCACGTGCGAACATCGTTGTAACCGCTACGGGTAACAAAGACATCGTAGCAGGAAAGCACTTCGAATTGATGAGAGATAAAACTATCGTTTGTAACATTGGTCACTTTGACAATGAAATCGACGTAGCTTGGTTGAAAGAAAACCATGGTAATACACATGTCGAAATCAAACCACAAGTTGATAAATATACCGTTGACGGTAAAGACATTATCTTATTGGCAGAAGGTCGTTTGGTCAACTTAGGTTGTGCAACTGGTCACCCATCATTCGTAATGTCTAACTCTTTCACCAACCAAGTAATGGCTCAAATCGAGCTTTGGGAAAGAGGAAAAGAGTACAAAAACGAAGTGTATATGTTGCCTAAGCACTTAGATGAGGAAGTAGCACGTTTGCACTTGGCTCAACTGGGTGTTGAGTTGGAAGACCTTTCAAAAGATCAAGCTGACTACATCGGCGTGGCGAAGAATGGTCCTTACAAGCCAGAGCACTACAGATATTAATTTCTTTCTCCTTTCGGAGAATGTGAAATAAACTTAGGGATGTTGATTAATTTCAACATCCCTTTTTTTGTAGTTTATCTTTTCCCTCCCGAAGCGAGTTCGAGACAAGTTTTCGGGAAATGACAATACTATGATAACTGTCTTTTAAAAAATTACTTTATTTACTTTCGTAAAATGTTCTATCAGGTTGGAAACCTTAGTTGCTCCAGAAATTAAATTCATCATCATGCGAATCCTATTAGTAGAAGACGAAGAAAACATCAGAGAAGCCGTCAAACTCAATCTTGAATTGGATGGCTATGAAGTCGTCATTGCTGAAGATGGCAAAAAGGCGATGAGCCGTTTTCATGGAGAACATTTTGACCTCATCGTTTTGGATGTCATGATGCCGGAGTTGGATGGTTTTCAGGTTTGTGAGCAAATTCGATTGACTAATACAGATGTGCCGATTTTGATGCTTACCGCCAAAGCGGAAGCAGAAGATCGAGTCATGGGACTTAAAAAAGGCGCGAATGATTACCTGCCGAAACCATTTAATTTAGAAGAGTTTTTGCTACGGGTCAAAAACTTGATTCAGCTCACAAGCAAGTCTCCTGAGAACACGCCTGATCTTTTTCAATTTGGAGATAATCAAATCAA
>CALCJP010000028.1 GCA_937967625.1 uncultured Saprospiraceae bacterium
TTATCAGTTTGCTTTTAGCGGTTGCTGTTTTTGGCTCCGCATGGGGACTTTCAGATGACATCGGTTCTGTCATCGCAGGTTGGTATCCGCTCGAATGGGGAAGCGAAACCGTTTTAAAAATCAGCAATGTTTTCGGAGGACTGCTCGTCGCTATCATTGGCGTTGTGCTCTATAAAAACTTAGTGATGGTCATAGCTGGGCCTTTTATGAGCCTCCTTTCGGAGAAAGTCGAAAACTCCCTTACGGGAAATGTCCACGCCGGCGGACTCCACCCCGCACGAATCATCAAAGACCTCATCCGAGGCTTGCGAATTGCGTTGCGCAACATCACTCGCGAGATTTTCTTTACCGTCATTTTATTGATATTTGGATTGATTCCGATTTTCTCAATCTTTAGCACGATTGGAATTTTTATCGTTCAAGCCTACTATGCCGGTTTTGGTAACTTCGACTACTATTTGGAGCGACATCACAACGTTCGCGAAAGCGTCCAATACATTAAAAGAAATCGCTGGGCAGCTATTGGCAATGGCGTCGTTTTCGTCGGGCTGCTTTTGACGATTATTGGTTTTTTATTCGCGCCAGTGTTGGGTGCCATTGCTGCAACGATAAAAGGTGTAGAAAGAGGAAGGAAATAATTTCCCTCATTTTCTGTTATTGTAGGGACGATTCATGAATCGTCCCTACAAGTAAACGAAAAAACATGAAACGAAGGAAATTCATAAAACATACTGGTTTCACAGCCATCGCAATTTCTGCTTCTGGCTTCACCTTACTCGCTGACAACGGAACTTACAAAGGAGATTGCCCAACCACCACCGATATTTTAGGCCCCTACTTCCGACAAAATGCGCCGTTTAGAAATGAACTGCCATTTCGCGAAAGCGATGATAAAAAGCCGATTAGAGTAGTTGGAACTGTCTTCGGATCAGATTGCAAAACGCCAATTCCAAATGTTTTGATTGACATCTGGCATTGCGATGAAAACGGCAATTACGACATGCAAACCGAGGAATTTAGATGCCGAGGAAGATTTCACACCAATGAAAATGGAGACTATTTTTTCACCACATTTATTCCGCCTGCCTATGGAAGGGTTCGCCCAAAACACATCCACTACTTGGTCGAAAAGACAGCGGAGCATAAAGAATTAGTCACCCAACTCTACTTCAAAGGCGACGAGCGAATCAAACCCAAAAACTGGGTCGTTCACCCCTGGGATGAAAAACGAATTTTGGACATTTATGAAAATGAAAACGGAGAAGCAGAAGTTCGTCTTGACCTATATCTGACCGCTTCATGAAGCAATTTCCTTACAAATATCCCTCACCAACCCTGGTCCATAATAGACCATTCCTGAATACACTTGCACCAATGAAGCCCCTGCGTCAATTTTCTCTTTAGCAGCAGCAGGGCTATCTATCCCTCCCACTCCGATGATGAAAAGCGACCCATTCGATTTTTCCGAAAGGTATCGAATCACCTCTGTGGCGCGTTGTTGAAGTGGGGCACCGCTTAGCCCTCCATTTCCTATTTTTTCAATAGCAGATTGAGCAGTCGTCAATGGCTCACGAGCGATGGTCGTATTGGTCGCAATAACGCCTTCGAGGTTCGTGTCTTTGACAATTTCTAAAATATCATCCAACTGCTCATTGGTCAAATCAGGAGCAATTTTTAAGAGAATTGGTTTGGGCGTTGCTTTCGCTTGATTTAGTTTTTGCAGGTGAGAAAGCAGTTTGGTCAACGGCTCTTTGTCCTGCAATTCGCGCAAACCAGGCGTATTGGGCGAACTCACATTCACCACAAAATAGTCCACCAAATCAAATAATTTTTCAAAACAAATCGCATAATCATTTACCGCTTCGTCGTTGGGTGTCACCTTATTTTTACCAATATTGCCACCGATGATTACCCCCTCAGGACGCTTCTTTTTCAAGCGCTCGACCATAGCGTCCACGCCCTCATTATTAAAACCCATTCGATTGATGAGTGCCTCGTCTTTTGGCAAACGAAAGAGGCGTGGTTGCGGATTTCCTCCCTGCGGTTTGGGGGTCACCGTTCCGATTTCTATGAAACCGAAACCGATGGAAGCCATTTCACGATAATATTTTCCGTCCTTATCAAAACCTGCTGCCAGTCCCACGGGGTTCTTAAAATCAAGCCCCATGAAGGTGCGATGAAGCGATTTTTTTTCGAAAGAATAGTTTTTCTTGAACAGCCAATTAATAACCGGAAGGGCTAAAGTGAATTTCAAAAGCGCGACGGTCAAGTGATGGGCACGTTCAGGCGCCATCAGAAAAAGGAAAGGTTTGAGTAATTTGTACACAAGCGAGATTTTGACGCGAAGGTAACCTCTGAGTTATTCATTTTGAAAAATTAACGAATCTTCAATTGAGATTTCCAATATTTGTGATTCTTACTTGAAGCATTTCCTCGCTTTCGCGAAATTGCTTGTCCCGATTTATCGGGAACACTATTTCGCGAAAGCGAGGAAAAAGGAATACATAGTTCACAAAACGGAAATCCATGAAAAATTTCGCTATACTTTTTTGCCTCTGCCTTTCGGCAAATGTCCTTTTCAGTCAAGTCACTTTCCCAACCAATGGCGTCGCCGATCATCGTGATGGGCATTATGCGCTCACCAATGCGACCATTTTCAAAAGCTATAATGAAAAGTTGGAAAATGCGACGCTCCTCATCAAAAAAGGAAAAGTTGTTGCCGCTGGCACTGGCGTCCGCGTTCCTTCTGACGCGATGGTGATTGATGCCACTGGCAAAACAATTTACCCCGCATTCGTAGATTTGTTCAGTGACTACGGAATGCCCGCTCCAAAAGCAGTCGGCGAAGCGCATAAACAACAACCCCAAATGCTCTCCAATAAAAAAGGAGCTTACTCTTGGAACGAGGCATTGAAAACCGAATTCACCGCACACGAGCATTTCACTACCAATAAAAAAGCCGCCGAAGAATTACGAAAAATCGGCTTCGGAACCGTCCTCGCTCATCGAGCAGATGGCATTTCGAGAGGCACGGCAGCATTGGTCGCTTTGGGCGATGATCGTGAGCATGAGATGCTGCTTTCGCAGAATGCCGGACACGTCATGGCATTCCGAAAAAGCACTTCTACACAAACCTACCCGCGCTCACTGATGGGTATGATTGCCCTCCTTCGTCAGACCTATTTGGATAGCGATTGGTATCAAAAAGGAGGCAATAAAGAAGAAACAAATCTTTCGCTGCAAGCATGGCATGAGGTGCAATCGCTCCCACAAATATTTGCAGTGGACAACAAATTGGAAGCGCTCCGTGCCATGAAACTTGCCAAAGAGTTCAATAAAAACTACATCCTAAAAGGTGGCGGAGATGAATATCAGCGCATCGATGCTTTGAAAAAAACAGGCGCTTCGTTTATCCTTTCACTCAATTTTCCAGATGCCTACGATGTCGAAAATCCGTATGACGCCATGCAGGTCGAACTCAGCGACATGAAGCATTGGGAACTCGCTCCGAGCAATGCTGCTCTTATGGCGAAAGCCAATATTGAATTTGCCTTTACGGCAAATGACCTAAAGAATAAATCAGACTTCTTAGTCCAAATCAGAAAAGCCATCGAGCATGGGTTATCAGAAGAAGCGGCGCTAAAAGCAATCACCTACACTCCCGCAAAACTCATCAATGCGTCCAATCAGGTTGGCAGCTTGAAAGAAGGATCTGTCGCGAGTTTTTTAATAACAGACGGCAACCTGTTTGATAAAAAAACAAAAATCCATCACACTTGGGTCAAAGGAAAACCTTATGTAATTTCCGATTTAGAAAAGATGGAAACAGCAGGCGTTTATAACCTAAAAGTCGGCACACGAAACTATAAAATGCACGTCCAAGAAGGTGGCAAAGCACATTTGCAAATCAATGATTCCACGAAAGTGGATGTAAAAATGAATGCCAGAAAAGAGGTCGTCAACCTTTCCTTCGCTGACCCAAATGATAAAGAAAAACAAGTGCGCCTTACCGGCAATATGGACAACCTAAACATGGCAGGCACCGGGCAATGGAGCGATGGAACTTGGGTCGATTGGCGCGCCAACATCACTCGTGAACCACTCCCTGCTGCCAAGAAGGACACAGCAACCCATGACTTCAGTCATGGGCAGCAGAGCACGCAGCAAAACGAAGGCAAAGTCACCTACCCTTTCATGGCATACGGCTGGACAGAGCGCCCCGAAGCAAAAACCGTCCTTTTCCAAAACGCCACCGTTTGGACTAATGAAAAAGACGGCATCATCGAAAACGCCGACGTCCTCATCTCCAACGGAAAAATAAAATCCATCGGCAACGAATTAAAACCTGTCGGCAACGTGGAAGTCATTGACGCCACCGGCAAACACCTGACGAGCGGCGTGATTGATGAACACACACATATTGGAATCTCACGAGGGGTGAATGAAGGCTCGCAAGCAAGTTCCGCAGAAGTGCGAATCGGCGATGTGATTAATTCAGACGACATCAATATTTACCGCCAATTGGCAGGTGGCGTGACGGTCGCGCAACAGTTGCACGGCTCCGCCAACCCAATCGGCGGGCAATCTGCAATCATCAAATTCAGATGGGGTTTCGAGCCAGAAGAAATGAAATTCAATGGCGCTCCCGGCTTCATCAAATTCGCTTTGGGCGAAAACGTGAAGCAATCGAATTGGGGTGATAACAACACCATTCGCTTTCCGCAGACGCGGATGGGTGTGGAGCAGGTTTTTGTTGATCACTTTACGAGAGCGTTGGATTATAAAAAAGCAAAATCATCAGGTAAACTCGTCCGCAAAGACCTCGAAATGGAATGCCTCAATGAGATATTAGAGAGCCGCAGATTTGTCAGTTGTCATAGCTATGTGCAGAGCGAAATCAACATGCTCATGAAAGTCGCTGACCAATTTGACTTCACCCTCAACACCTTCACCCACATCCTCGAAGGCTATAAAGTTGCCGATAAAATGGCGGCTCATGGCGCGGGTGGAAGTACCTTCTCCGACTGGTGGGGCTACAAATATGAGGTCATCGACGCGATTCCTTACAATGCCGCAATTATGCATGAACAAGGCGTCACCGTGGCAATCAATTCAGATGATGCAGAAATGGCGCGTCGCCTCAATCAGGAAGCCGCCAAAGCAGTCAAATACGGCGGCGTCAGCGAAGAAGACGCCTGGAAAATGGTAACGCTCAACCCAGCAAAATTGCTCCACATCGACGACAAAGTCGGTAGTCTCAAACCCGGCAAAGACGCCGACGTCGTGCTTTGGTCAGACCATCCCCTGAGCATTTACGCGAAAGCGGAACAAACCTATGTGGATGGTATAAAATTCTTTGATAGAGCGGCAGATGCTGCCATGCGCAAAGAAATCGCCGCCGAGCGCAATCGCTTGATTCAGAAGATGTTGGCAGCGAAAAAAGGTGGTGGAAAAATGCAAGCGGCAGTTGGAAAAGAGCACCATCACTATCATTGTGATGACAATGAGGATGAAGCCCACTAACCGCTCGCGCCAACCTCAGGGTTGGTGTGTACGATCAGCCGGCGTCCACGCCGGTGTTGGCGAAGACGCCAACTGATGCTTCACACCAACCCTGAGGTTGGCGCGAGCAATCTTTTGTGATTCTTTTATGCCTTTTGTGGTTCAGAAAAACCACCCTTTCGGGAAATAGAAATGACCACCAACACGTTTTCAAGTCTCAAAAGAAAAAATTCAATTATGCGTACCATTCAATACAAATTCTCCTTACTGTTTTTAGCAGTCCTACCGCTACTATTTTCTTCCTGTGCTGCGAAGCTCAACCGCCAGTTAAACTGGCATCAATCTGAACTCGCACGCGCTGCCAATGGCAACATGCCTGCCTCTGAGAAATTAGACATCCTCATGAATAGTTTCGTGAATATGGCAGATGAGACACTCAAACCCATCAACCCTAAAAAGGGTATCAAATACGTCAAGCGCTACTCTGAGATGAATCAGCAACACATCGACAAAATCATGGACGATGTGCAAAAATGGCAGGGCAATATGAATCAGTTGGAGACTATTTCTACGACCATGAGTTTGGTTCAAAAACCGTATGCTAAAAAGCTCATTGAGCTATATCCCAAGTTCCGCCGCAAATACAACCAGTATAAATTTGCGATGAATTTGACCAATTCCATCACAGGTGGGTTGGGGAACGTAGGCGGTAAACTCTTGAAGGGGTTATAAATGAGCAGATGAGTAAATGACAAAATGAGTAAATTTACTCATCTACTCATTCCGTCATTTGCTCATTTTTCAATAAAGAAAATTACATTTGTGATTTCACTATGAGGATCTGGTTATACATTTAGTTTCATAAACAAAACCGTCGGTGAAATCTCTGATTCCTGAATTTATAGATGAGGCATTTAGTTCCGGAAAGCGACAAGGTCATTTTCCGGCATTTGCGCTATTTATTGATTTGACGGATTTCACGCCCCTCACTGAGGCGATGATGAATCAAGGAAAAGAAGGTGCCGAGCGCCTTTCGCTTTTTCTCAATAGCATGTTTGCGCCGCTCGTTCGGATGGTTTATGAGCGCGGCGGATTTGTCCCTTATTTTGCTGGTGATGCTTTTCATGGCATTTTTCCCCTTACGGGAAATGACGAGGCGCAACTCGAACAAATCTTGCAGTTGGCGCATGAAGTTCGCCAATTTGTGGTGAGTTTGCCGCCGGTGGAAAAGTTCAAAGTAGGCGTCAAGCAAGGGCTCGAATTGGGCGAAGTCGAATGGGGCATTGTTGGCAAAAATGATGTTTATTCATTCTACTTCAGAGGAAGTGCGATTGATGGAAGTTCAGACGCGCAATGTGAGGCAAAGGAGCAGGAATTGGTCGTGAGTGAATCCATTAAGCGGCTTTCGCCGAAAGGCGTCAAATTCAAATCTGTTGAAGCCTTTTTTAGAGTTACTTCTATTTCCGACGACATTCTCCGAAAGGAGGTAAAAAAAGTGCCGCGAAGCAAAGCCATCTCTAAAAAAGTAGCCAAACTATTCTTACCCACTTCCATCATCGAAACCGACCACCCCGGCGAGTTTCGCAATGTCATCTCCACCTTTATCTCTTTCGATGGCGCAAAAGGCCACGAGCAATTGGATGTTTTCGTCAGTGAGATTTTACAATTGTTTTCTTCCTACGGCGGATATTTCAAGGAGGTAGATTTTGGTGACAAGGGAGGTGTTTTAGTTGGTTTTTTTGGTGCACCTGTTGGTTTTGAAGATAACGACTCGCGAGCACTTGAACTCCTCTGCACCGTCCAAGAGATACTGGAAAACAATCCCAAACTTTCTTCCATAAGAATGCGCGGCGGACTTACGCGAGGCACTGCTTTTACCGGAAATATTGGCGGTAACGAACGCGCGCAATACGCCGTCGTGGGCAATAATGTCAACTTAGCTGCGCGCCTGATGATGAAAGCCGATTGGGGTGAAATTTTTGTGGATGAAAACCTAAAAAGAAATAAAGGATTCGCTTTCGCGAAAAAAGGCGATTTCAAATATAAAGGCGTTGCGGATTTGATGCCTACCTATTTGCTGAAAAGCAAAAAAGAAACTTCGAGCGAGTTGTTGTTTCAAAACCCGATGATTGGGCGAGTAAAAGAATTGAAGTCCTTTCTCACCTTCCATAAATCTCAACTTGACCTCAAAATCGGTAGCCTTTCGTTGCTCTTGGGTGAGCCAGGTATTGGCAAAAGTATTTTTCTGCAAAAGGCAAAAGATCACTTCACGCGAGAGGGAAAAATAGATTGGTATCGGCTGCAACCCGACCCTATCATCGCGAGACCGTTTCATTGTTTTATTCAATTTCTGAAACAGTTTTTTCAACAAAACAACACACAATCAAAAACCGAAAACAGGCGGCTTTTTGATAGCACTTACAATTCATTCCTAAGCAAATTCGAATCTGAAATTGGCACCGGAGATATTTTAGAAGAGTTGAGAAGAACGCGCCCCATCATTGCCGCTTTGGTTGGCGTGACCTACGAAAATTCGGTTTGGGAGCAGTTAGACGCCAAAGGTCGTTTTGAAAATGCCCTTGCTGCCATCACCAATTTCATCGTCGCGAATGGCTCTTTAAATGCACTATTTTTAGAAATCGAAGACGCTCATGCACTTGACGAAAACTCGCAGGCATTATTGAAAAAACTGGTGCCGTTGATAAAGGAATTGCCTATTCAGATATTGATAGCAGCGCGCACAAGTGATACGGGCGAAAAGCCCACTTTAATCCAACCCGAATGGATGGAGTCGCTTCCAAGTTTAGAATTGAATTTATCCGCTTTCGCGAAATCAGAGACCAAGCAACTCGCTGAAAGCATTTTGGAAGGAAAAGTCTCAGAGCAATTAAGCGACCTATTGCAACGAACCTCCAATGGGAATCCATTTTACATTGAGCAAATTGTTCAATATTTTTCGGAAACGAATATCCTTATCAAGGATGGAAAAGAGTGGACGGTAAAAGAAACGGAGGTCGGACTTTCTGATTCGATTCAGTCGATTCTGGTGGCGCGAATTGACCGTTTGTCCAATATGGTCAAGGAGACCGTCAAGGCGGCGGCGGTCATCGGTCGGGAGTTTGAGATGCCCATTTTGACGGAAGTCCTCTCTCATGATAAATTTTTAAATGAACCTAATGCCAAACTCGTTGCAGAACAGGTCAAGACAGGCGAACGGGTGCAGATTTGGCAGGCGGTCAATGAGTTGCGCTATATTTTTAAGCACTCACTATTCCGCAAAACGGTTTATGAAATGCAGTTGCGTTCGCGCTTGCGGAAGCTGCATAAATTGATTGCCGAGGCGATTGAGAAGTTATATGAATCTAATCTGGAGGAGCGGTATCGAGATTTGGCATTCCATTATCAGGAAGCGCGCGTGCCAGCCAAAGCCATCGAATACTTAAAAAAAGCGGCGATTCAAGCAAGAGAAAATTTCCAAAATCAGCGCGCCATTAAATTGTACGAACAGCTCCTGGCTTTCTATAAAAAAGGAGACTATGCGCGAGATGAAATAGTAGCCTTGCTCAAAAAAAGTAGCGTTTATGAGCTGATTGGAGACTGGGTGGCATGTGAAAAGAACTTAAAATCAGCCCTCCGAAAAGCCAAAAAATTAGAAGATAGAAAACTCATCGCTCGCGTGGATAATGAGCTGGGGCGCTTGCATTTGTTGCAGGGAGATTACCCTAAAGCAAGTGAGCACTTCAAAAAGGCAATTACTAATTTCAAGTCAGCAAAAGATCAACATGGCATTGCAAAATGTAATGGTAATATAGGCATCTGGCATTTTAGAAAAGGAGCTTATGAGGAGGCAAAAAAATACCTACGCCAAAGCATCCAACTGAGTCGTGAATTGGAGATTATCATTGACCCACAGATCGTTTCTTCCCTCGGTTTAGCGCACATGAATCAGGGAAACTTCGCAGAAGGTATTCGCGAAATCAAAGAGGAGTTAGATATCGCCCTCGCGCGAAACGATAAGCGCTCCATGTCCAATCTGCTGACTTTCATGGGCATTTTGCAAATGGAAAAAGAAGACCACGAAGACGCTTTGGAGAGTCTCGAAAAAGCATTCGAACTGAGTGAGTCTTTGGGTAATAAATTATTGATTTCGATTACTACGGGCTGCATTGGTAGTATTTATCAAGAGAAAGGCGATTTCGAAACTGCTATGGACAATTTCGATAAAGACCTGAAAATCTGTCTCGAATTGGGCGACAAACAAGGCATCGCCATCGCTCACGGTTTGGTTGGCGAATTACAAGCTATCATCGGCGAATTTGATAAAGCGAGAAGGCACTTGAAGAAGTCTTCGAAGATTTCTAAAAAAATCGGCTATCAAAAGGGTTTCGCGAAAGCGGAAAATAACATGGGCGATATTTACTACGCGCAAAAGCGATTTGACAAAGCAGAAAAGAAATATAAAAAAGCCGTTGCCGTCAGTCGTGCGATGAATAATAAACTGGTTTTGGGCGAAAGCCTTTTAGAATTAGGTCAAACGGTTTTGGAATTGGGCAAACTCAAAAAAGCGCAAAACTACCATAACGAAGCCCTCTCAATTGGCGAAGAATTAGGCAACGAAGATTTTATCTTTGGGCTGAAAATATTGCAAAATAGAATCGAAGCTGCAAAAGGGAATCAAGCAGAAGCCATCGCTGGTTTGTACGAAATGAAGAAGGAATATATGGCGCCTGAAGAAATCGCAAATGTGCTGTATCATCTTGCATTGCTCGAACCAAGTGAGGCTTCGCATAGAGCAAAAGTGATTGCGATTTATAGTGAGCTGTTCTCAAAAACACCTCGATTTATTTATAAAAACAGAATAAAAGAACTGGGCGGGTGAAGCAAATTACGATAGCAGTGGACGGATGGTCTTCTTGCGGGAAGAGTACTTTGGCAAAAGCATTGGCAAGTCGATTGGGTTACGTATATGGTGATTCGGGCGCAATGTACCGAGCCGTGACGCTCTACTTTCTGAACCATCAAATCGACTGGAACGAGCCACTTGAAACCGAAGTCGCTCTCAAAAAAATCACCATTCATTTCGAAAATATTGATGGCAAAAACACCACTTTCCTTAACGGAAAAAATGTGGAAGATGAAATCCGCACCATGCGCGTCTCTGATAGTGTCAGCCCCGTGGCGACGATTTCAGTAGTGCGCCGCGCCATGGTAAAACAACAGCAAAAAATGGGCGAGCAAGGCGGCATCGTCATGGACGGTCGCGACATTGGCACCGTCGTTTTCCCCAAAGCAGAACTCAAACTTTTCGTCACCGC
>CALCJP010000029.1 GCA_937967625.1 uncultured Saprospiraceae bacterium
AAAAGCGGTTGGAATTCAATCTTCTACTGGAAGATATGGGTCAACTATGGCACATCATCTAATTGCTTTAGAATTTTGTGCAACTTTAAATCCAAAATTTAGAATCAATGTTTTCAGAGAGTTTTTAGAATTAAAGAAAAACGAAACAGCGAAGTTTTTACAAGAACAAGAGTTTTATCTCAGTAAGATTGAAGATAATACTTTGGAAAGTAACCGCCTCGCAAAATATATTCAAGATCGTGTAAAAAAAATGAAATAGAATGCTTTTTTGATCAACCTTCCTCCACGTAATATCCCTGCCCATAGCCATAATTGTAACCCCCGTAGCCATAGTAGCTTCGTCCCATTTTCACGCCATTGAAAACTAAACCTGCACCTTTCAATTCGCCATTTCGGTACAATTCATTAAGGTCGCGTACCATTGCTTTTTTGGTATATTTCTGACGTACGACGAGGAGGATGTTACTGACATATTTTCGCATGAGCAAGGCATCAGAAACCAAACCGATGGGCGGCGTATCAATAATTACGTAGTCGTAGTCTTCTTTCAATTGGGTGATCAATTCGTCCATTCTATCTGATAAAATCAACTCAGAAGGATTGGGTGGAATCGGTCCACTGGTAATATAATGTAGATTTGAATTTTCAGAGGAAACCTTAACGACCTCTTCTAATTCGCTTTGGTTGATTAGATAATTGGTCAAACCTTTTAAATTTTCTACCCCCAGGTATTTATGCATTTTGGGCTTTCGCAAATCAAGTCCAAGTAGGATGACTTTTTTGTTGGAAAGAGCGATCGTCATTCCCAAATTCAAACCAATGAAAGATTTTCCTTCGCCCGAAACGGAGGAAGTCACCACCATGACTTGTGTTTCATTTTTCACATTGAGGAAGTTGAGATTGGTGCGCAGTAGTCGAAACATTTCGGCAATAGCCGACCGAGATCCTTGCTTTACGACCAAGCCCTCCCCTTTTTTAGTAAAAGCAATTCTTCCTAAAATCGGAATGTTTGTGAGGTCTTTGATGGTTTCCTCTGATTGAATTTTGGTTTCAAAAAATCCTACTAAGGTCACCAAAATCAAAGGAATGATAAATCCTAAAGCTGCACATGCCATATAGATCAGCCGCTTTTGCGGAAATATGGGAACGGAAGGCGCTCTGGCTCGGTCGATGATTCGAGTATTGGGAGAAGTTACTGCCTCAGAGAGTGCCGTTTCTTCGCGTTTCTGCAGGAGATATAGGAATAGATTTTCTTTGATGGATTGCATACGCATTTGTTCCAAGAGGTTTTTCTCCATGCTTGGTACGCTGCCCAGATTATCTTTTAAGTCCTCAATTTTATTCTGAAGCGTCCGCATGGGGATGTCGAGGTCGCGTTGCAAATTTTGGAGGGTCTGCAAGATCAAGCTTCTGACATCTGCCAATTGCTGATCCATAAGAATGAGTGCCGGATTTTCAGCGCTCGCTGCTTTGGAGAGTCGAATTCGATCTAAGGAAGTAGCGTTATATTGATTAACCAATCCACCCAACACAGGGTTGTCGGCAATCAAATTGGCTGGAATTAGCTGTGAGTTTCCCTTATTGTCTTTGACCATTGCTTCCAGCGAGCGTAGGATTTCACGCCGCACTTCCATTCCAGAAAGATTATCCAATGCGCTTCTAATTTCGCCCAATGCGAAGTTTTTGCTCGAACCGGCGTCGTTGGTGATAATTTGATTTTTACTTTTGAAACGTTCGATTCCACCCTCAACGATGTCGAGTTCTTTAGTCAAAATTTTAACTCGTTCATCTATGAAATTGAGGGTGCTGACCAACACGCTGTTTTTATCTGCCACCTCTTCTTCGTTGTAAACTTCAATCATCGTATTGACTACATCGCGCGCACGATTGGGGATGGGGTCGGTCATCGAAAGACTCAACACACTGGAAGAGTGTTGGCTACCGATTCGTTGGATATTCACCTTATTGTTTATAGAAAAAGCAAAGAATTCTTTGGGCGTGATTTTGATGACATATTGATCATCGTCAAAATAAGTACCCGCTCGGCGAGAGATTTTATAAGTGCCCGCATGGTCTGTAAATAATTTTCCAAATTGATAGAGATCTCCCGCTTCCGCGGAAACGTATTTCAATCTGAAGTGGTTGCTATCAACGGGCTGAATCATAAAAGACAAGCCAAACGGGCGTTCGCCAACAAACGAAAAAGTATCTAAAACAAACGGGCTGCTATGATAGAGTTCTTCTTTGTTTCCACTCTTTTTGTAGCTGATATTGGCTTTCAACTTGTCCACCACTTTCTCCGCCAAGGTCAATGATTTCAAAATCTGAATTTCATTATCCATTGATTTTCCGCCGCCTGCCAGTCCTTCTTGCAGTAAGATTTGCCCCTCAGACAGTCCGCCGCCTCTACCCGCGTCTTTTATCAAAAAAGTCGCGTTGGTGGAGTACAGTGGCGTCGCGTTTTTCACGTAAGTGTAACCCACATAGCCTGCAATCAGCATCGAAATCACAAATAGCCACCAATAAGACAGCAATCTATACAGCCACCTCTGGAGGTCAATTTTAATTAATTCGTCTGAGGACTCTTTCTTTGTGTTGTTTTCTAATCTATTCAACTCTGGATTTTAAATGTAAACTATTGCAGTCGCGAAAAGGTGATGATTAACGCCGCCAAACCGGTTCCGATACTAATATAAGGAAGCACTCTTGTGATCGGATCTCTCACCGTTGTCACTTTCGTTTTTTGCGGACGGACGTAGATGACATCATTTTGACGTAAGTAAAAATAAGGGGAGTCAAATACTTCTGGCGACGTGAAATCTATGTAGCCAAACGTCCGCTCATTATTAAACTCTCGAATCACCAAAATACTATCGCGCTGCGAATATGGCGTAAAATCTCCAGCTCGCGTAATGGCTTCAATAATCGTTATGCGATCATTGGCAATGGTAAAAGTCGTGGGCGATCCCACCTCCCCATTTACATTGACTTTAAAATTCATCAATCGAATATTGACTATCGGTGGCTCCGAAAAAAAAGGATTTAATTTTGACTGTACCGCTCGCTTGGCAGCTTCTAGCGTCAGGTTTCCCACCTCAATATCGCCCACCGTCGGCAGGGTCACCATTCCTTGATTGTCCACCAAATAGCCGCCATCTGAACTTCCGTTAAATGGGGCGGCTGCTTCAGGCAAAAGGCTACTCACACTGATCTGTAGAATATCGTTTGGCTGAATTTCCATCGGCCTAAAATTGGTAATCTCCTGCGGTTCCATCGGAAAACGAGGTGGTTCATGATAGCTCAACAAATCGCGGTATTGGACGCAACTGGTGAGCATGAGAAGACTTGAAAATAAGAGAATATATTTTTGCATTGTTAAATTGTTAGATGGCTGATATGGTTACATGGCTGAATGGCTTCATGGTTTGTAATCAACCACTTAACCATGAAGCCATACAACCATTCAAACACGGCTTCGCCGACGAAAAGTCGCAATGACTTTTAGGAAAAAAAATACATACAAGTGTTTTTACTAAATTCACTATAATCGAATCCATGTTTTCGGAATCAAATCCGAAGTATCATATTGAGCGTCATTGAACCAGTTTTTGGGTGCAACGACAAGTTTTTTATCATAGTCAGCAAGCCAAACCGCCCACCAAGCAAAGCTGCTATTGGGAATGATGAAATGCTTGCAAGCCCTCATCAACTGCATATAATTTCCAAATTTTTCACCCTTGTGATCATGTTCCACGAAAGTGGTGGGAAAAGGCAATTTCAAATTTTCTGCACACCACTTTACGTCATCTGAAAAGACAAAAAAGTGGGGAGACGCGACGCGCTCCGCAAGATGATCCGCAGCATCGTGGAAATAATTTTTATTGGTCGAATTGAGGTTTGAATTGTTCACAAAATCAGTCCTCCGCACATTGAGACAGATGGCGTTAGCATTTGAAATTTTTGCCAGTAAGGATTGAGATTTTTCTAAAACAGGCGTGCGAAATTTAAACCGCTTGCGAACCTCCTCAGCGACGGATTCAAAATAAGATTCACTCTGCCACCAACCATCGTAGAGGGCATTATCAATCGGATTTTTTAGAATTTTTTCACTTACGTGAAAATGTGGTTCCTTCACAAAATGTTTACCCGTTGCTGCCCATTTTTTCATGTTACGACTAAGGGTCGAAGATTTTACTTTATAGATGGTCTTGAGCAATGTTGGCGAAATTGAAAACTGATGATCCACCTCAAAAATCGTCAAATCATAGTTCCGATACACAAAGTCTTTCCCACGCGAACGGTCGAGAAGTTGAGACAAATCCATTCGCAGATCTACACCCAGTTCTGTTGCCATCCGCTGACCAAATGCATATTGAAACATCTGATTGCCCATCCCGCCTTTTAACCTGATGTAAACCATAATTTCAATCTTTCTTCTTCCAATTTTCCCACAAAAACTCAAATTGCCACGTCGCTTCATGCGTTTTTGACAATTCCTCTTGGATGGCTTTCATACGAGATCGGGCATCGGGCACAAAATGGTGAAATTGAATTTGAAAATTCTTTATTTTTTCAATCCATCCATTTTCAATCAAATGTTCGAGCAATTCGTACTCGCCACCTTCGATGTTGATTTTCATCAAATCTATCTGCGTATAATTGTTT
>CALCJP010000030.1 GCA_937967625.1 uncultured Saprospiraceae bacterium
ATTATTTATGCTTGGTTCCCCCGCGTCGGGGGTCAGGGGATCAACCAAGAGTTAATCAAAGCCCTATCAACCCTAATTCACCTCCCACTTTCGCGAAATACTCTCATTTCACGAAAGTGAAAAAAGAGGAAAATGCACTCGCTCAGTTTTGATTTTCATTTTCATTTTGATTTTCACTTTGATTTTCACTTTAATTTTGATTTTGATTTTAATTTTAATTGATATGAGCATGAAACCAGCTACCGTCCACGAAATCAAAAAAGCATTAGCAACCACGCCGCCTGACCGAATGTTGGAACTCCTCATGCGTTTGGCGAAATACAAAAAGGACAATAAAGAACTACTCACCTACATGCTCTTCGAAGCAGATGACGAAGAAGCATACATTGCAGCGATCAAATCAGAGATCGATGAATTGTTCCCCACCATCAATCGTTACAGCATTTTTTATATCAAAAAGACCTTACGGAAAATACTTCGCTTTATAGATAAATTCATCCGCTACTCAGGGAAGAAAGAAACGGAGGCAGATATTCGAATCTACTTTTGCGAAAAGATAATGGAAGATAAAATCCCTATCACCAGAAGTCGCGTCCTGACCAATATGTACAACGGACAGTTGAAAAAAATTAATGCGGCTTTGAGTAAATTGCACGAGGATATTCAATATGATTACCAGAGCAGATTGGAAGAAATCAAATAAATATGGACATTTCGAATCCCAAAAAACAATGGCTCCAGCTCTGCGACCAAGAAAATATGGTGCTCCACAAAGCACTGCTCGCGTAGAGGCTTTTTGTTGAGCAAAGACAATTCGTGAATCATCTCTTCGATAATTCAAAACAGTGAAAAAGAATGAAAATCATCGACAAATTAGCATGGATTGAAATCCAAAACCGAAAGATTCTTAGCACGCGGAGCCGAGGCAAAGACACCTTTTATATTCCTGGCGGAAAACGTGAATCCGGCGAAAGCGATTCCGCAGCATTGATTAGAGAAATAAAAGAGGAGTTACAAGTCGATTTAAACGAACCTTCTTTAAATCACGTCGGCAATTTTGAAGCTCAAGCGCATGGGCATGCAGAAGGCATTTTAGTAAAAATGACTTGCTATTCCGCTGATTATCAAGGCGTTCTGCAACCTGACTCTGAAATCGAAGAAATGGCTTGGCTCAATACTTCCGACAAAAATCGAATTTCTCCGGTGGATAAAATTATCTTTGACTTTTTAAAAAACAAAGACTTAATTGATTGAATTATGAGTATCAAAAACATATTTCCTATTCTTCTTTTTCTCGCTTTCGCGAAATGGAGTTGTACTTCAGCTGAGCAGTCATCCACCACAACCCAAATGGCAACCACTGCTTATCAAGACCTCGATGTCCCTACTTTTAAAGCAAAGATGGGCGATGAGAATATCGTCATCCTCGACGTCCGAACTCCGGAAGAGATTGCCAATGGCAAAATCGAAGGCGCCATCGAAATGGACTTTAGAAATAATGAATTTCAGAAAAATTTTCACTCACTCGACAAAGACAAAACCTATTTGGTGTATTGCCGCAGCGGCAGTCGAAGCGCAAAGGCTTGCAAGATGATGCAGCAGGAAGGTTTTACGAAAGTAAATAATCTATTGGGCGGCTGGAATGCGTGGAGCAAATAACTACCGCCGAATCAATTCCATCAAACAGCGACCGATTAGTAAGTCCCAACCACTTTCGTGGAATTAGAAAGCCCAAATCTCAACCTGAGATTTGGGCTTTTTAGTATTTCAAAGTTGAATCAAATGGAACTTTGAACCTCCAACTTTAAACCTTCAAAACTATCTGTTCGCACATTCGCAGTCATCATTGATGCGACCTCTTTTGCCATCATCTGTACGGCAACGGTCACCAATGTTTTTCAACAAATCAGGACAATCGTAATCATCTGGAGAAAGTGGTTCGCAATCGCAATCTGCATTGACAATGCCTCTTTCGCGATCAGTGGTGCGGCAATTATCACCGATATTTCGACGTAAGTCAGGACAATCATAAGTAATCGCTTCGCACTCACAATCATCGTTGATAGTTCCTCTTTTGCGATCATCAGTGAGGCAACGGTCGCCTACATTTTGCTGAGTGTCAGGGCAGTCATATACGATTGGTTCGCATTCACAATCTGCATTTACGGTTCCTCTTTGTCTATCATCAGTGAGGCAACGGTCACCTACATTTCGACGCAAGTCGGGACAATCATATTCAGGCTGGCGAGATTCGCATTCGCAGTCATTATTGATGCGACCAATGCGTCCATCATCAGTGCGGCAGATGTCTCCGATATTCGCCATGATGTCTGGGCAGTCGTAGTCTTCTTCCTCTGCTTCACACTCACAATCGTCATTTATTACGCCAACGTAAACGTTGCCGTGGTCATCTCTACCTCTACATGGATCTCCAATATTTGC
Source organism: uncultured Saprospiraceae bacterium (assembly GCA_937967625.1). GTDB lineage: Bacteria > Bacteroidota > Bacteroidia > Chitinophagales > Saprospiraceae > JAGQWW01. The sequence goes on from CALCJP010000030.1 coordinate 2,443, forward strand.
TCTCAAATCAGGGCAATCGTAGGTGATTGGTTCGCATTCGCAATCGGCATTGACAACACCCTTATACCACTTACCATCATCATCTTTAGCTTTACAGTCATCACCAATATCTGCTTTCAATTCAGGACAATCATATACGATTGGTTCACACTCACAATCAGCATTAACAGTGCCTTCATAACGATTGCCGTCATCATCTCTTGATTTACATTCATCTCCAATATTTGCCTCCAAATCAGGACAATCGTAGGTGATTGGTTCACACTCGCAATCGGCATTGACAACACCCTCATACCATTTGCCATCATCATCTTTAGCTTTACAGTCATCACCAATATCTGCTTTCAATTCAGGACAATCATCGATGTCCTCCTCACATTCGCAATCGTCATTAATGACACCTCTTTTCCAATTCCCATCAGCGTCTTCGTAACGGCATGGGTCTCCGAAGTCTTTTTCGATATCTGGGCAATCATAACTGGCGCGCACCTCAATAGTGTTAGTATCTAAATCTTCAACTTGTTCTTTTTGGCAAGAGGTTAAAATTACGGCTGAGAAAAGCAGCAGCAAAACACTGCTTAGGATGAATCTTACTTTCATGTTTCTTTTTTTGTTGAGTGAATAAATTACAGAGGGTAGGTGACTTTCTTTTGGAAGGGTTGCATTTTAAGGATCGTAAAAGTAAACATTTAACCCTAATTACTATTCCGCTTTCGCGGAATGTGTGTATAACATCGATTCCTTTGAAATGGCGTCTGCATTCACGCACATTCTTCTTGAGATTTTCAAATTCATCCCCAATCCGTAACCCAAACCAACTTGGTAGTTGAAAGCCGAATTAATGTGACACTTTCAGTAAAACTAAAAAAAGCGGAACCCAAAATGGATTCCGCTTCAAATAGGATACATAGATTTCCAAAAAAATAATATGCTTAGTACTAAAGTATAAGCTGGGGAGAATGTTTTTTTTAGTGGGCTATAGAAAACTTACTGTTACTTATCTCTTTTCCGCTTTCCTTAATCTTTAAGAAATAAAAGCCTTCCGGCAAATGTGCGGTATTGATAAATGCGCGATCCAAGATTTCCGCCTGTACCAGTTTTCCGGTCCTATCGAAAATTTGAGCTTCGACACCCTCACCAGTTTTAAGTTCCAATCTAAGATTGAGCACTTCGTTGGCTGGGTTTGGGAAAACTTCCAACTCTGCGAGAGGGGTTTCTTTTTTCGCTTTCGCGAAATCAGGTTGGACAGCCATCGACTGAGTTGAGACAGCTCTCTGCTGAAGCATAGACTCAAAACCTGCCAATAGCGCTCGCGCTTTGTAAACAGCGCGCCCCTCTGTGGAAGGATTCGCCTCTGCTAATGATCGGAGCAATTCTAAATCATGTTGCGCAATCGACTCGAAACCATTCTTTAAAATAGCGACGTGGATTTTTTGCACATCAACTTCATTTTGTTCAAATGATTCGATAGGCAACAGATTGTCGATTTGCGTTTCAATGGTATTGCATTTTTCAGTGAGCGCTTTCGCGAAATGTTGTTGTTGGTTTTCATTTTCCGAAAGGAAATCACGAATGTTAGGGTAAGTGTTTGCCGGTTTCTGTTGTGTTGTGGAATTATCGGCAAGTGAGCCGTTGATGGAACTTGCAAGTTGTTCCATTTGATTTAATCGAGTTTTTGATTCTTTTGAAATATCAACACTCAAATTGTGCTTAGTGAGGTAGCGTTCTAAGTCATGTTGCAATGCAATATTTTCAGCATGATAGACTTTTTGCGCACCAATATTTTGAAGAAATTCTTCTTTCAATTTGGTTGGGTTTTCGACAGATTTACTGCCATGTCCGCATTCTTTACTTGTACCTTCCTTTTCCACAAACCAGCCATTAGGAAGCGTCAATTCTGGTCGCAGTGGCAACTCGTCGCGCTCGACTGCAAAAAGAGACATACGCGCAAAACTCAAATCCTGATTGTCATGATAAGCACCCAATCTTTGAATCGGATCAACCCATCGGTTGCCATTATGATTTTGAGGACCTGACATGCCGCTTGCCTCGAAATAGATACCAATTTGATTATTATGGAAAGTATTGGTTTCGATATCACTCACCGAAAATCCTTTCACAAGAATGCCATTTGAATAGTCATAAAATTGATTGCAAGCAAAGTCCAATTGGCTATTTTCGAGCAAGGCACCTGTTTGATTTTGAGATCCAAAAAAGAAATTTTCAGAAACTCGACAATCCCAGCTACCTACTGCTGACAAACCAACTGCTTGCTTGGATAGCACTTCGATAACGTTTTGTGAGACGGTGAGGTCTTTACAAACCGTCATCAGGATGCCGTCCGCTTGTAAAGCGCCATTTTCAGTAATAGAGTTTTCTTCAACCTTTCCATTCTTGGAAATGACGTTGCTCATTTCGATTCCTGTAAAAAAGGAATTATTGGAGTTGACTCCATTGTTTGAAACCACCAAATCTTCGCCGTTGATATTGTTTAAAATGATTCCATTGGCAGAAGTGATTTCATTGTGTTTGATGAAAATCTCTCGTTGCAAATGCCCTATCAGTTGAATACCATTGTATTGGTTATTGAGGATTTCATTATCAGTGATTCTAATGTTCGAGTTGAAATCTTGGATGGCGTTGAAACTACCATCGAACGTGCAATTCGAAACATCGAGCAGCGCGCAGTTACTCGCTGAAATACCCGTGAAGCAAGAATCAAAATTCGAGTGCTTTACGACCATCGCTCCTTCATTGGCTGCTATTCCAATCTGTAGGTTGGGACCAAATGTATTGGCAGTTTCTTCTGACTGACCAAGCATCAATCCACCCATCGAATTGACTCCGATAGAGCTATTTTCAAATGTATTGGAAAAAATATCGCACTCAACCGGAACTGCTCCGGGAGCGACATCAATACCGATATTGTTGTTGTAAAAGTGGACGCCTTTGACATGAACATTACAACTGTCCTGAATTTGGATGCCGATGTTTGCGTCGTAAATTTTAGACCCCTCTATTTCTGCTTTTGATTTTTCCGTAAGGAAAATACCATTCCAGCGCTCGCCGTCACAGCCCGTAAATTCGCACTCTCTGAAATGAGCGCCTGCCCCTGACGCCAAAACAGTGATAGATGACCCCGGCAACATGTTGAAGTTGCATTGGTACATTTTACGAAAGTAAGGTTCATCAAAAATTAAGGGCGCATCAATTGAAAAACAGCGCTTGGTGACCGGAGCCAGATGCGTGATGCGGGAATATTTAAATAATTGAGAAGCCAAAATGACTCCATTGCGGTAGGCTTGTGGTGGTGTCGGCGTGGCAAACTTTCCATCACAATTGCAAAAATTAAAGTCTTGAGCCATCAGAGGGGCAACCCCTAAAAGCATGACTAAAAGTAAAAATCGGCATTGGGTGCTAATTTTCAGCACTCGGTTAACATTTTCCATGTTCTCTCTTTGTAGGTTCTTAGAAAAAGTAATTTTACCTTTCCACTTTTTGATGAGTTCGGCTTCATTCTATGGGGAAAATATAGAAATGAGTTTCCTCTGAAGTCAATTCAAAAAAAGCAAATAGAAAAACTACCCTGATTCAAAAATCCAGAGTACTTTGAAAATATGTCATGGGAAAAAACAAAATGTGGGGAAAATAACTTGTCAGATTTTAACATCTGATTAATGGGTACTTGTCTTACAAGAAAAATGCCAAGGTGTTTCACAACAATAACAAAATATTTTAAATTTTATTATAAATAAATGGACAATGTATTAAGACTGCATGCAGAAGACGAATTTGCCAAAGAGCTGAAATTATTAGCCAAAGCAGACAAAAGCATAAAGCCAACAGGCTGGCTACTCTCGCCTTCTGCAGTAGTTACTTACTTGATGGGAGGCAAGCTGAAAGACGGCACCGAAATCGAACCCAAATACTTTGGAAATCGACGACTAATGGAAATTGCAGTGGCGACTTTGGCAACCGACAGAGCCTTGTTACTCATCGGAATTCCGGGCACTGCAAAGACTTGGGTCTCCGAACACCTTTCAGCCGCCATCAGTGGAACGAGCAAGCTATTGGTGCAAGGCACTGCCGGACTCAACGAAGAAGCGATTCGATATGGTTGGAATTATGCGCAGTTGCTCGCAAAAGGGCCCTCAGAGAAAGCATTGGTTTTAAGCCCCGTTGCCAAAGCCATGAAGGAAGGAAAAATCGCCCGCGTGGAAGAATTGACCCGTATTCC
>CALCJP010000031.1 GCA_937967625.1 uncultured Saprospiraceae bacterium
ATCACCAACCCCATCCGCACCCCCATCGTCGCAATCTCAGCCACATTTTTGCAGCCCAGTTTATTTTTGATATTGCCACGATGAGTTTCTATGGTATGGAATGAGCGATTGAGTTGGTTTGCAATTTCTTTAGTGCTATGACCTTTTGCTAATAAACGAATGATTTCGATTTCGCGAGTGGTTAGCGTTTTGATGGTTTCTTTGTAGCGTTGTTGTCGGGACTCTTTGAGGACTTCTGAAAGTGCCTCATTGGTATTCAGATGTTCGGTTAAGTCGAGGGCGGTGACGACTACTTTTTGGGCTATGCCCTGATCGTTTTTTTCGAAGACCACGGAGGTGGCGTATATCCATCGGTATTGGTCGTTGGCATGGCGAATCCTGAAAACGCCATACCAACGTTGATTGGGGTTGTTGTAAAAGAATTCCACTGCCTCTGTCACACTCTCTCTAAAATCGGGGCTTTCGAGGATGCGGTAGGCGATCTCATTGCCCTGCTCTATTATCGAGGATGCGTCGATTCCCAAAGCTCTGTAAGTATGGTCACTATCATTGATCCAATCCAATCGAAACGGGTCGAGATTGAGGATATAGATGGAGGCATTCATGGTGCCGACCACCCGCTCTAAAAAATTGGCTTTTTGGGGCGGGGTCATTTTTGGTGGCTCCTTTGGTGATTGATATGGTTGTTTCGACATCATGACTTAAAGGTATTTTGATCATAACCAGTCACCAAAGACATTTTAAAACAATTACCACCTCTATTTTTCATATATTCGTATTCAATTTATTGAATATCAGTATTTTATGAAAAACATTACCACCTCGAAACAGTCCTTACACGCAACCAAATTGGTGCGAATGTTATCGACATTTCCCGAAAGGGAGATCCTTTCTTTCGAAAAATGGTTGGCGTCGCCCTGGTGTAATCCGACCAAATGTCTGGTGGATATTTTGGTGGCGCTGAAGAAATATCATCCTGAATTTGCCCCACGGAAGTTGAATAAACGCTCGCTCTTCGAAAAGGCATTGGGCAGGGTGCCAAGCGACCGCCGGATGAATAATCTCCTTTCGGAAATGTACTTGCAGGCAGAACAGTTTTTGACGCACGAGCGGCTGAGGCATGATGACCAAACGAGGACGGAGCTATTGTTATCGACATTTTCCGAAAGGAAGCTAAATGAATGGTTAGAAAAGAAAACAGAGAGGGAATTTGAAAAATTGGAGCAAAAGAAATCATTTGAATCGAGAGACCATTTTTTTGCATATCGCATCAACAAGTTGCTCGATGAGCGCACCTCGCTTTCGCTAAAATATCGAAAAAATAGTCCCGCTTTAGGCAACGCCATGAAGGCATTAAAACTATATACACTTTTAGAAAATGCGAATTCTATTAATTCTTCGCTTTCGCTAAATAGGGCTTTAAAACAATCCAATAAGTCATTAGAAATCGAGATTGAAAATTGGATAATGATGAGCAGAGGCATCGATCATCCTTCCATCAATTTATATCGGAAACGGTTTGAGTTTGCAGAAGAAAACGATAAGGATCGCTTTAAAATATTGGAACCGTTGTTTTTGAAAAACTACCAATCCATATCCGCGAAAGATCAAAAGATACACTTTACGCTTTTGGTAAATGACTTTATGAGATTGAGGAGGAAAGGAAAATTTGAGAGTGGCGATTCTTTACAGTTGTATAAATTAGGGGCAAGAGAACTTTGGATATTGCAAGAAGGGAGTATTTCAACATTCATGTATTTGAATATTCTTTCTTCAAGCAATGCGAAAAGAGACTTTGAATTCTCAAGAGCATTTATCGAAAAGTTTTCTCCAAAACTCCCACTTATGCACAGGGAGGAAGGAAGGGTTTTAGGATTAGCACACACACTAAACAAGGAGGAGGAGTACGATAAAGTAATTGGACTTTTATTGAGCATAGAGTTTAAATCACCCTACTTTCAGAGAGTGTCGCGATTCATAATGATTCAAGCCTGCTTTGGTTTACATTTAGAAAACGCTTCCTATCAATCCTTTCTTTTGGACTATTGTGACGCTTACGAAAAGCAGCTCAGGCGAGAGAAAGTAAAAGGTGAGAATCAATCATGGATTCGATTTGTCCAATTCACAAGAGCATTATCAAAATTATATTATGCGATCCCATTTGAGGGTAATAAGGTCAAATCTCTTTTCAAGGACACATCTACTTTGCAAGGTGCAGCTTGGCTAAAAATTCAAAAAAGGAAAGTGCTGCAACTTAAAAAATGAGGGCTGCGCTCAAAGGCAGCCCTCTTTAAAAATTTTAATCTATATCTGTTTCATCAATTATAATAAACTGCCCGCCGTCCAATTCATAGCCACTCAAATCAAGTCCATCTAAATCGAAGATCATCTCCAATTGGTCGTTGATGACTTGGGTTGTGTTGACTTGTAAATCAAATGTTGTGACACCTGTCGCATGAGTGAAAGAAAGCGTCTGATTTGCTTCCGGAGTCACCACCTTGAGGTCTTCGTCTGAGTCAAAGAGCACTATCAGTTTGGTGGCTGTCAGTTCGCTTTGGGCGACGGTGACCTCGATTTCACTGGTTTCGGAGCGATTTTGAACGGTTTGCTCGGTGGTCGTGAAAGGGGTTGGGGCAATTACTTCCTTTTGACAAGAAGTGAAAATTAGGGTTAAAAAGATTCCTGTAAAAAACAATGCGTTTTTCATAAGACAATAAGGATTTGTGCCGCGACAGTGTCGCAGCGATTAAAGAATGATTAAAAACCGTCTCGCCTTTCGGCAAATGAATCGGGACATAGCCCTCCCATTCCGCCGCATACGGCAGGACAAATCATTCCAATCCCATGGCGCTTATGTGCACCTAATGACCATGAGTTAGCGCAAAGCTCGCCTGGGCGGGGTGAGTGCGACTCACCCCGCTGGCGTGGAATACTTACTTAGTGTTGTGGGTTTTTGGTTTTTGGGGTTGGGGCAAACAGAAAATTATTTATACGCGGCGCGAACAAATAGAACACCTTGATTTAAAGCGATATAGACTTTGTTATTTACACCGCCAATTTTGAATGACATATGAGCTTTAAAAAAGTAATTTCCATCACCTGTGTCTTGTTGCCTAGTAACCCGGACATCGTCGGAACCAATATTAAGCTTATAATTATTCCCCTCTCTTTCAATCCAAATTTTTGGAAAAACCTTAGTTCTTGATATTAGATTAACTTTAAAA
>CALCJP010000032.1 GCA_937967625.1 uncultured Saprospiraceae bacterium
CGTCAAGCGAAGCGGCCGTTTTTTTTAAAGCATTTCGAGGACGGTTGTCCAGAGGCGCTCGTAGGGGATGACTTCCAGTTCGGAAAGCAAGCCGCGATAGAGCGGTGGGCGCTCGTTGAGGCGCTGCAAATATTTTTCGGAGTTGGGCGGAATGCCTGAGTTATAGTCGTTTTTGGCAATCGTTTGGAGCATTCTGATAAATTGAATAACTCTGTAATTTGCTTCTTTATCTAACTGCCGATTGGCGTAAGATTTGAGGCGGTCGATGCGCTCTGACGCTTCGTTGTATTGTTTGCTATCGAGCAAATACAAGATCTGCGCGATGAGAAAAAGTATGGTAAAGTTTCGCTGATTGCGCGGATAGAGCAATCCGTCTTTGAGGAACTTGTCAATCTTGAATGCCTTCCGAACCTGTTTTTTCAAGATCAGGTTTTTGCGACCTTCCGTTTCGACGATAAACATCATATATGCCTCATAGACCTTCCAGCGCTCTCTGGTTTCGAGCGGTAATCTTTTAAATTTATTTTGACCAGTAGCTCGATTGAAGATTGCCAATGCGTTGATGTGATTGTCGGTATGCATGGCAAGGAGGAAGTAAATTTCCATGAAATCGAACCACGGTTCGCTCGCAGTTGGGAAACTGCTGAGGCATTTTTCGGCGTTGACTTTTCCGTTTTTGAAATCTTTTAGATGGAGATAGGCTGACATCTTTTTCATCTGGAAAAGCGCCAGTTTTTCATCTCTGTAATATTCAGGATGTTCTTCAATATATTTTTCAGCACGGTCGCAAACTTCCAAAACCGCCTCGAAGTCACGCAACATCTCATAGCGATAGACCCACACCAAAAACATATTATAATAGACCACCGGCGAATCATAAATCTCCGAAAGGCTCACCAACGCGTCGCAATACGTATCAATTCGTTCTTGCAAATCAGTCAACTCATGAAGCGGCTTGTGGTAGTTGATCGTCACTCGCTGAAACAACTCTTCCGAGCGAATTTCTGCTTCCAAAACATTCGAATATTGTTTGATGTGACCATCATAGATTTCGAAGTTTTTCTCATCTGCATTGTTGGCAGCATCTTCTCTGAGAATTCGAGCGCAGTTCACGATGACGTCCGCAAATTTGAATTTAAGGGCAGTAGTAAGGATTGATCTTGCTTGAGCGGCTGCGGTTTTATTCGCACCATTCGAGAGCAAAATCTTTACGAGAGTCCAATCTTTATTGCAGGAAAAATAAGCGCGATCATAACTCGAAGCAGAAGGTCGATTGACATCTAAAAAGAAAAGTGTGTTGAGGAGGCGTTTTCTAAATCTTGATTTTAGTTGGCGGTATTTATCATCAGTTGGAGTTGATTCGTAGAGGAACATCGCGGCGTCCCTATCATTTTTGAACTTATTGGCAGTAAGGGCTTCGTAAAACTCATTGAACTTCGAATTCTTTTGCTTCAAAGCATTATCATCGAAAATCTCGATTTTTCGAACCTTTTTCTTCGTTACGATCTTAGAAATCTCAATAAGATGTTTCATTAAAGGTGTTGTTTTTACAAAATCAGTGTCACAAAATCAATCACTTAGCTAATTAATAAGGAGTAAAGCGAAATTAGCTCAATTTTAGTTTTTATATTAATTATTAGGGGGGAAATTAATATAACAAGGAATTTAAGTGGGAATAATCAAGAAAAGCATAGCTATTTTCATTTAGCAAAAACCATACACAAATTTCATGAAATTCGTGACATGACAAAATTAGGTCATTTTTTTGTCACAGACTTTACCCCCTGAAGATAGTTTTTAACAATTCTATATTATTGTTACTCCTTTCGAAAAAAAAGGAATTCGAAAGGAGTTAGTAAGTTTGCGACTCTTAATTTACTAAACAGATGAAAGAAAGAACTCGACTCAGTGTTAATGTAAACAAAGTGGCATTGCTGCGAAATTCACGGGGCAGCAACCTACCTGATTTGACGAAAGTCACTTTGGATTGCGAAAAATTTGGAGCAGAGGGCATCACCGTGCATCCACGCCCCGATGAGCGACACATCAAATATGCAGATGTGCCTGCCTTAAAAAAGATAGTCACTACTGAATACAACATCGAAGGCAACCCTATCGATCAGTTTTTAGACCTCGTCTTAAAAAACAAACCCGACCAGGCTACCTTAGTACCGGACTCGCCCGACCAATTGACTTCTGACACCGGTTGGGACACCATCAAAAACGAAAGTTTTTTAATAGAAACCATCGGCACTTTAAAAGCAGCAGGAATTCGGGTAGCGATATTCATCGACCCGATAGAGAAAATGATCGAAGGAGCAAAGAAAGTAGGTGCCGATCGAATTGAATTCTACACCGGCCCCTATGCTCATGATTTTTCAAAAAATCCGAAAGAAGCTATTGCTCCATATACGCGCTGCGCAAAACTTTGCAACGAATTAGGTTTAGGAATCAACGCGGGTCATGATTTAAATTTAAATAACTTGCGCTTTTTTAAACAAAATATCC
>CALCJP010000033.1 GCA_937967625.1 uncultured Saprospiraceae bacterium
GTCGGTCTCGCCGAAATCAACATGAAATACGAAGGCTACATCAAGCGAGAAAAAGAAATGGTCGATAAGATGAATCGCCTCGAAGGCATCAAACTTACCGAGCAGTTTGATTACGAGGGCATCAAATCCCTTTCGGCGGAAGCCAGAGAAAAATTAAACCAACTCAAACCCGAAACGATTGGTCAGGCAAGTCGGATTAGTGGGGTTTCTCCTGCGGATATTTCGGTTTTGTTGGTGCATTTGGGGCGGTGATTTTTCCCTTTCGGGAAATGATGTCATTTTCCGAAAGGGAAATTAAAGACTGAAACCGCTGGGTTCAGTCTCCAGACTGAACTCACATATCTTTTCGTCTCCTGACGAAAACCTCCTGCAAATCACCAAAGAAAAGTGGCTACAAGCGCCGCGTCGGAGACGCAATGATCTTCCATTCCAGTCAGAGACTGGAACGAGCGCCGTTAATTTATTTCACGAAAGTGAATTAAAATTTAGTCCCTAAGAACTCACCACATTCCACCCAACAATAATACAACTCTCTGAAAATCAGGTATTTAACAATGAAGTTTTATTGTTGCACTCTGTAAGTTATTGTTAGGGGAAATCAGGAACGTCCTTTGTCTCTAGCCTTAGCGGGGCAAAAAGACACTTTCTATGAATGAGTGTTCTGAAATTCTGAATAGAAATTTAGAATCAAAAAAAGCCGCTGTCGAAAGACAGCGGCTTTATGATTTTATATGCTCCTCGAAAATTGGAGAAGATTTAATTTATCATGCTTATGCCTCAGCAGGCACTTCGACTACTTTCTTGAAGTACTCGTAAGTTTTAAGCATTCCTTCATGTCTATTGTATTTTGGTGTCCAGCCCAAAATCTCTTTCGCCTTCGTGATGTCCGGTTTACGAATCTTCGGATCATCTTTCGGCAAATCTTTATAGATAATGTGCGCTTTTGGATTATTGACCATCGCCAAAACCTCTTTCGCAAATTCCATAATCGTGATTTCGTCTGGGTTGCCGATGTTGACCGGTTGGTCATAGTCGCTATGTAGCAATCTGTAAATCCCTTCCACCAAATCATCCACGTAGCAGAAAGAACGCGTTTGTGAGCCATCGCCAAAAACCGTTAATCCTTCTCCGCGAATTGCCTGAGAAAAGAACGCTGGCAATACACGACCATCATTGACCCTCATGCGAGGTCCGTAGGTATTGAAAATTCGAATGATACGAGTTTCCACACCGTGATAAGTGTTGTAAGCCATTGTGATTGCTTCTTGGAAGCGTTTCGCTTCGTCATAAACACCACGAGGTCCAATTGGATTTACGTTACCCCAATACTCCTCTGGTTGAGGGTGAACCAATGGGTCACCATACACCTCAGAAGTCGAAGCAATCAACATTCTTGCTTTTTTCTCTTTGGCTAATCCCAACAAGTTATGTGTTCCCAGAGAACCCACTTTCATGGTTTGGATAGGCATTTTCAAGTAGTCAATTGGACTTGCAGGCGAAGCAAAGTGAAGGATATAATCCAAATCACCAGGCACATGCACAAACTTTGATACATCATGGTGATAGTATTCAAAGTTCTCTAATGGAAAAAGATGTTCAATATTCTTTTTGTCACCAGTCAAAAGGTTGTCCATGCCGATGACATGATAGCCTTCATTGATAAAACGGTCGCAAAGGTGAGAGCCTAAGAAACCGGCTGCACCTGTAATAAGAATTTTCTTCACGGGTATGAATTAAATTTTAGTAATAAAAAAATAAAGTAAGGAAGGGTATAGAGGAGGGTACGTGTAATGCAACTCATTGTTTAGTTCAGTTACAACAAACGACTACAAAGTTAAGGCAGAATGCAGTCCCCTTTCAAGTTTTTGGCAAATAAAATTTTGCAACTCCTCATCCAGCTCTGTGTGCATCGGTAATGAGATGACCTGTTCGCATAGTTTTTCCGTTACCGGAAAGTCTCCTTTTTGAAAGCCATAGTGCATATATGCCTTCTGCAAATGCAATGGAACAGGGTAGTAAATCCCATGTGGAATGCCTTGTTCTTTTAAGTAGGCAGACAACTCATCACGCCCATTTTCCAACTTCAAAGTGTATTGATGGAACACATGCGTACTTCCTTTCGCCCTTGCAGGAATGGTAACTCCTTCCACTTTCGTGAAATATTCGTCATACCGCGCAGCCGCTTCCTGACGTGCTTTCCCATACTCATCCAAATATTTTAGCTTCACATCCAATACCGCTGCCTGTATGCTATCCAATCGCGAATTGACCCCAATGTCATCATGGTAATAACGCTTCTCCATACCATGATTACAAATCAAATTGATGCGTTTGAACAGTTTCTCATCATTGGTGAAGATTGCTCCGCCATCGCCATAGCAACCCAAATTTTTGGAAGGAAAGAAGGAAGTCGTTCCGATATGACCGATAGTGCCTGCTCCTTTTGTGGTTCCATCTGAGAAAGTATAGGTCGCTCCAATTGCCTGTGCGTTATCTTCAATTACTGCCACATCATGGCGATTGGCGATGTCCATGATGGCTTCCATATTCGCCACCTGCCCAAACAAATGGACTGGGATGATCGCTTTGGTTTTGTCTGTAATTGCCGCTTCCAATTTCGTTTCGTCCAACATCATCGTGTCCGCATGGACGTCCACAAAAACGGGTTTTAGTTGCAGCAACGCAATCACCTCCACCGTCGCCACAAACGTAAACGGACAGGTAATCACTTCATCGCCTGGTTTTAAGTCGAGTGCCATTAATGCGATTTGCAATGCGTCGGTTCCATTGCCGCAAGGCACGACATATTTCGCGCCGGTGTAGCCCGCCAAATTGCAAGCGAACTCTTTTACCCAAGGACCCTTTATGAAATAAGCACTTTCGACCACTTCGGCGATTGCCTGATCGACTTCAGATTTGATTTTTGCATACTGACCTTTTAGGTCAACCATGTCAATTTGTCTGTTCATTTTCTTCAAGTTATTTGGCGCAGAGTGGCACTCCGCTACTATGTTTAATTAATGCTCCAAAACGTAAGGCGGATTGGCAATCCGCGACCAAGTTATCCTCAAAATTCAAAATGGAATATTTAAGAATCGTTCTTTGTAACTATTCCATCTTGAGGCGAATGTTCAACTCCGTGGCGGAATGCCATTCTGCCCTACGTCAAAAAAGACGCCGCAAAGATAACGCTCCAATCCATATCTCAACTATTCAAAATCAGGATATAACAAATAGCGTTTTCTAATATTTTTAAATGCCTGAATATCAGTTTGCCAAGTTGCTCTGATGGCTTCCTCACTCATTCCTTTTTTGATTTGCTTTCGCAAAATGTCGGTTCCAGCCAGTTTATCAAAAAAGCCATTTTTCAAAAAGAACGGCTCTTTGCGATCTTTTAATTGCTTGTGCATGTCTATTAAGTAGCTCAGGTTCAATTGGTAGGGTTTCGAATATTCCTCGAAAGAGGTCGGGACAAAAAAGCCTTTGCAATTTTTGCCTTCCAATTTGGGATATTTCGCTCCGGGCATTGGTTCAGGAGTGAAAGCTGTCTCTGCGCCAATTACTTCAGGATGGCCATAAACAGCAAAAGGAATTTCCGTTCCGCGCCCAACACTCACCACAGTTCCCTCAAAAAAACAAAGAGACGGATAAGCATAAATCGAAGCCATCATGGGCAAGTTGGGGGAGGGCTTAACTGGCAATTCATACATCGTCCGATGGTCATAATTCTCACATGGTATCACCGTCAAATCACATTTTACACCTGCTGCCAACCAACCTTCTCCATTGAGCATTTTGGCATATTCGCCAATCGTCATGCCATGCACTACTGGCACTTCATGCATCCCCACAAAAGATTTAAACTCCTTTCGGAGAATAGGACCATCGACATAATGCCCATTCGGATTGGGGCGATCCAAAACGATGACTTTGATTCCATTTTCGGCGCAAGCCTCCATGACATAAGCCATCGTGGAGATGTAGGTATAAAACCGCGCTCCCACATCCTGAATGTCAAAGATCACGATGTCCAAACCTTCCAAATGCGCGGCGGAAGGTTTCTTAGATTTCCCGTAAAGGGAAATTAAAGGAAGTCCTGTTTTGGGGTCTTTGCCATCAGTTATTTTTTCGCCTGCGTCGGCAGTGCCTCGGAAACCATGTTCAGGGGAGAAGATGGTTTTGATGTTTACTTCTTTTTCTAAAAGGTTGTCTATCAGGTGTTTATCACCAATCATGGAAGTCTGATTGACGACTGCGCCGACGTTTTTGCCTTTTAGAGTTGGGAGGTAGTTGCTCGTTCTTTCTGCACCAACGATTAGGCCTCGCTCCACGGGTTGGCTGATTTCGTGATTGGTTGGATCGGTCGTTTTTTGTTGAACTGCGTTTTGCGAACAACTCATCAAAAAGAAAAATAGGAAGTAGTTGAAAAATTGAATATGTTGCATTGAAATTTTTGTTTTGATGTTCCCTTTGACTCCGCTCAGGGAACGGTTGCGAGTTCCGACCGTTGGCTGAGCGGAGCCGAAGTCAACAACCATAAAATACTACTCATGTTAAACATCGGAATCACTGGCGGCATCGGAAGCGGCAAAACGACAGTTTGCAAAATCTTCGAAAAATTGGGCATCCCCATTTACTACGCCGATGATCGAGCCAAAGCCCTGATGATTGAAAAAAAAGAAATCATCGAACAAATCACCGAAATTTTTGGCAAAAGAGCCTATTACAAAAACGGAAAATTAAACAGACGTCACATCGCAAAAATAGCTTTTTCTACGCCCGATAAGCTAAAAGCGCTCAATGCAGTCGTCCATCCCGCTGTCAAGCAAGATGGAATAGATTGGGCGAAAGCCCAAAAAAATGTGCCTTACACTTTGAAAGAAGCGGCGCTGATGATTGAAAGCGGCAACTATAAAGTGATGGACAAATTAGTCGTCGTTGCCGCTCCTGAAGAAATTCGCCTCGCTCGCGTGATGAGCCGCGATGATGCCACCAAAGCGGAAGTCAAAGCTCGCATGGATAAGCAACTTCCCGAAGCCGAAAAAATCAAATTAGCAGATTACGTGATTCATAATGACGGGTCGCAAAGTTTGATTTTACAGATATGGAAGTTGCATCAGGAGTTTTTGAAGCTTAAATAAATATATTCAAGAACCATTGCTTAAATAAAAAGATTTGATCCTCTGAGTCGCATCGTCCTCTTCGAGAGACGATGCTCAGAAGGAAAACTCACCTCTCTGTGAGACTCTGCGCCTCCTCTGCGCCACTCCGTGTAAGAACCCCACCTCCATCATCGCATTAGACGATTCTCAAAAGGGAAACTCACCTCTCTGTGAGACTCTGTGCCTTCTCTGTGCCACTCTGTGTAAGAACCCCACCTCAGGAAAAATTAAAATTTCCCGAAAGGGCAATCTGTTAAAGAATTTAAGGTTTTTTGCAAAACGACATTAAACCGCGATGCCCATGTTACGACGATTCCTACTTTTGATTTCTATGGTTTTGGTATTGGTGATTAGTTCATTTAGTCAGAACAAAACACAACTCGGTGTGCAATTTTCTGCCAATCGAGACTTCATTAAGATTTTAGATTCGGGCTGGGCTATGAAAAATTTTATCTCTAATTCGAGTACCTACGCTTTCAACGTTCGACATTTTTTGAATCCGCGATTCTCTATCGAATCGGGTGTGCAGATGAGGTACCGTCGCAACAGCACCGGGCTTCCGGTTTATGTTCGTTCTAACTCTTTTTCGGTGCCTTTGAAGGTGAATTACCATGTCTTAGTTAGCAAAAAGAAAAAGATTCAATTGGCTCCGACATTGGGTTTTCGGTATCGAATCAAGACTTTTGCAATTGATGATTTGCAGACTAACGGCACGGTCTATTACCCCCTCAACCGAACGATTTTGGATTACGAATATGATGCACAATTTTACGATGGCAGTTTGGGAGTGCTCTTTGGATTGGGTGCAGAATTTAAGGTTTTAAAATCCGCCACCTTGCGCGTTGCCTACCACAACGAACTGTTTTTTAAGCCATTTTATAAAAATGAAATCAGGTATGATGATGAGGCAAATGGTGCATTTAACGGTCGAGTGGAGTCCAATGGAAGTAATAGAAATATCGATATTCAATTTTTTATTCCCTTTCGGAAAATATTCAAATCCTAACCCATTATTTTTACCTCATGTATTTGACGAAAGTCAAATTATAAGAGGTTGATTATCAGTTACTTGACTCATTGGGGCGTGAAGGATTCGCCCAGTTTCCAACCATCCAAAAGTATCCGCTAATTTTCAAACAGGTCGATAATCCAGGTCTGAAACCTGACTTTTAAACAATTAAAGCTTGGTTTGTTATTTCAATTGCCTGACATTGTCAACCTTTGCAGAAGTATTCAATGAGAAACAAACAATTTAAAATTTATGGCTTCAAAGAAGAACAATAATTTTACCCTTGGACTATTGCTTTTATTTGCACTTGCTGCCGGAGGCGCTTGGTGGCTGATGAAGGAAGATGAAGTATCAGGCGATAGAACAGCCGGTATTTTGGAAGGAATGCAATTTGCGACGCCTGTTGCCAATGTCCATAAAATCTTTATCGCTCAGCGCGATGGCTCAACGGTTACGCTTACGCGAAATGACGACCATTGGATGGTCAATGACCAATTCAGAGCCAATGCCAATATCATGAAAAACATGATGACCACCCTCGGAAGGGTATCAGTCAAATTTACCCCATCGCGCGCCGGCAACGAGCACATTATCAAAGAAATGGCGTCCATTGGCATCAAGGTGGAGTTGTACGGTAAGTCCGATAATCTGATAAAAACCTACTACGTCGGTGGCTCTACCAATGATGAATTGGGGACCTACATGATGATGGAAGGAAGCGACCAACCCTATGTCATGCACCTGCCTTCTCTTGAAGGCGGATTGCGTTGGCGCTTTACCCCAAAGGCAGAAAATTGGCGAGACAAAACCCTGATCAGAGCCAAACCGGATGATATAAAATCGGTAAGTGTCAATTATCCAACTCGCAAAAGTGAGGCATTTAAATTGGCAGTAAATGGCAAAGATAATTTCGAGGTCGTGCCGGGCAATGAACTCGTTACGCCAAAAGGCGGAAAAGTAAATACGAATGCTGTGCATTCCTATCTTGTTGGTTTTGAGTCAGTTATAGCTGAAGGATTCGAAAACGTAAACCAAGGAAAGGATTCTATAAGACTTACGACTCCGTTTTCAATCTTAGAAATTGAGAAGCAATCAGGAGAAAAGAAGGTGGTGAAATTTTTCCCAATCGATAAAGAGTAAACACATCCAGTCACAGGTGAAAAACTTCCAGTGCATCGCTATTACGCTGATGTCAATGATGAGGATTTATACTTAGTTCAGCAGCGCGTGGTGGGTAAGTTGTTTTGGGGGTATAAAAGTTTCTTTTAGCGAAACGGGTTGCGAGTTTCGTGTTGCGAGTTTCTCCCCAAGTCACCCGAAACCTCCCGAAAGGGAATAAAAAAAATCCTTACTAAGTTGAACTTCTTTAGTAAGGATTTTTTATTTCGCAACTCGCAACTCGCAACTCGCAACTCGCAACTCGCAACTCGCAACTCGCAACTACTCCACAAAAACAACACCATCTGCCAAGAAAGTCAATTCTTTCTTCGGCTCTGTAATCGCGGCAATTTCTTCTTTTGATTTGCCTTCGTCTTCTGCGTAGTGGCGCAATTCTTCGACACTTGTTTCTTCAACTTTTGCGGTGCCTTGCATGACCAATTTCTGACCTTCGCAATCCAAAGGCATGAAAAAACCGTAGTCTTTGAACTTTACGAAAACCTCATTTTCGCCATCTACTAAGTTCATCCAGCAGCCTTTCTTTTTGCAAACTGCCTCAACGGTTCCGGAGACTTTTGCTTGGATTTCATCTTTGCCATCCATGTTGGCAACCAATTCGCTCAATGCGATGGCTCCGTCAGCGGTGATTTCTTCACCAAAAGTCATGGGTACATCTCCGTGGTCATGTCCTGCGTGGTCGCCATGGTCGTGTCCGTCATGGTCGTGGTGAGCGTGGTCATCGCCTTCTGCGTGAGTGTGAGTATCACCGCAAGCCCAGATGCCTGCTGAGAGGGCTAAAAGGAAAAATAATTTCTTCATCGTGATTTTATATTTAGTTATTGAGTAGTCGCCAAATTTATTTGGCGAGGTTGAATTTTGATTTTTTATAGCTTTCGCGAAATGAATTTGGTAATTAAGCTCATTTCGCGAAAGCGAGAAAAATAGGTCTCAAATAGCAATCCCATCTCGATCTCTCGCCATCTCGTTTTCTCGATCTCCCGCCTCCCCATTTCGCGAAAGCGAAAAAAATAAGAAATATTTATCAAGTGTTTAAAAACGGTGACACTGACGTATTCGTTCAATTGGTAAAATTAGTAGAACAATCTTAAATATTTAAAAAAGAAATTCCTAATGAACAATATGGAATTGATATTTAAGTTTTGTTTACGTTTCATTCACAAATTTATCAACTCTCAAACCGCTCCGCCTATAGATAGCAACCATACCTTAAATTTTAACCCCCTTTTGTAACTTAAAAAATTAAGATTATGAAGACGTTGGTATGGTCAGTAATAGGTATTTTCTTATCCATTCAATTGAGCGCTCAATGCCTCCAGGGCGATTGCTGGGACGGCATCGGAACTTTTCTCTATCCAAGTGGCGCCAAATTCGAAGGTGAATTCAAGAATGGTAAAATTAATGGTTTTGGTACGCTTTACTTTAGCAAAGGTGACGTTTACGAAGGTGAGTGGGTCGATCACTACCGCGAGGGTCGCGGCAAGATGACTTTCAAAAACGGCAATGTCTATGTGGGTGGCTTCAAAAAAAGTGTCATCAGTGGGCAGGGCACCATGAATTATTACAACGGCGACCGCTACACAGGCAACTTTGAAAACAGCCAGCCGTGGGGCTTAGGCAATTACTTTTTCTATAGCGGCGAGAAATACGAAGGCAATTTCGTGGATGGCAAATTTGATGGAAAGGGCACCATGTTTTACAAAGACGGTAGCCAATATCAAGGAAATTGGAAAGAGAATCAGAAGCATGGTGAAGGTACCTTTACCGATACCGAAGGTCTGGCACAAACCGGCAACTGGATCGATGGCACCTTAGAAGGCAATGCAGAAATTGCAGCCGCAATCCAAGAAGCCTCGGATGGGCTGACGAATTGCAATGAATCTACCTGCAACTCCGGAAAAGGAATCTACACCTACGCCGATGGCACCCGCTACATTGGTAATTTCCTTAACGGAAATGCCGAGGGTTCGGGTACTGTTTTCTATACGAACGGTGACCGTTACGAAGGCGGGTGGAGCGGACATGCCCCACATGGCGAAGGCACGATTTATTTCTCTACAGGAAAGGTCTTTGGAGGCGTTTGGAATTATGGAGTCATCGTCCAAGAAATCAGCAAAGGCGATCCTGAGATGAAGCATTTGGAAGTGAAACCAGACGTGAGTGAAGAGATAAAAGTTTGGGCAGTGGTGGCTGGAGTTGGTGATTATGAATTTTTACCAAAACTGAATTATACAGATGATGATGCCTTCAAATTTTTCGCTTTTTTGAAAAGCCCGGAAGGCGGCGCATTGCCCGATGAGCAAATCCGATTACTCATCGATCATGACGTCACGAGAGATAAAATGCTAACCGCCATGCAAGAGGTTTTCTTTAAGGCAGATGACAATGATGTAGTCATTTTCTATTTCAGCGGTCATGGTTTGGAGGGTTCCTTTTTGCCTGTCAATTACAATGGATTTCATAATAAATTGCAGCACGACGAGGTCAAAGAGATTTTGAATAAATGCCAAGCGAAACAAAAAATCGTCTTTGCAGATGCGTGCCATTCAGGCAGCCTTTTGGCAATGAACGGCAGTGATTTATTGGCAGCAAAAGGAATGCAGCCCGACGTGGATAATACCCTAAAACATTACTATGGAGGTCTCAAAAATGCGACAGAAGGCATGGCGTTTATCATGTCCTCTCAGGGAGGCGAATATTCGCTTGAAGACACCGGTTTGCGTTCCGGTATTTTCAGTCACTTTTTGTTGAGAGGTCTGAAAGGAGAGGCTAATTCTGATGAAAACGATGTGGTGACAATTGATGAGATTTTCAATTACGTATTGCAATCCGTGAGTCGCTACACGATGGGGGTTCAGACGCCTGCCCTTACGGGAAAATTTGATAAATCGACTCCAGTAGCGGGAATTAGAAGGTAGAAAAGACATAAGAATCAAGACCGCTTCGCTTCAAGAGGCAAGAGTTAAAAAATCATAATATCAACAACAATTTTTTTTCAAAAAAGCCCTCAAAAAAGAAGGGCTTTTTTGAAAAGAAATTAGGGACTTTGAACTATACATACCTATTGAAATATTCTTGATCCCTTGGTTGGCTCTTTATATGATCTTGGTATTTTTCTCTAAATCTACTTTCATAGAAAAGGAAGGAATCAAGGTTTCGTTTTTCAGAAATCCACTTTTGAATTTCGAATTTTTCCTTTCGGAAAATGTTCAAATCGAAAGGTTATTTTTTTAGCTTTATTAATTATTTTTTATGAAGAAAAGATCTGATTTTTTCGCGGACTTCTTCATGAGAATGCGTTTCTCCT
>CALCJP010000034.1 GCA_937967625.1 uncultured Saprospiraceae bacterium
GTCCAGCGACTCAATATTCCATTGTTTAAAAAGACTTCCGCGTCCAATCCTGATTTATAAAGTTCAAAAGCTTCTCTATAGTATTCGCGTTTTCCTTCATTGATTTGGCGAATACAAAAATTATTAGCGATTACATATTGATCCCGAAGTTCAGTCGGCGTAAAAGCAGCTTGGTTTTGCGTCAGCAATTTCTTCAGTTTTTGAAATGCCTCAGTGTTGTTAGCTGAAGAAAGTGCTTTAAAGGAATAGTAATAAATTGCGATAGCAGGGATTTCAATGAGGTCGCTGTTCTCAATGTGCTTGAGAAGCGGCATAAGTAGCCCAGTGTCATATTCCTTTTTGACTACTGCTTGATGGCTCACTATGGTACACGCATTATAGAGCTTTTCGATAATGAATGAGATGTCCTGGGCATCGGATAGTTCTTGAAGGGGGATTTGAGAAGAGCGTCTTCCGGAATCCACCAAAACCTTTTCAACGTAGCGTCGATACTTCGCCAAATGATAAGCCCTGTTGCGCAAAGGCTCTTTAGATTGTTCTTTTTCTTGTTTGGAAAAAACTCGTTCAAAATGTCGATCCTGTCGTCGGCGTCGATAAGCGCGTAGCAAATAAAGATTCGAATGGCTTTCCTCCTCCTGCCACTCATACCAACTAAAGAACTTTTCCAACAACTTTGTTAGATAGGAATTAACATAGTGTAGCTTCTGAGCTTGATATTTTTCCTTTCGGAAAATGGCGCGAAAAGTCGCTTCCGCACTCGGCGATTCATTACCCTTCTTCAATTGGTTTTTAAGAAAATCGAATAACGCAATGACATCACTATGCTGATTGTAAATCGGCGAACGCACGAATTTATCAAGCAGTTTTAGCTCCTTTTTGTCTAAAGTCTTTAAAATTTGAATGATACGACTATCAGTCATAATGAATTTTTTTCGAGAATTTGATAAAAAAATTCTGGCTGTTTACTGATAGATTTGTTTTTAAATATTTGATTATCAATATTTTACGAAAGTAAAATCAAATAATTTATTTATGTAAAAATAGAAAAAAATCCGAGAATGGACATTTTTTGTACGTGGAAAGTGTTAAAATACTTTTGGACATTTAGATTATCAAAGCCTCTCTATTTCCAAATCAAGACATCTGAAACCCGAACTTATAAAGAATTTAATTGACTAATGAGTTTTGAAAAAATTGATTTGATAATCTAATGAAAATACAGGTTCAGATTAAATCTGCTCTGTTTTTTGATTTTCATTGTCATTTTAATTTTGATTGATTCTAACAATATTTTGTATCACACTGAATTTATGAAATCAAGTAGATACATACAACTTCTGGCTGTTTTCTATTTATTACTGACCTATGCGATGTTGAATGCACAAGGTTGGGAGCGCACCTATGGAGATTCTACTTCAGAGGTCGCTAACGACTTCATCCGCACTGCAGACAATGGATGGATTGTCACAGGAACCACCACCAAAAGTGGTAGTGGTGACCGCGATGTCTATCTTTTGAAAACGGACGTGGATGGCAGCATTCAATGGCATAGGTCTTTTGGCAGTTCTGGGGTTGAAGATATAGCCAATGCGAGCGTACAGCTCTCTGACGGCTCTATCATCATCGCCGGGACTGCCGGTAATACTTTTGCCTCCCAAGGCATGATCTGGAAAACAAACGCCCTCGGCGATTCTCTTTTGAGTTTCGCAACCACCCAAGATTCCGTAACACTTAGAGACGTTGTCAAAACAACTGATGGCAACTTGGTAGCTATCGGAAATCGCGCAAATGATTTCTTTATTGTCAAGATCGATTCGAATGGCAACGAAATTTGGAGCCAAACATTCGGTAGCAACAATACCGATCAACTTCATGAAATCATCGCCCTTTCGGGCAATGAGGTAGTCGTTACCGGCTACACTCACAACGGTTCAAGTGTCAATGCCTACGTTGCCCAAATTGACGCCTCTGGCGCCATTACATGGCAAAATAACTATGGCATCGACCCCGATGAAGAACAAGCACGCTGTATAACTCCTTCACAAAATGGCGGTTTTTTTATCGCTGGATTTCGAGACAATGGTATCGGTGCTGATAATGAGGATATATGGTTAGCAGAAATCGCAGCAGATGGCAGCTTGTTATTCGACACTACACTGGTCATCGCTGAAAAAGAGCGCATCGTTTCGATAACACAATTGCCAACTGGCGATTTAATTTTAACAGGTCGTCAAGAGCAGATTGTAAGTGGTGATAGAAATGCCTTGGTCGTCAAGACCGATGATAAAGGAAACATCGTCTGGTCAAAAACCTATGGTGGATTAGGAACAGACGTCACGAGTGCACTTTGGGCAAATGACCAAAATATTTATTTCTGTGGGACGACCTCAAGTTTTGGCGCGGGTAGTTTTGATGCTTGGCTGGTCAAAACAGATGCCTCCGGCAATAGTTTTTCTTCCATCCTTTCGGGAAATGTTTTTGAAGATGATAATCTCAATTGCCTCCCCGATCCCAACGAGGCAGGCATCGAAGGATGGTTTGTTGAGGTCAGTGGAGCAAAAAATTATTATACCATTACTGACGCGGCAGGAAACTTCGCTGTTAATGTAGATACAGGCACCTACCAAGTGCATTTGATTATTCCCAATCCATATTGGGAGCCTTGTCAAAATGATATAGTGGCAGTACTTGCCAATCCCAATGATACTGTAGATATCCAATTTCCGATTCAAAAGATTTCTGACTGTTCTTATTTAACGGTGGATGTATCGACGCCGTTTTTACGCAGGTGTTTCCCAAATACCTACGCTGTTTCTTATTGTAATTCCGGTACACAAACTGCTACTAATGCGGAGTTGACACTTGAGTTCGATCCTTTTCTGACTGTGGATAGTGCAAGTGTCAACCTCACCGCATTGGGCGGCAATCAGTTTACTTTTCAAGTAGGCAATCTTGACCCATTTGAGTGTGGTGATTTTAAAGTCTATACGACGGTAGATTGTGATTCGACAGTTTTGGGGCAAACTCATTGCACGGAAGTGCGCATCCTTCCTGACACCTTTTGTATTCAACCCGATATGACTTGGGATGGCGTTAGTCTCCAATTGGAAGCTAACTGTTCAGGTGACTCTGTGGCAGTAACAATCACCAATACATCCATCAATGCGATGTCGGTGGGGAGAGATTTTATCATTATCGAAGATCAGGTACTTACACGAACGATACCCGTTAATTTAGGTGGCGGGCAAGACACTGTCATTAAAGTAAAACCACTTGGCGCAACGGTGCGCTTTGAAATAGACCAAACTCCTGGCCACCCCGGAAAGAGTGAACCTTCCATTGCAGTGGAAGGCTGTGGAGCCAATCCGTTTAGTATTGGTTTCGTAACTCAGTTTCCACAAGATGATGGAGACAATTTTGTTGAAATTGACTGTCAGGAAAACCGAGGTTCGTATGATCCCAACGACAAGCGAGGTTTTCCGAAAGGCTATGAAAGCGCCCATTTTATTGAACCCGAAACGGAATTGGAATACATCATCCGATTTCAAAACACGGGGACTGATACTGCCTTTACGGTGGTGATTAGAGACACGCTGGCGGCTGAATTGGATCGCTCCACAATTCAAATTGGCTCGTCAAGTCATCCGTATGAATTTGAGATTTATGAAAACGGTATTCTCAAATTTACTTTTAATAACATCTTGTTGGTTGATAGCACTACCAACGAACCCGGCTCCCATGGATTTGTGAAATTCAAAATCACGCCTCAGAAAGATTTGCCGAATGGCACTATCATTTACAATGATGCGGATATTTATTTCGACTTCAATCCGCCTATCACCACCAATGAAACCTTCCATCAGATTGGGATGGATTTCATTACTACTTCTACTCGAAATCCTTCTCAGCCCGACTTGTTGGAAGTAAGAGTAGCACCGAATCCTTTTTATGAGCAGACTCAAATCGAATTAATTGGCGCGACATCCCAAAAGCATCAATTCCAATTATTTGATGTGCATGGACGACTGCTGCGCAGGGTGGATTTTGATGGTAGCCAATTCATTTTCCGAAAGGAAAAACTAATCTCTGGTATGTATTTCTTTAATATTAGGAATCGAAAGGGAATGCTCCTTGGCGCCGGTAAGGTTCAGCTTCAATAATTTCTTTTTCCTTTCGGAAAATAACCTCGCAACAAAAAGCAACTCCAATCTGTTTTTAGTGTGAAGTTGCTTAAAAATAGATTTTAAGCTGCAAAAAATCGCATTTGAAGAACCTGATTTCGCTAAATTTTTCAGCCGTAGCTAAGGCTATGACTGAAAAATTTAGCTTTTTCAGAACCTTCAACTTCATTTTTTCGCATCTAAACTCTATTTTTAAACAACTTCAGTCATAACTTTGAAAATCTTTTTAATAAAATTAAAAATAAATGACTTTAGAACAATTGCAAGAGCAGGCAGCAAATGCACCTGCCATTGGAGCGAAAATAAAATTTGTCCTTGACGGAAACGCCATTTTAGTTGACGGAACAGGCGACTCAAATGAGGTAAAAGCCGAAGATGGCGAAGCAGATTGTACAATTACCACTTCCGTGGAAACCATGCAA